>JAFUEE010000042.1 GCA_017464085.1 Pseudomonadota bacterium
CTTTCTTTTGTGCCAAAAGAAAGGGTTTCCCCCACACCCCCTTCCTAAAGAAAGGCGATATTTTGGCTGTGTTTTGGGGTGGCTGTGTTTTGGGGTGGCTGTGTTTTGGGGTGGCTGTGTTTTGGGGTGGCTGTGTTTTGGGGTGGCTGTGTTTTGGGGTGGCTGTGTTTTGGGACTATATTCTACTGGTGTATCTATGAATAACGGTGTCACCCCCAAACCGAGCGCATCACAATCGCCCCGAAGGGGCGATTGAACTTAGCCCGGGGTAAGCCCGGAGGGCGCACCCCCGGGAAAAGTGGAGAGCCGTATGGCGAAAGCCATAGGCTCGCGAGGGACGCGTATCGGCGCAGCCGAAAGCGGCCCCAGATACGATACAGATGCACATTGTCAAAGCCATATACAGCAGCCGACGCCACGCCCCAATTTCCGAAACCCCGAAATTTTGACTTTACGAAAATGCGCACAATGCGTAGAACATATCGGTTTTGGAACGCGGGCCATAACGCCTTATCAGCACAAGCAGGGAGCAGGTAATGAACGAGCAGAATATTTCAGAGATAGAGAAACTTTCCAAAATTGCACTGGAATCAGGCGATCTCAGCAAGCTTCAGGCGCTTCTGTTACCGCTGGTCAAAGAAGAAGACAGCACGAGAAGCGCTTCTGAAAATCTGTTTGTGTACAGGACATTGGGGACGCTTTATCGCGAACAGAATCAGATGTCAGAGGCGCATCTGGCGTACGAGCAGGCCTACAGCTATGACGCGCGTGACCTCGAAACGCTCGAAGTCCTCGTCGAGGAAGAGCTGAAGAAAGCGCCCGAAGAGATGGACACGAGCCGTCTGATGACCCTTCTGGTATTCCACCGCGACACGCTCAAGCCGACGGCAGTGATGCGCCTGTACAAGGCGCTTGGCGACGTGCATGCCGCGAAGGGCGACCTGATGCTTGCGCGCGATTGTTATGAGAAAGGCCTGATCGCGAAACCTGGGGAGATGGCGCTGATCAATGCGCTGCTGAAAGTCTCGGAAGAAAGCGGTGACGAACAGGCGATCATCAAGTCACGCGAAAAAATGCTCGAGACGCTGACGACGCCGGAAAGCCGCGCGGCAGTGCTCGTGAGCATCGGCGACGACTACACGCGCAAGAACGACGAGGCCCAGGCGCTCATGATGTATGAGGAAGCGCTTGCGGAATGCGCGGAAAGCCGCGCGGCGCTCCAGCACATCGTCGTCATTGCCGGTCACAACAAGGACTGGGAACGCGCGCTCGACACGCTCTACCGCCTTGTCAAGATCACCCGCGAGGACGATGAGAAATGCAAATACCTCGTCCAGATCGCATGGATATTCAAGGAACTCGGCAATACGAAGCGCACCATCCAGGTCTTCAACGAGATTCTCGACATCCGCCCCGACCAGATGCCCGTGTTCAACAAGATGATCTCGATGCTTCAGGAACAGAACGACCTGGATGCCGAAGACGCGAACATCTCCCGCATGATCGAACGCATGAAAGCGAACGATATCAACAAGGGCATCAACAAGCTGTACAAGCGCCTCGGGGAGATCCGTCTCTCCCGCAACGACATCAAGGGCGCGATCGAGGTCTATCGCGATCTGAGCAAGCTGTATCCGAACGACAAGGATCCGCATCTCATGCTCTCGAAGCTCTATATGCAGTCGGATGACACGCTTGAGGACGCGATCCGTGAAAACCGCGAAGTGCTGCGCATCGCACCTGACGTCCTGGAGGCAGTCACCGCGCTCGCGAAATGTTACACGCGCCTGGAAAAGCTCGACGAATCCGTATGCATCTATCGAGTCCTGGATGTGCTCAATCTCACAGATGCGGAAGGCAAACAGATTGTCGCCAACTTCGCGGACAACGACCTGCCGGCGATCAACAGCCGCATCCCGGATGACCTGTGGCGCCTGATCCTTCCCAAGACACTGGATCTTTCGCTCGTGCGTATCCTCCAGATCTGCACGCCTCACATCACTCACCTGTTCGAGAACAAACTTTCGGATTACAAAATCCATGAGAAAGAAGCGCGCATCGACACGAATGCGAACAGCATGTTCGTCAATATCTTCCGCAATACAGCGAAAGCCTTGAACTATGCGGAGATCCCGCTGCTCTATCGCTGCGAGATCAGCGGCATCACGAATGCCTACCAGGACTCCAGGTCGCTTCTCGTCCATTCGAACTTCCTGACGCGTCGCACGCCGCAGGAAATCGCATTTGCGACAGCAAAGTCACTGATGCTTCTGAGATCCGAATATTACATGCTTCAGTACTGCGGTTTCCAGGGCCTGCAGCAGATCGTCGAAGCCATCTTCAAAACGATCTGTCCTGCGCTGAACATCTCGCTCAACGAGACACAGCAGGAAATATCGAAACGCCTCGACCAGAAGCTGACGGAAGCGGAGCGCAACATCATCATCGCGCGCATCCAGGACATCACGAAGCGCAATATGACGCTGAACGTCCGCCTGTTCATCGAATCCGTCGAAGACCTCGGCAACCGCGTCGGACTTCTTTTCAGCGACGACCTGTCGATTATCGAAAACATGCTCAAGGAAGAGTCAAAACCGATCAGCATGCGACCGCTCATCGAGCGCATAGGCTCGCTGCTGATGTGGGCGCTCAGCGAAGATTACATCGAGCTCAGGAAGCAGCTGGACATCGCGTTCAAACGCTGATTCAGCCATCAGAATAGAACGACCTCCCCTGAGCGGGGAGGTTTTTTAGTGCAAATGATTGTGCAGGCTATATTTAATGAAACCATTTTGACCTCGCGGAGCCTTGAGGCATTTTGACAGTTTCACCAATGTCTACAACAATAGAAAGCAAGGGAGTATATCAATGGCATACAGCATGACAGGGTTCGGATCAGCCCGCAATCAGATTGAGAATATCGATGTAGAGGTCCAGGTAAAGACGCTCAATCACCGGGGGTTAGACATCCACATCACGTTTCCGAGCATGCCGGGTCAGCTGGAGCTGCTCTTCCAGAAGCTGATCCGCCAGTATGTCGCCCGCGGCCGCGTCGATGTGACCGTGATTATCGGCGACCCTAAGACAGTGCGCGCGGGCCTGAACTCCGCGCTTCTGGAAGCGCGCGTCGCGGCGCTGAAATCTTTGTTTGGCGACACATGGTCGAACAATAAATGCTATGAGTTCTGTCTTGGTCAGAAAGACGTCTGGGAGCTCGATCAGGCCCCGATCATGAGCAATCATTTTTATGAGGGCGTTCTTGAGACGGCGCGCCAAGCGCTTGAGATTCTGACGAAGGCGCGCAGGGCCGAAGGCAAGGCGCTCGAAGCCTATATGCTGAACGCGCTCGACGAGATCGACACGTGCCGTCAGGCTGCGCTCACGCGCGCGCCGGAACGCCTGACCGAATATCAAGCACAGGTACATGAGCGCCTTGCGACGCTCTCGTATGAGCACATCGAGCTCGATCCCGTGCGCCTTGCGACCGAAGTGGCAATTCTAGCGGACAAGCTCGACGTGACAGAGGAACTGACGCGCATCGCGACGCATCTTTCCGCGCTGCGCATTCTCGTGCTCTCCCCGTCTGACCCGCTGACCTGCATCGGCAAGAAGGTGGACTTCTATCTCCAGGAGCTGAACCGTGAAGCGACGACGATGGCCTCGAAGAGCCGAGACACGATCCTGACCAGCCAGACAATAGAAATACGCACAAAGCTCGAATCGATCCGCGAGCAGGCTGCCAACATTCAGTAAGTCCAGGCAACACACCATGCATCAGAGCCCGACAGCGATAACAGCTTTGTGCCTGTTTTTGATCAGCTGTTTTTTGTTCAGTTGTTCAAGCGTCTCGGAGCGCAATGCGGAAAAGCTCCGCAGAAGCAGGCAGCTCGCAAAAGCCGCCCAAGAGATGAGCTACAGCGCGAACCTCGGCGCGCAAGGCCTTCTGGATGCACAGTTCACCATGCGTGAACCCAATCCGAACAAGTATGTCGGGAGCCTCCTGTTCGACCGTTACTGCGACCAATGCCATGGCAAAGGCAAGGCCCCCGATATTCTCAGCAATCGTGTGACGGAATCCGATGCAGAGAGCGATTATTACATCATCAGCTATGGCCTGAAGACGATGCCCGCCTTCAGGAGGCGTCTGACCAAATTCCAGATCTTTGATATTTTAGCTTATATGAACACGGATTTTACGGATTTCAAACTGATGAAAAGCCCCCAATCGACGCAGTCGTGGACACGTCCTGCGCGCGATTTGAGCAAAGTGCAGAAACGCGACCAGGAACCCAGGCGCGACGAAAAGCAGCAGCCTGAGCGCTGATGCTCGCTTTATTTTCAAAAAAAGTGATTGGGCGTTTATTTTTAGGGATATTTTTCGAGAGATTGCCTCATATAAGAAAAGGGAGTGATTGCGGCGCCGTCAAAAAAAACTTGACATGTAAAATGTTGTTCAGTATTCATAAGCACACCAGTGATAATTCTGGTCTTAGCGAAAAGGAAAAGAGCGATGGCAAAAGAAGCGAAAGAAAAGAACGTGCAGAGTGAGAAGGACAGAGCGATTGAACAGGCGATCAGCGCGATCGAGAAGCAGTTCGGCAAAGGCTCGATCATGCGTCTCGGGAGTGTGGAGCAGATTTCGATCCCGACGATATCGAGCGGTTCGATCGGACTTGACCTTGCGCTTGGCATCGGCGGTTTCCCGCGCGGCCGAGTGATCGAGATTTACGGCCCCGAAGCGAGCGGCAAAACGACAGTCGCGCTGCATGCAGTCGCGGAATGCCAGAAGTCAGGCGGTGTCGCAGCGTTTATCGATGCTGAACATGCTCTGGATGTTCAGTATGCGAAGCGCATGGGCGTGGATATTGAGAATCTGCTGATCTGCCAGCCGGACTGCGGGGAGCAGGCGCTTGAGATTGCGGATATGCTTGTGCGTTCCAATTCAGTCGATATCATCGTGATCGACTCCGTGGCTGCGCTTGTGCCGCGCGCCGAACTCGAAGGCGACATGGGCGATGCCCACGTGGGACTTCAGGCGCGTCTGATGAGCCAGGCGCTCCGCAAGCTGACAGCAAGCGCAGACAAGAGCAAGACCGCGCTCGTGTTCATCAACCAGCTTCGCACGAAAGTCGGAATCATGTTTGGCAATCCCGAGACGACGCCTGGCGGCCAGGCTCTCAAGTTCTATTCGTCCGTCCGCCTCGATGTCCGCAAGGTGAGTCTGATCAAAAATGGCCAGGATGTCGTCGGGCAGCGCACGCGCATCAAGATCGTCAAAAACAAGATGGCGCCCCCATTCCGCGAAGTCGAAGTGGACATCATTTACGGACAGGGCATCAACCGCGAAGGCGACCTGCTCGACCTCGGCGCAGCGCTCAACGTCGTGGATAAATCCGGCGCTTGGTATTCCTTCGAGGGCGAACGCCTTGGCAATGGCCGTGAAGCCTGCAAAGACTTCCTCGCGGCAAACCCCGCCATCCGCACGGCCATCGAAAACCGCATCCGCGAAGCCAAAAACTTGCCGATGCTCGATGAGTTCCTCTCCGCGCATCACGCCGACGAAGACACCGATTCCGAAGCATCCGAAGAAGCCTAAGGCTCATTCCTGACATCATCGCACTTTCCGAAAGATCCGATCCGATCTGACATGCGCCTGCCCCATATTCCCAAACACTTGCGAATATGGGGCTTTTCCGTCTATATTCATTGCCAGTATTTCATGACAGGCAGCCACGTCTTCATACGTCGCTCGCCTGAAGGCACGCTGGAGATTTCTCAAATTGCCATGTCCAAACAAGTGACCGATGAATCGCCGAAGGCTTTTAAGCATCTCGCAGGGCCAGACCCGCTCGAGCGTGTCTATCTGTTTTACGGCGAAGACACATTTGTACTGAACAAACTCATTGAAGCGGTCGCGGCAAAGCGTTTCAAAGGCAAAGCCCCAGACCCGCTCAGCTGGGAAAATTATCGCGCCAGCGACACTGAAGCCCAAAAAGTCATCGATGCCGTTCGGACATTTTCCATGTTTGGCGGTCCGAAAGTCGTCATCTATCAATATATCGACAAACTCAATGAAGCGGATCTTCAAAAACTCACCGACTATGCACAATCACCTGCAAAAGCGCATCTCGTCCTGACAGCCACAGCAATCGATGGCCGAAAAAAGTCATGGAAAACGCTTCTGAATGCATCCTATGCAGTCGCCTGCCCTCCGCTTACTGAATACACGGCTGCAAGTTTTCTGCGCGCATCCGCCCAAAAGCTCAAGCTGAGCCCTGAAGCAATCGATGTCCTCGTGAGCAGCATCGGCCCAAATCGCGCGCTCCTCACGCGCGCGCTCGAAAAGCTTTCGCTTGCGGTGCCAGAGGGACAGACAATCACGCCCGAACTCGTTGAGGAACACGTCATTGATACGCGCGAACGGAATGTCTATGAACTCACCAAAGCCGTCACCAAACGCAACATTCCAGCCGCATTGCAAGCGCTCCGCGTCCTCATCGACCAAAAACAGGAACCCATCGGCATCAACATCGTGCTCGCAAGACATGTCCGCATGATGATCCTCTTGAAACTCGCACTGGCACAACACCTGTCAAACGACGAAATCAAGCGCGCCATGCACCTCTCTTCAGACTATGCGCTCAAAGAATATCAGGAAGCTATCCGGAACTACAGCCTTACCGAACTCTATCAGTTGCATTCCGACATCTATGACGCAGACAAGTCGATGAAATCCAAGCCTGTCCCCCCTCTCCATGTGCTCTCGCGCGTGCTCCTCAAGCTGTGCACGCCTGCAAAATAAAGATTTTTTATGATTTTTACCCCCAAGCAACCCATCGCCGCCGAAAACGGCATACGCATCACCGAATACGGGAAGCCGAATCCTATCGGCCCGAATGCATATTTTTTTGCCGATGTCCTCGAAGAATTGATTTTTCATGCCCAAAAGCATGAAGCACGCGGCATTCTTTTGGGAAATGCATTTCTATTGCCTGAAACAGCCGCACAAAATTTGCTCGAAGCGCAGAAAACGAACAGTTTCCCGTTGGGGCTCAATATCCCGAACTATCTGGAAGTTGTCGCATTTCGCGACATCTATCCGACGGCCAATGCGCTGGACTATGCAAGCTATCTCCGCCGGATACGCGACTTCAAGACCCCGCGCGGCCAGCATCTCATCCTCGGGCAGGTCATTCTGTCCCCGGAACCCCGTCAGCCTGTACTCGAAGACCTGATGCTTCAGCGGACATATTTCTGCGAGCCCTGGCAAATGACAGTCTACATCTCGGCCGCCCATACCACCCCCAAAGTATTCATGCTCAATGAAGCCGGAGAGTCCTGGTATGAAACAGGCTTCAAGCTCGTATCGAGCGATGTGTCTCCGCTTGAGCTGAGCTAGCGCAGCCCAATGCCGAAGGGATAGAGGAGCTGCTCAAATCGGCCCATCAGTCTTCAGTCATGACTCAGACATCAACGCAAACGCAGGATTTTCCCCGGTATGAGAGAATTCAAATGGCTTTCACAGGCCCAGAGTTCTAAATTCCCCATTGGAGAGAGGGACTTTAATGCATCAAGTGATTTAAATTCGTTCGTACCAGGTCATTTTGATCATTCAGAAACCGACCGGTCCTCAAGGCAGATCATGAATTCTTACACAAATGGCATTGTCAGTTTGAGAAAGTCGGTATTATAACGAGCGTCGTGCTTGTATTTGGAGCAGACAGACCGACATTCAACAGAGGTTTTGAAATGACAGAGATTATTGATGTTTTCGCGCGAGAGATACTTGATTCCCGAGGCAATCCGACCATCGAAGTAGATGTATCCCTTGCCGATGGCGTGCACGGTCGCGCCAGTGTCCCCTCCGGAGCCTCGACAGGGATTCACGAAGCCATAGAGCTCCGCGATAAAGACATCAAGCGTTATGGCGGCAAAGGCGTGCTGAAAGCGATCAATGGCATTCGTGATATCATCACGCCCGAAATCAGCGGCATCGATGCCACAGCGCAAGATCTCGTCGACCGCATGATGTGCCACCTCGATGATACTGAAAACAAGGCGATGCTTGGCGCAAACTCAATTCTTGCAGTCTCTCTGGCTGTAGCCAAATCGGCTGCAAACAGCCTTGAGTTGCCGCTCTATCGCTATCTTGGCGGTGTTCAGGCAAACAGCCTTCCTGTTCCGCTCTGCAATATCATCAATGGCGGCATGCATGTCGACAACAACCTCGACATCCAAGAATTCGCGATTGCCCCAGTCGGCCTGGAGACATTTTCCGAAGCGATTCGCGCCTCAAGCGAAGTCTATCACGCGATGCGCCTGATCCTTCATGAGAAAAACCTCTCTACATCCGTTGTCGAAGAAGGCGGATTTGCCCCGGACATCTCCTCCTCAAAAGATGCGCTTGACCTCATCATGGCCGCCATCAGCAAAGCCGGATACAGGCCCGGGGAAGATTTTCTGATTTCCCTCGACTGTGCTGCGAGCGAATTTTACTGCCCGGATGCCAAAACCTACGAGCTTCGCGGCGAAAATCTCAACCTCAACAGCAACGATCTCGCCACTTATTATGACGAGATTCTCAAACAATACCCCATCTTTGCGATTGAAGATGCATTTGACCAGAACGACTGGAATGCCTGGAAAGCCTTTACCAAGAAACACCGCAACATCCATGTCATCGGCGATGATCTGTTCGTGACAAATGCCAAACTCCTGCAAAAAGGCATCGAGATGCGCGCTGCCAACGGCATCGTGATCAAGCCGAACCAGATCGGCACACTCACCGAAACGCTTGACGCAATCCGCACTGCCCAGAGAAACGGCTTCACGACCATGATCAGCCACCGATCTGGCGAAACGGAAGACACCTTTATCGCCGACCTGAGCGTCGCCACAAACAGCCGCCTCCTCAAGACAGGCGGCATGTCAGGGTCTGAGAGAATCGCCAAATTCAACCAGCTTCTCCGCATTGAAGAAGAGCTTGGGGAGGACGCATGCTATGTCTCCAAATATGCCGTCCGTCCGAATGAGACCTGATCATGGCATCTAACGACTTCATGCCATGGCCTTGCTGTGAGCTTGCACAGTACCCGATCGACGCCAACTGGAGCGATACGTTCCCGCAGGCGTCGCTCTCTCGCTTTCATTATACGCATATCATCAACGCGACACGCTCGTTCTTTCTGAAGCCTGAGCTTGCCGAAACTTACAATCAGCTCAGAAATTATGCTTTCCAGCAGGGTTCATTTTCCAACGCAAACCCGCTGGATCTCGAATTTTTTTACAGCGCGCTCTCGCACGACTATCCTTTCTTTCTCGGGCACAAGCAGTCGGAGATTCACACAGCTTTTCAGCTGGATGCGAACAAATTCCAAGGAATGGACTACCTCAAGGCGTCTCATTTTGACCTGTACCGAGTCGAACGCGCGCTTCTCGGTTTTGCGGTTCTGCAGAGCCTGACAAATCCGAGCATCCAGCCGGCATTCGTATCGTTTTCGGAGATGCCTCACGCAGGCGACATTCTCTTCGCGCGCCTGCTTCCCATCGGCCTGATACCGCGCGCCCTGGCATTCTCGGTCGTCGAACCTTGGGATACGGTTGATCCCAAATATGTAGACGATATCCTCGCGACATTCAGAAAGCAGTTCGAAGCATTTCAAGCCAAATATCCCGATACGACAACCCGCGCGTTCATGAAGATTGCTGCCTATCATCTGTATGAAGCGATCCAAGCCAAAGAGCTCATCCCGCATCTCAACCGGAAGCTCAAGGCTGTCAGCGATTTTCTCCAGGCGAGGACGGTTTCTTATATCTTCCCCGACCGCAGCAAGATGCCAAAACTCACAGACATTCCAGGCTCGTCCCTTGTGAAGAATGGCTCAGAAGAGCTCCCAGATCTGGCGACCGCCCCGATCTGTGACGACAAGGCCATCGACCAGACGCTTCGCGAAGCCATCCTCTCGCGCGAAGACAAGACGCTCGAAGTCACGCTTTTCATGCATGACCATGGCGACAAATTCCTGCAGGAAACGCTGGAGCCGTGCTTTAAGAAAGCCAAGACCATCGAGCACCGGCACATTCTCGATGACAACGAGACTTACCGCGCGCTTCGTCACCTCTCCCTCAAATGACAGCGCCTTCAATCAGCCAGCCTCCGCCATGCTCTGGCGCAAACCAGTCACACAGAGCATCGGCGCGTTTTTTTCTACAGGTCTCTTCATGCTCACACTCGGATGCCATCTTTCTATATCCAAAGGCTATGCGGCTGCCGCCCAGGATGCAGTCGATATCGGCGCCAACACCTTTGCATTTTTCCTCCGAAACCCACGCGGCGGCGCCCTGAAGGCACTCAGCGAGAAAGACATTGAAAAATGCCGCGCCACACTCGCTTCACACAATTTCGGGCCGCTCGTCGCCCATGCGCCTTATGTCTTCAATCCTTGCGCCGCCAAGCCCGACCTGCGCATCTATGCACGCGACGCGATGATCGAAGACCTCGAGCGCCTCAACAACCTCCCGGGAAATTACTACAATTTTCACCCGGGATCGCATGTCAGCCAGGGCGCAGCCAAAGGCATCGAACTGACCGCCGAATTTCTCTCCGAAGTCCTGCCACATGCGGGACAATCGCGCGTACTCATCGAAACCATGGCAGGCAAAGGCTCTGAAATCGGCCGCACATTCTCTGAAGTCGCAGAAATCATCGCGCGCCAGACCGACACCTCGCATCTAGGCGTCTGCCTCGACACCTGCCATATCTGGGACGGAGGCTATGATATCGTCCAAAATCTCGACGATGTTCTCGAAACCTTTGACCGAGAAATCGGCTTAACTCACCTCTACGCCATACACCTCAACGATTCGCTCAATCCGCTTGCTGCCCACAAAGACCGCCATGCCAAAATTGGCGAAGGCCACATCGGGTTCGAAGCACTGCTGCGCGTCGTCACACATCCCAAACTCAAACATCTGCCGTTTATCCTCGAAACGCCGAATGAACTTCCGGGGTATGCCCATGAAATCGCCATGTTCCGCGAAGCCCTCAAGGAGCGCTGAAGCCCGACATTTTCTTTTGCGCGCCCCTGAACCTGACGGCATACGATGCGCCAAAGCCTTTTTTTTCGCGCGAGCCTATACGCCAAAGGCGCATACGGCTCGCAGACGCGGCTATCGCAAAGCGATACGCCGCGTCACCGTTTCCGGCGCAGCCTCGCGCGGCGTATGCGCGTGACAAGCGGGGCATGCCCGCTTGACACAGGCGCATAGACGCGCGCACAAGGGCGTATCGCCCGGCGCAAAGCGGCGAGCGATAGCCCGCCCCAAAAACTTTTGAGAAAAAAAGACACAAAAAAAGTTGTGGCATTCAGACTCAAGAATAGCTAGGAAAAGTTGCCCTCACGGGGAGGGCTGGTTTCCATTCAAGAGTGCTATGCGTCGCCCGATTCTGCTCCCCATGATTTTGGCCGCCATGCTGTGCGGCTGCCACGAAGATCCCACGCCCGTCGATGTCACGCCGAACACCCCGGGAAATGTCGGTATTTTTGCCGACCCGATCAATGTCGTTCTCTATGAAAACGGCCTGCAGGGCACAGTCAAGATCCGCCTGCTCGCACGCCCGATCGCGAACGTCTATGTCACCGCATCGACAAATGACAGCTCAGAATTTCTGGTCACCCCGGAACAGATCGCAATCGCGCCCGACGACTGGGACAAATTTTTCGAATTCACGCTGACCCCAATTGATGACAAATCAAGAGATAACGCGCAAATCGTCACGCTTTCGCTTTCAACAGCCAGCCCTGAAAATGTCTGGAACGAGCAGCCCGCCACACTGGTCACGGTCACGGTAATCGACAACGGCACTGTCCAGCTCGACTGCACTCAGACGCCTGACGATCCGCAGTGCCAGAAGCCGCTTGACTGCACTCAGACGCCAGACGATCCGCAGTGCCAGAAGCCGCTTGACTGCACTCAGACGCCAGACGATCCGCAGTGCCAGAAGCCGCTCGACTGCACTCAGACGCCAGACGATCCGCAGTGCCAGACAGGCAAGACAAGGATTCGCTTTATGGCCGCCAATACGACATCCGGTTCCAACCAAGATTATAACGATGGCAAAGGAATCCGAATGTTTCAGGCGATGCAGCCCGATATCGTCATGATCCAAGAATTCAACTATAAGAATGATCTGGATACCGATTTCAGAAGCATGGTCGATACAGCATTCGGCAAAACGTATGAATATTATCGAGGCAGCGGAAGCATCCCGAACGGTATCATTTCGAAATACCCGATTATTTCCTCGGGTGCGTGGAAGTCAAACAAACAGTCGAACCGCAACTGGGACTGGGCGATCATAGACCTTCCCGGCGCAAAAGACCTCATCGCCGTGAGCGTCCATCTTGGCACGAGCACTTATGGCAGCGAGCTCTCCCCATTGCACGACAAGATCAAATCGCTTGCAGGTGCGGGAAATTATTATGTCGTCCTTGGCGGCGACTTTAATGCAAAAAATCGCGGCGGCGTGCGCTCCACACTGGGCAACAAGAATGCGATTTTCACCGTTGGCAAAGACGGCAAGGAGATCTGCGATGCAGGCGAATTTCCTGTCGATCAGGATGGGAATTCCTGCACGAGCGCAGAGCGCGATGATCCCTATGACTGGCTTCTGTTCGACAAAACGCTGGACACTTATGAAGTGCCAGTCGAAATCGGCACGCACAGCTATCCGAACGGGCATGTGCTCGATTCCCGTGTCTATGCCGATCATGGGGAGCTGCAGAGCATCGCGCCGGTCAAAGAGACAGACTCATGGAAATGCCAGTCCGAGCCGATGTGCAGCCGCTGCAGCGGCGGAGACTGCAACAATTTCCAGCACATGCCGGTCATCCGCGATATCATCCTTCCCTGAGCATTTTCCGCGCAACAGAATGCCAGTCACGGGCACACGCAAAAGCCATGCGTCCAGACGGCATGCGCGGCATCAATAGCCTGAGCATTCAATCCAAGTCTCAACTTACGGAGATGTTTCATGCGCAAATACGCCTTCTTGCTTCTGCTCGCTTCGACGCTTTTTGCAGGCTGTACCGAAGAGAAGCCAAATCCCCAGGTCGAAAGCGGTTTCACCATCACGTATCCCGATGTGGCGTACACGACGGAAGCTGGCGGTGCCTATGAACTCTCCATTTCATTAAAATCCGCGCCGCTCGCTGATGTCGTTTTCACGATCACGACATCCGATTCCAACGAAGGCCTTCCCGAGCAGAGCACGGTCATCATCAATTCACAGGATTACAACACGCCGCACCTCATCCGCATCATCGGGCAGGATGACGACATTCAGGACGGCAACAAGACCTATCTCGTCACCGTAACGGCCGCAAGTGCAGATCCTGCCTACAATCATGGCACATTGCTCAGTGTTTCTCTGGTCAATTATGACAACGATACAGCGCCAGACCCCGCCCCGGCTGGGTTTATCATCAACCGCCCGGAGCCGGCGTTCACAACAGAAGCCGGCGGCAGCTATGAGATATCATTTGCCCTCGAAACCGCGCCTGCCGGAGATGTGACGCTGACCGTTGAAACCTCTGATGCCAGCGAAGGCCAGCCGCAGCCCTCCGCGCTCACGTTTACCGCCGCCAATTACAATGTCCCGCAGACCGTCCGAATCGTCGGCCAGGATGACCATGACGTGGACGGCGATGTCGCCTATCAGATCGATGTCAAAGCCACCGGCACTGACCCTGCTTATCATCGCGGCCTCCTGCTGAGCCTGCAGCTGATCAACTATGACAATGACAAGCCTACACAGCCGGATCCCGAAAAGCCGCAAGGCACCAAGATCCGCCTCATGACGGCCAATGCGTCTTCAGGCTCCAAGGAAAGCTACGACACATCCGCCAGTCAGAATATCCTGAAGGCGACACAGGCCGATATCGTCATGATTCAGGAATTCAAAGTATTCAATCAATCATTCCGAGAATTCGTCGACACAGTCTATGGCCCGGAATTCTATTATTATCGAGGCACGGTCACGCCTGAATTCAGCGGCACGGACACAGACTCTGGCGCCAAGCCAAACGGCATCATTTCGCGCTATGAGATTATTCAAACAGGCGAATGGAAGCCGCAATATCAGAAGACCCAGAATGGCAATCCGTATTATGTGGATGCCTATAAGGATCGGCAGTGGACATGGGCGGTCATAGACATTCCGGGAGATCGCGACCTTCTCGCGGTCAGCGTGCACCTTCACACAGACAAACATGCCACAGAATATAACCCGCTGATGGAAAAAATCGCCGAGAAACAAAAAGAAGGCAATTATTATGTCGTGATCGGTGGCGATTTCAATACAAAGGAAGGCGTAGACGGACGCGAAACAGTGCTCGAGAGCAAGCCGATCAACAATATATTCCATGTCAAATCCGGTGAATGGCCCGAAGATCAGAAGGGCAATGCGAACACGAACGCCAAGCGCGGCTCCCCGCTCGACTGGCTTTTGATGAGCAAAGACCTTCAGACGCTTGAAATTCCCGTGGAAATCGGCGCGCATACCGGATCTGATGCTTATCCGCACGGCCATGTATTTGACACGCGCGTCTATGCAGAAACCTATATGGGAAGCCAAAGCGAGCTCAGTTATATCCCCCCGTGCGAACCCAAGGATTCAGGGTACACGAACATGCAGCACATGCCAGTCATCCGCGATATCCTGATTCCGAACAAATAATTTTAGGGCGCGGCTATCTTCGATACGCCGCGCAGGCCAACTCCACTATTGCCTCTGGCAATACGGCTCGTATCTTTCAGACGCGGCTATCTTCGATACGCCGCGCAGGCCAACTCCACTATTGCCTCTGGCAATACGGCTCGTATCTCTAATAAGATTACAAAATTGATTTGACTAATAAATCATATTTTCGGCATGGAAATTTAATATTATACTATCTTGCGTCAAAGTTTTGACGCATCCGATATGCACTGATGCAGTACTCGGATTTTCTATCCGCATGCCGCATGACATCCCCTCAGGAGGACAGCTGATGAAAGTGACGCAAATTTTGAAAACCCTCATGGCAGGCCTTGTGTTTTTCTTTTCCTGGGCGAGTTTTTGTTATGGTGAGAATCTGACCGTATCAGTATTGGATGTAGGGCAGGCGGATGCCATTTTGATCGAGCATGCAGGCAAACGCGTGCTGATCGACTCAGGCGAACAAAAAGACCAGGCGATGGAAATCCTCAAAAAGAAAGGGATCAATTCTTTCGATCTCGTCGTCGCGACCCATCCGCATGCGGATCATATCGGCGGCATGCAGAACATCCTTACCAACTTCAATGTCAAAGTATATATGGACAATGGATTTCCGCACACGACCAAGCAGTATGACGATCTGATGACCGTCGCGGAACAGAAAGTTGCAGCCGGCATGCGCTATATGACCGGGCGCCAAGGGCAGCGCCTGAATTTCGGACCGGATGCCCATTTTGAAGTGCTCTGGCCGACAGATGAAGGTCTGAAAAACACGCGTTCCGATATCAATGCCAACTCCGTCGTGCTCAAGCTCATCCACGGGAATAACTGCTTTTTGTTCACAGGCGATGCCGAAGCCGAAACCGAGCAAGCCATTCTGCCTCTTGTCGACAAATGCCAGGTGTACAAAGTCTCGCATCACGGCTCTCCCCATAGCTCTATCCCAGAGCTTCTTGACAAGATACAGCCAGATTATGCGCTGATCAGCTGTGGTCTTGCGAATAAACACGGTCATCCCGGCCAGACGACACTTGCATCCTTTAATGCACGCAATACGAAGTATTACCGCACAGACTGGCAAGGCGAAATTACTGTCGTTTCCGATGGCGATCATATCTCCGTGACGACAGAGAAAAACCTCACGCAGGAAGATTTGCCCTGCATCAACATCAACTATGCATCGGAAGCGGATTTCAGCGTGCTCAAAGGCGTGGGCGGAAAGACCACGGAAGCGGTTATGCAGGTGCGCGCAAAGCATCCCGGACCGTTCAGGTCAGTCGATGAATTTATCCAAGCCTTGCCCGAACAGCCGGCCAAACGCCTCAACAAACTTCGCGACTATCTGAGCGTGAGCTGCCCGAACGATGGATACGGCACGCTCGGCCTCAGCGCTCCGGCACCTGCGCCAGTTCAAGCCGCGCCTTCGGCCCCCTTGGTACAAGCCGCCGTTCCGGCCGCGCCGGCACCAGTCGCGCCCAGCGCTCCGGCTGCCGCAGCAGGTCAGCTCGTCAACATCAATACCGCAGATGTCAATGCACTCGCGGCCATGCCCGGCATGGGCATGGGAAAAGCTCAAAAAGCTATCGATGACCGAAATGCAAACGGTCTGTTCAAAAGTTGTAAAGATCTTCAACGTGTCAATGGCATCGGTAAAAAGACCGTTGACAAACTTCTTTCAGTCTGCACAGTCGCAGAATAATCCTTTGCGGAGGCTATCATGATGAAATCCATTCATTTCTCAAACAACCGACATTTCCTGTCGATGATTCTTCTCGCGATTTTCATCACACTGTCGTTTGGATTCAGTGCGACCGCAAAACCGATCAAGGACAAACGCGTCACGGCGGCCGCAGCAGCTTATGAAAACGGAGAATTCGACAAAGCCCTGGAGCTCTTCCAGGCTGCTTATGCCGATGACCCTCAGTCCTCTTACCTGTACAACATCGGCCGCGTGCACGAGAGCAATGCCAATTATCCAAGCGCAATCGAATACTACACCAAGTTCATCCAGACCCCAGGCTCGGATGAAGACGCGCGCACCGATGCCGGAGAACGCATTGAAAACATCAAAAAACTGATGAGCCTGACTGGCCAGAAAGGCAAGAAAGCGTCAGGCGCCGCCCTGCCGGCAGGCGGCTGTATCGATATCAACAACGGCTCGATCCAAGAACTGACGCTGCTCAGCGGGATTGGCGATAAAAGAGCTCAAGACATTGTTGCAGGCCGTCCCTATCGCTCAATAGATGAATTGGACAAAGTCAAAGGCATCGGTCCAGCGACGATCAACAAATTCCGCGGTCAGGTCTGCCCGATCGGTGACGGTCCGGCGCGCGTCATGGCACAAACCGCGCCGGCAGGTGCCCCAGCGCCTGTCGCTGCCCCAGCGCCAGCACTCGCTGCGGTACCAGGCAACAGCAACTGCATCGATATCAACAATGCCTCCCAGAAAGATCTGGTCAAGCTCAAAGGCGTTGGTGACAAAAAAGCTCAGGATATCATTGCCGGCCGCCCCTATCATTCCATTGATGATCTGGCCAAAATCAAAGGCATCAGCGCTGGCGTGATCGCCAAAATGCGCGACCAGGTCTGCCCGCTCGGCGCTGCCCCCGCAGTCGTGCCGACGCCCGTTCAGCCCAAAGCAACACCTGCTGCCCCGAAAGCGCCGGCAAATGCCCCAAAACTCTCCGGCGCCAACAATGCCGTCATTGATATCTGATCCCTGGTACTTGTACATCTCAAAGGCACTGCCCAGGCAGTGCCTTTCGTCTATCTAAGCGCTGCGCTACGTTCAACATCAGAATACGCTCCCCACATCATATATATGATCCGGCACGAGCATGCTCTTTAAACTTGGTTTCTCGCATTATCTTTCGAGCGCTCAATTCCCATTCAGCCGGTATCCTTGAACGCCGCATTTTTTGCATCTCGTACAAAGAATAGTATCCTGCATCTGCACACTTGTGCGTCATCATACTTTTTTTACAGGAGCTTAAAGACCATGATCGTTATTGACAGCATTTCCGACAACATTGCCCGTGTGGAATTTGACGGTGTTTTTGTTGAAGTTCCTCGCTCTGTGCTTCCCGCCGACTGCAAAGAAGGCGATGTTCTCGGCTTTATGAAACTCGACAACAGCGAGATTCTGAAGAAAGGTTCAGACAGACTCGCGCGCATGCGTGCCATGTCCAATTCTGGCGGCGACATCGATCTGTGATCACGCGGACGGCCATGACGCATAGCTGGCCCAAATATAATCCATCGAGGGGGTAGCGGCGTATTTCGCATGCAAGCGGGCCTTGCCCCTTGCATGCGAAATAGACGCGCAGGGGGAGTCATCCCCCCTCCCAAAAAAGAAAATCGCTCAGAGCTAGCCAAGCTCAGAAGGACAGTCTCAGATGAATGACATTCAGCTCACTTCCGACCAGATCTCACGCATCGAAGCAGCCGGACTCAGTGTTGAACAGATCAAAGCGGAACGCATTGAGATCGAAAAGATGTATGACGGCCTTATCGGCCGACTTCTGGATTATCACGCGGAAGCAGATCACGCACTGGTTCGCAAGGCGTTCGAATACGCCTACAACAGCCATCTGCTCCAGCGCCGCAAATCCGGAGAGCCTTATATCATCCATCCCGTCGGTGTCGCGACGCTCGTGACCCAGCTCAAGCTCGACGAAGCGAGCATCTGCGCCGCGCTCCTGCACGATGTCGTCGAAGATACAGACGCGACGCGGCAAGATATCGTCGATGCCTTTGGCGAAGAAATCGCCAATCTCGTCGATGCGCTGACAAAACTCGACAAATACCAGTTCACCTCAAAGGAAGAGCGTCAGGCGGCAAATTTCTGCAAAATGCTTTTCGCGATGAACAGCGACCTCAGATGCATCCTGATCAAGCTCGCGGACCGCGTGCACAACATGCGCACCCTCCAGCACATGCGCCCGGACAAACAGGCAAGCATCGCACAGGAAACGCTCGACATCTATGTCCCGATCGCCAACCGCCTCGGCATCGAATGGATGAAAGCTGAACTCGAGGATATCTGCCTCAAATACCTGCATCCCGAAGAATATGCCGAACTCAACGCCAAGATCACAGCATTGATGCAGGACAAACACGACTATATCGAGCGCGTCAAAGGCATTCTGAACGATGCCCTGATCCAGGAAGGCATCACGGGCTTCAAGCTGAAAGGCCGCGTCAAGCACATCTATTCGATTTATCGGAAACTCAAGCGCAGCAACGGTATTTTCGAAAATCTTCACGACGTGATCGCGTTCCGCGTCATCGTCAACACAAAAGCGGAATGCTACCATGTCCTCGGCATCGTGCACGGCATGTGGACGCTCGTCGAAAACAGATTCAAGGATTACATTTCTCGCCCCAAAGCCAACCATTACAGCTCGCTGCACACATCGGTCATCGGGCCGGAACGCGAGCATTTTGAAGTCCAGATCCGCACCTATGAGATGGATCAGGTCGCGGAAGAAGGCATCGCCGCACACTGGAAATACAAAGAAGGCAACATCACGCCGGCACAGGACGCGCGCGACTTTGCCTGGCTGCGCCAGCTCGTCGAGTTCCACGAGGACTCGGCCAACAGCGACTCCAATTATTTCCTCAACTCGGTCAAAGTCGACCTGTTCAACAACGACGTGTTCGTGTTCACGCCCAATGGGGAGATCAAGGCGCTGCCGCAGGGCTCCTGCCCGATCGACTTTGCGTATGCGGTGCACAGCGAAGTCGGCGATCACTGCTCAGGCGCGCTCGTCAACGGAAATATCGTGTCGCTCAGGTATGAGCTCAAGACCGGCGATGTCGTCGATATCATCACACGCGCCAACCAAAAGCCAAAGAGCGACTGGCTGCAGATCGTCGCGACAAACCGCGCAAAGAGCAAGATCAACAAATTCCTGACCCAGGAAGAGCGCAACACCCACAAGCAGATCGGCATTCAGATCGCCGAAAAGCTGCTCAAAAAAGTCCGGATGAATCCGAACCAGTTCGAGCGCATGCCTGACCTTCAGAAATTCCTCTCCTCCCTCAAGCAGCAAAATCTCGAAGCGCTCTATGTGTCTTTGGGCTCCGAAAAAATCTCCCCGGAGACTTTTCTCGAAAAGATACAGCCGTATGCGAACATCGCCCCCGAAGAAGAGCCGGCACCTGCCGCGCCGCAGATGCCGTTTTTCCGCGAAGAGCGTGCAATCGAAAAGCTTTCCAAGCGCGCCCAGACAAATGTCTGCGTCGACGGCATCGACAACCTGGTCATCCACTTCGCCAAATGCTGCTCCCCAGTGCCAGGAGAGCCGATCGTCGGCTTTATCACGCGCGGACGCGGCCTTGCGATCCATCACATGAACTGCCCGAGAATCCAGAACCTCGAACCCGAACGGCATGTCGCCTGTCACTGGGATCCGCGCATGGCCGACGCTTCGGCCACTCGCTCGGTCAACATCCAGGTCGTCGCCACCGACCGCATCGGCATCCTTCAGGATGTCGTCAAGGTCATGAGCGAGATGAAGATCAACATCTCACAGACGCACTGCCGAACACTCGCTGACTCCATGCAGAGCATCCTGACATTCGAAGTACAGGTCGTGGACATCAAGCAGCTCAACATGCTCCTGCGAAACATACAGCGCACCCCAGGCGTCATCACCGCCGAACGCAGCAAGACATAATTTTGCTTGCGTCTCATAGGCCATTTGCCTAGAATATTCTGAAAAGTGCGGGCAGTCCGCAACCCCAGCCGCCGAAATGAAGTCCGTTTCGGCGGCTTTTACTTTGTCTGACTGCATCCATGCAGCCCACAATCCAGGAAGTTATCATGTCCGTTGAACGTCATCCAATGACACCGTACGGTTTTCAGCAGCTCAAAGCCGAACTCAAAAAAATCCGTGAAATCGACAAGCCCGCAAATGTCAAGGCCATCGAAGAAGCCCGCGCGCACGGCGATCTCAGCGAAAATGCCGAATACACCTATGCCAAAGAGCAGCAGGGCTTTATTTATGGCCGCGAAAAAGAAGTGGAAGCGCTGATCGCGACAGCAGATGTCATTGACCCCGCAACGCTTTCCGGGGAGCGCGTCGTCTTCGGCGCGACCGTGCAGCTCCTCGATGTCGATACTGACGAAGAAATCACCTACACGATCGTCGGCGAAAACGAATCAGACAGCAACCACGGCAGAGTGTCGATCAAAAGCCCGATCGCACGCGCACTGATCGGCAAGCGCATCGGCGATGAAGCAATCGTCAATGCCCCGAAAGGCAAACGCACGTTCGAAGTGCTCGATATCAAATTCCTGAGTGTCGATACTTGGGAATTTTAATTGAAGAGACGTTCCTCGGAACGTCTTTTTTTGCGCGCGCCTATGCCTGGCATCATACGGCGCGTATGGGCGCGGCTATTTCATACGCCGCGCCAGAGGCGTTCCTCGGAACGCCTTTACTTTGGGGCGCGGCTATGCAACGCATACGCCGCGCTTTTTCGTGCTTGGCTATTGGGCTTGCGCCCAATACGCCGCGCACATTTTGCTCCGTGCAAAAAAAATTAAAAATATGTTTGACAGAAATCAAAACTGCGCGTATAAGCCGCACTCGTTGAACGGAACTGCGAAGCGGTTCCGAAGTGATCCGAGATCGTTTAATGGTAGGACGACGGGTTCTGACCCCGTTAATCTTGGTTCGAATCCAGGTCTCGGAATTCACCCAAACTCTCCGACGTGATTTGGGTTTTCAACACCTCTTCCGAGATCGTTTAATGGTAGGACGACGGGTTCTGACCCCGTTAATCTTGGTTCGAATCCAGGTCTCGGAATTGTGGCGGGTTCGTCTAGTGGCCTAGGACGCTGGCCTCTCACGTCGGTAACACGGGTTCGAATCCCGTACCCGCTGCTTCAAATCGACCTTCCTCGGAAGGTCGATTTTTTTTGCCTTGTTATGACACGGCATCGCCGCTGCATTGTGGCGGGTTCGTCTAGTGGCCTAGGACGCTGGCCTCTCACGTCGGTAACACGGGTTCGAATCCCGTACCCGCTGCTTCAAATCGACCTTCTTCAGAAGGTCGATTTTTTTTTGCCTCCGTTCAACAAGCGCGGATATAGAAAAATGCCATTACAGGCAATCGAGCAACGACAGTCTTTTGCATAAAAGCTATAGCCTTTATCATGCACACTATTGCCTACTTTCTATTGCCTACTGCCTCGTATTTCATAGCCACAGACGTTGAACACAGCCTTTTTTGCCCCTCACGCTCAAAGACCGCCCCATGATCCACTCCAATGTCGAAACATTCCGATGGCACGACGACACCCAATGCCTCGAAATCATCGATCAGCTCGCGCTGCCCGAAACTGAACGCTACATCACGCTCGCTTCCGTCGATGACTACGCACGCGCCATCACCGATATGACTGTCCGAGGCGCGCCCGCAATCGGCATCACCGCCGCTTTCGGACTCTACCGCTCCGCGCGGGAACACTGGCAGTCCCCAGACAGGCTCGCAAACATCCAGAAAGACGCACAGAAACTCGCTGCAACACGCCCCACTGCCGTCAACCTGTTCTGGGCCATCGAGCGAATCATGCACACCGTTCAAGAACATATCGGCGACATAACGCCCGATGCCGTACTCTCCGATGCACAGGCCATCTGGAGAGAAGATATCGCCATGAACGAAGCCATGGCACAACATGGCGCAAAAGCCATCGGAAACGTCCGCAACATCCTCACGCACTGCAACACCGGCGCGCTCGCGACCGGCGGCCTCGGCACCGCCCTAGGCGTCATCCGCGCCATCGACGCGCACCAGAAATCTCTCGGCCATCCGCTTCACGTCTGGGTCGACGAAACTCGCCCGTACCTCCAGGGCGCGCGACTCACTGCATGGGAACTCATGAAAGACCAGATCGACTGCACCCTCATCACAGACAATATGGCCGCACATTTCATGAAACAAGGACTCGTCGATGCCGTCATCGTCGGTGCCGACAGAATCACAAAAAATTACGACTTCGCCAACAAAATCGGCACCTACGGCCTCGCAGTGCTCGCCAAATTCCACCACATCCCGTTCTATGTCGCCGCCCCGGATTCCACTTTCGACTGCAAAATTGAATCGGGCAAAGACATCGTCATCGAGGAACGATCCGCCGACGAAGTCGTCATGATCAAGGGCAAACGCATCGCCCCCGAAGGCGTCAAAACTCGTCATCCGGCATTCGATGTCACACCGCACGAGCTCGTCACCGGCATCATCACCCCGAGCGGCGTCATCAATCCTAATAAATAAGGCATGTTCAACGTCTGTGGATATGAAATACAAGGCAGTAGGCAATAGAAAGTAGGCAATAGTGTGCATGATAAAGGCTATAGCTTTTATGCAAAAGACTGTCGTTGCTCGATTGCCTATAATACATGGCACATTCCATACCCACGCTTGTTGAACATAGCCATTCATCCATGACTCTGTGGGCCACATACAGGTGAGCGAAGCGAACCCACAGTCCTCTCCATTCTGGATGAGGATGCCGCAAGCGGCTGGTGAGGTCAAATAAAGCGATATCCTCAGTTATTAACAATGCCCTCTGCACGCCGAGGGGGTAGCGGCGTATTTTCGCGCATGTAGAGACGTTCTCCGTGGAACGTCTCTTAAATGTGCGAAAATAGCCGCGCAGGGGGAGGCTTCCCCCTGCACACACAAAAAATTATGGCGCAGGCGTATCCTTTGCGGCTTCGGCTGCTTCCTTCGCCTTCTCAATCTGATCCAGCGCATCAGAAAAACTTTCACTCCCCAGATGGACATTGTTCCAGTCCACGCTGTTGACAAATGTGCTGATTGCCGCCCCGAACAGCACGGAACAGACAATCGTGCCAATGAGGCCCAGCACAAACCAAAGAATCATCGCACGGCAATAGTTCTGCTTGTTCTTGTTGCTGCCGCTACCGAACGCCTCCACAAGCACCACGATCACATTCACAATCGGAATGCACATCAAAAACATAAAGACGATCCAGCCGCCCGTCGAAACGACGCTTTCACGACTTGACCCCTGATTGCCCTGATTATTTTCTGCCATATCTGCTCCCTTATTGAAGTTTTCTCAGATCCCTTAGAGATCCCATGGCGACCTAAATACCCCAAATCGGCATGAAAAGCACCATTGCAACGTATCTTTGCACGCGCATTAGTTACTATTCAGCCGCCCTCTAAATCATGAGCATTACAGCAGCTTTCTCCCCCTTAAGCAGTCAAACATTTTATCTCCTCAGGGCAAAAGTTCCTGTGCGGCTAACTACTGCCTACCATCTACTGCCTACTGCCTGTCCATGATGCCTCACTATTTCAGAAAACGCCTATGGGCTGAATAGTAACGCGCATTAAATAGGCTCTGTTCAACATGCGGATATGGCAAAGAATTACTATGTATCGCCAATCGAGCAACGCCAGACGCTCTGCAAAAAACTACAGCCTTTATCCAGCTCACAACTCACAACTGACAACTGACAACTGACAACTGACAACTGACAACTGACAACTGCCCAATAAAAACAGCTTTATCCCACAGGCAAAAAGTGGTAGTAGCCCGCCCGACTGACGGGGTGGCCCAGTTCAATGTGCCTGAGATCAAACCCGTAGAACCTGTACGGATCATGCCGGCGAAGGGATTCAGCCTCAGAGTTTTCTGACGACCATATTGCTCCTCCGGCTGTCTTCAGAAAACAAAAGAGATGTCACACAAACCTCATATATCAGCAGGGCTGCTCGCTTTTGGCGCGTTTCTGCTCTCATTTTTCAGCCTGCCAGTGCACGAGGCCCAGGCTTTCGACGAATTCGACACGGAGCATGCGCCGCCGCGCTTCACGCTCGACTACAAAGCGCTGACGCTTGAAATCAAAGGACGCGCGCGCGTCGGCCTGCACGACCTGCAAGGCGACGGCGGCCCCAAATATGACAGCCCCACCGATACCGCCACCATCGGCACACGCTCCCCATTTGTCGAGCTCGACAGCTTCGAGCTCGCGTTCCGCCTCAACTGGAAGGAATTTCTGTGGCTCAATGCAAACGTCGCCTTCCTCACAGACAGCACCAGCCTGTCCGCGATTTACTTTGAGTACAAACAGCAGCTCGAAACCTGGTTCAGCCATGGCGCGGAGCTCGGCTACCAGAACTCTCTGGCGGCCACGCACAGGCATACCGTGCGCTATCCGCTCATCGCGACGAATTACTGGAAAAATCCGGAATATCACGCGGCCTACGGCGCAAAGTTCGAGTTCACAGAAAATACGACGCTCTCCCTGTACGGCTCCGTCGCATTCATGCGCCCCCTCAAATCCGAGCCGATTCACGGCTCCCCGACGTATGCCGGCTCCTACAAGACGCTCTCTTACGGCAGCGCAAAGCCGTTTTCGGGAAACTCGGCATCCGGAACTTTGCTGTTGCGCCTGCAGACCTACGGCGTCACCGCCGAAGCGTTCGGAAACATCGGCCAAATCACGACCAAAAAAGGCATCGACACGCTCGTCTCCGATTACCCCTACTACCGCTCGCTCGACGGCTTTGATTCCGCCGAGACGGAGGCACTCGCGTGGTGGGCCGGCGGCCGCCTCGCGTACAACGGTTACGGCGTGCACGTCATGGGCGAATGTATCGCCTCGCAGGAACAGCTCATCAAACGAATCGGCATGTACGCGCAGGCTTCCTATACTTGGCAGCGCGACGCCGAATATCTCAATACCTTCGAAATCCTCGCGCGCTACGAACAGACCTGGCTCCAGGACGCGACGCGCCTCAACACTTCGGGCACGACGCTCCGCACCCCAGATGTCAACAACGCCATCTCGTGGGACCACCAAGTCATCACGCTCGCAGGCAGACTCAACCTCATCGAAGACATCCTTTCCATTCGCCTCGAATACAGCTTTTTCCTCGAAAATAACGCCGTGCCGTCTAAAGATATCCAAAACCAATCTGTAGACGACAACGAACTCCTGCTTCAGATCGAAGCCAGATATTAAGGAACCTAAATATGACATCTAAAAAACTTCTCGCATGTGTCTTTTGCGCCCTGTTTGCCCTCTCCGCCTGCTCGGATGAAAAAGACGAGACTCCACAGAATCCATCAAACACCCCAAATGACCCGCAGAACGGAAATGTGATCGCCGGCGACAACGACGCTCGCATCCATATCACCAAGCTTCCGGCAAACGATGCCGGCTCCAACGCCTGGCCCGACGGCATCGTCGCATTCGACATCGGCAGCAAACATTATTTCGGCATTGCCGGCGAAGCCAGCGACTCCCTGATCATCGTTGACGAGAACGGCACTGCCGTCTCCAACACCCGCATCACGGATGCCATCGTCCCTTCTGACTATCCCTGCTTGAATGACGAGGATTTCCCCGGCGTCGCCTACAGCCCCGACTCGGTCACGGCCTTCACGCTCGGCACCAAAACCTATCTCGCCGCGACGCTCCGCTATTCCGGCGCAGCAATCATCTTCGATGTCTCAAATCCCGCAGCCCCCGTCTTCGAGCTGATCTCCCGCGTCGGCACGGACGATATCGTCGGCACAGGCCAGTGCACCGGCTACGACAACATGACCAAAGTCTATCCCGAAGGCATCACCTCGGGCGTCGTCGGCAACGCAGCATACATCTGGGTCGCCAACGAATACGGCAACTCCGTCACCTCGCTCAAAATCGAAGACCAGTCCGCCGCCGCGCAGGGCACCGCCACGGGCATCTCGATCAAAATCACCGAAAATATCACCCAGCAGTACAGCGGAAACATCGAATCCGTCCGCTTCGTCCCCGGCCGCGCCAATCCCTCGCTCATCGCCGTCTCCTCCAAGTCGCGCACCATCCACTATCTCGAAGTCGCCGATTCCAAAATCAGCAACTATTATCAGGATTATGTCGGCACCTACAGCCAGTCCGAATATGAATTCACAAATTCCGCTGTCTTCGATGCCGACCACACACTGATCACCCTCACCAAACCGACCAAAACCAGCTCCGGCGAGACAACCGCGTGTGCCGGCGAACTGCTGATTATTGAGCACAACAAGACGGATTCCTCCGGCGACAGCAAAGTCACCTCGATCCCCGTCGGCCCGATGCCCGACGCCGTCGCAATCTCCCCCAACAAAAAATACGCCATCACCGCCGACGAACAGGATTCTACGGCAGCATGGGGCAAATGCCCGCTCAACGACGGCAAGCCCGGCGTCTCCATCATTCAAATCACCGACGACAGCGGCACACTACTCGCCAACCCCGTCCTCCTCAAGCAGATCCAGTTCACCAAGAACGAACTCGGCCCGCGCGAGCCTGAATACGTCACCATCGCCAGCGACAACGACCTCGTCGCCGTCACGCTTCAAGACTCCCACGAAGTCGTCACCTTCAAGCTCAGCGAAGTCCTGAAATAATCCGATTATTAATATATATTAATATATATATTTGCACATTGGCCGCCGCTATTGGCCTGCGGCCAATACGCTCTTCGGCGCGCCGCTATTGCTCTCGCAATACGCGGCGCATTTTTTGTGCGGCTATGCCTAACGGCATACGCTCGCACAAAGACGTTCCACGGAACGTCTTTACATTGGGCACGACTATTACGCCATGCGCGGCGCATTACAACAGTGATGATAACTCACGCACGCCGTGCCCGTCGGTTTGCACATGAAGCAATGACTCACGCACGCCGTGCGCGGCGGTTTGCACACAAAGCAATGACTCACGCACGCCATGCGCGGCGGTTTGCACACGAAGCAATGACTCACGCACGCCATGCGCGGCGGTTTGCACACGAAGCAATGACTCACGCACGAAGTGCCCGGCTGTTTGCACACGAAGCAATGACTCACGCACGACGTGCGCGGTGCATTGCTGAATCACTGCATCTCGAATTATGGCGGTAACCTAGTGTGATTGTGTGACAATTTTTAAATTTTTCGTAAAGAAAGATTGACTTTTTTTTTTTTTTTTTAAGATGCAATAGATTTATGGCCTATGGTGGGACATGGATCAAAAGAGTAAACCAAATTGACAGGTGAGTTCTATGTATTCATGTCAACAATCAATGAATCCAGTTTTAAAATGGGCTGGTGGAAAAAAACAATTGTTACCATTAATAAATGCCATGCTTCCAAATGATTATTGTCGGTATTATGAACCATTTGTAGGCGGTGCTGCTGTATTCTTATCGCTTGCGCCATCAAACGCAATAATCAATGACGTTAACATTCAATTAATCAATTTATACCTTCAAATTAAAAATTCAGTTGAGGAAATAATATATTATATCAATTTCATGGATAATAAAACTTGTGACTTAGATTATTATTTAGAAATGAGAAGAAAATATAACAAAAAGATCCAAACCAACACTTTAGATGCAGAATGCGCTGCTTTATTGGTATGGATAAATAAACATTGTTTTAACGGATTATATCGTGTTAATAGCAAAGGATTGTTTAATGTTCCATATAACAATAAAATACAAGGCAGATCAATTGATGAAGAAAATATTAGAAATATAAGCAGATATTTACGTACCAAAGACATATCGATTACATGTTCAGACTTTGAAGATACTTGTAAAACAGTTAAAGCTAATGATTTTGTATATTTCGACAGTCCATATATTCCACAAAGTAACACTGCAGATTTCACTTCATACGCTAAGACAGGTTTCACTGAAGAAGATCATAGAAGATTAGCATCATTATATAAAAACTTGATGCCACAGGTGCAAAACTAATGCTATCAAACAATGACGTTGATATGGTATATGAGCTATACTCAGACTTTAAAATCACTCGCATTGAGGTTAAGAGAATGATAAACAGCAATGCTTCCAAACGAACAGGCAGAGAAGTCATCATCACCAACTACTAGCCCTTATATCATGATTACCACATTTTATAAAGATAATACTTCAGAACACTGCTGTCCCACAAAAATGTGGCGTTATAGTTGGTTCGGAACCGATTTCTTGCTAAAAGGAAATTCAGCAAAACCACCTTTTGCAAGGAGTTCCGAACCATGGCGCAGTATAACACAGTTTTTCACACATTGACAAA
>JAFUEE010000043.1 GCA_017464085.1 Pseudomonadota bacterium
AAAGGGTTTCCCCCACACCCCCTTCCCAAAGAAAGGCAATGGGGGCTTTTGGGGAAGTTGTTTGGGGGAGTGCTGTGTTTTGGGGAAGTTGTTTGGGGGAGAGCTGTGTTTTGGGGAAGTTGTTTGGGGCGGTGCTGTGTTTTGGGGAAGTTGTTTGGTACGGTGCTGTGTTTTGGGGAAGTTGTTTGGTGCGGTGCCTTGTTTTGCGAGACGGTGCCTTGTTTTGAGAGGCGGTGCCTTGTTTTGCGAGGCGGTGCCTTGTTTTGCGAGGCGGTGCAGTGGTTTAAGGAGGAGGGCTGGGGAGGGAGATGGCTATTCCTGTTTATCGTTTGAGAGGAACGTTCATGATCTATGGCTTGCGATTGCAAGGTTTCTGGATTATCTAAGGGGATGGCTATTGTGCCGTTTGTGTGAGGTCTGAATGAAGAAATATATCTGTGTTGTCATGTCAGTTTTGGTTTTGATGGGGTGTGAAGCCGCAGTGGGCGACAAATGCACGACGTCGAATGATTGTCCGCTGGGGACTGTCTGTGACACGGATTCCCCCGGGGGATACTGCTTGGCATCCGGATGCGAATCCGATGAGGAATGCCCGGAGGATGCCGTGTGCGTGTTCTTTACGGATGCGATCAGCTATTGCCTGTTGAAGTGCAAGAACGGCAAGGATTGTCGGAGTGGGTATGCCTGTCGGTCTGATATACCGGATACGCACAGCTTCTGTTATATCGCGCCGGATTATGTGTATGGCCGAGATGAAGGAACCAAAATCGGGTATGAGGTGCCCGATGGGGAGTGATGGCTGAGAGGTGGGGAAATCATTTGATTGGGGGATAGTAACTGGTTCGCGGTGTCTGAGACTGTTTTGAGGTGCGTGATATAGCACTGGTGGGCGGTTAGTGAGGATGGCGATATGAGTGAAGAAGGGGAAAGCATTGGGAGCAAGGTTGGATTTGCGGGCTTGTGGCTTTTGTTGATGGCTGTATGTTCACTGTTTGCGTGGCTGTCATTCGAAACGATTTTTGTAGATTATCAGATATATTATAAAGATGAGGCGTTTTTAAGCAATGCGTCGGGAACCTATGGCGTTGTCACAGAACAGTACCATCCAATGGGCAATAAGCAATATACATTTTCATGTGGCAAGAATTGTACAGAGCATTATTTAGAGGATAAGCTTGTTCGTGTAAAATATAATGTTGGGATTACTGAATATGAACTTGATGTTTTTGGGGTGTATCAATATGACAGGAAGCGTTTTCGAAAGAAGAGAGTTCGGATTCCCGAAGTGGATGAAAGGGTGCAGATACTCTACAACAAGGATAATCCGACAGATATCCGCCTGAGGGAAGATTTAATGATTCAGGAAATGAGCGGTTCCTGGTTTTCACGTCACGGTCATTGGATATGGATTGTGATTTGGGGGATTGTCGGTGTGGTAAGTGTTGCTGTTGGTATAGGTTTGATTGTAGCAGTGGTTGTATGGGGAGTGTGCAAGGGGTTGGTCAGAGAGGTGGAATAATCTGCTGAAGATGTATGGTAGGAAAGCCAGAGTAGTATGTCTGTCGGCCTGATATACCGGATACGCACAGCATCTGTTATATCGCGCCGGATGATGTGTATGGCCGGGAGGAAGGAACACAAATCGGGTATGAGGTGCCCGAGGGGGAGTGATGAGAAATGAGTGCAGAAAATCAGAATGTGGAGTCTGTTCAGGAAGGTAAAAGTGTAGGATCAACCCTCAAAGATATTGTGGGGGCGATTCTGGGTGGACTTATCCTGCTGAGTGCGTGCGCGATGTTTGCTTTTTTAGCATATACTTCGATTTTTGAGGATTATCTGATTTATTATAAAGATGAAGCATTTCTGAGCAATGTTTCCGGGACGGATGGCACAGTCACGAAACAGCATTCTCTTTTAGGACGAGGGAATGTGTACACATTTTCGTGCGGCAGGAGTTGCTCTGAGTATTATACGGAGCAAAAATTTGTCCGTGTGAAATATAAAATTGATGAGAAAGAGTATGAGAATGATGTCTGGGTAGTTCATGAATATGGCAGGAGAGATCTTGCTAATAAATGGGTTAAAGTGCCCGAGATTGGCGCTCGTGTGCAACTTCTCTATAACAAAGATGATCCGAATGATATACGCCTGAGAGATGATCTTATTATTCAGAAAATGAGTAGTGGTTCATTTTCGAGTCACAGCTATTGGATATGGGTGGTGATATGGGGAATAGTGGGGATTATAGCGACTTTAATCGGCTTGCTCGTTATTTTAGGTTTTATTTCGTGGGGGTATGAGCTGATTTCCGGTAAGCAGACGAGCAAAGAGACGTGAATGTTCTCTTGTATCAGAGGATGCAAATGGCTTGTCTGGACTTGCCCCCTTGGGAGGGGGGCGAGTGACTTTGATGCATAAGCTATTTGAATTCGCTTATGCTAGTTGATTTTTGTGAACATGCGTTCGGTGCGGAGTCCGACATGACCGCCGGACCACCAGATGATTTGTGCGCGTCCTTTGATGTTGTCGATGGGGACTTGTCCCCAGCAGCGAGAATCGGCCGAGTTGTCGCGGTTGTCGCCCATGACGAAGACGTGACCCGGGGCGACTTTGACGGGGCCGAAGTGGTTTGCCGGGAGTTCATGCGTGATGGTTGTGAACGTGTGGTTTCCGTGGATTGTCCGGTTCCATGATTCGAGGCGCCGGTCTGTGAGGTACATATAGTCGGAGACGGTGCGTTCGTAGATCGGGGTGGAGGCAATGGGGGTGCCATTGACATGGACGGTCTGGTTGATGACCTCGATGGTATCGCCTTCGACGCCGATGATGCGCTTGATATAATCTTTGTCTTCAGCGAGTGATTCAGCCTGCATGCAACCGGAGTTTGTCATCGCGAGGTATGTGGCAGCTTCTTCGCGCGGGAAAGCGAAGACGACGACATCGCCGCGTTCTGGTGCAGAGAAATGAGCGACATATTTGTTGATGAAAGGCAAGCGGAGCCCGTAGCTGAGTTTTGTGACGAAGAGCTGATCGCCTTCGAGGAGCGTGGGGACCATAGATCGCGTGGGGATTTTGAAGGGCTCAATGAGGAATGTGCGCAGCACGAGCGCGACGGCGAAAGCGATGAGGATGCTTTCGACAAATTCCTGGAAGCCTGATTTGCGCGCAAACGCGAGTCTTTTTTCGATGACAGACTGGAGCGCAGTGAGCGCGTTCTGGCAGGAGTGATCTTGATCCTTGAGCGCATCTTCGAGGGTTTTGATAGCCTGTTCGACTTCTTTCTGTCGGGCGGGAGAGAGCTGTTTTTCTGCACGTTTAAAGAGCGCCTTGGCGTTATTGAGTGTTTTTGTGGCTTCAGTTCGAAGCTTGGCTTCGGCTTTTTTATCCGTGACAGGCTGAGGTTCTGCTTGAATGGTGCTGTCAGTCTGGTTGGCAGAGCCTTCAGTGGCGTTTGTCTCTTTTTGAGGCGTAAGTGTGTCTGTTTCCTGAGCCACGGGGGTGCTCCATAAAAGATGACCCGGCATTTGAGCCGGGCCGGTATATTGAATAAGTGTAGAAATTTAGAGAATATCAGGGGATTCGACGCGGAAGAGCTGCTGTCCAAGGAAGAGGAGGTCGCCGTGAGACAGGCGAGTTTTTCCATTGAGCTTGAGCCAAGTCCCGTTGGATGAGTTGAGGTCAGCGAGATAGTAATTGCCGTCTTCTCTGGGATAGATCTGCGCGTGTCTTCCGCTCATGAAGCGGTCTTTATTGAAGATGATATCGCCATTTTCGCGGCCAAAGGAAGCGCCAGCTTCGGAGAGGCAATAGACATTCTGAGTGATATTTCCGATGCCGATTTGGACGAGTTTGAAGTCGCCGCCGAAAGATGGGGAGCCCATGTATCTTGTGCCGTCGACAGAACGCGCTTTGTTCGATACGACCTGTTCAAATCGTTCGAAGCGAATGAGTTCGCGGCCAGCGAAGAAGCAGTCGCCCGGTTGGAGCTGAACTTCGCCTCGGATGCGAATAAAAGTGCCATTGAGGCTGTCGAGGTCTTCGATGTAGAGCTGTCGTCCTTCGACGAGCAGGCGGCAGTGTCTTGGGGAGAGGAAGGCATCGGAGGGGAAGCGGGAATCGCCCGTGCGTCCGATAATGGTTTCGTTGTATTTGAGGGGGATGCGGACGCCATCCGAGCTGTCTTCGTTGATGGAGATCAGCGCGATATTGAGCGAGACGGGTGCAAGCTGGACTTCAGAGAACTGTTTTTTGCTGGCATAATTGCCGAGGTATGCGGCGCAGAAGCCGCAATATTTATTAGACCTGGGGCAGATTGCGCCGCAGCTTCTGCATGGGATGCCATCTTCAGGCGCGGCATCGAATGCGCCGTCGAGATCGGCGGCCTGACTTACGGAGCGACCGGGCATAAAGATATTGCGTGGTCGAGCGATCGTAAAGGGATGTTTGTCTGAGTCGTTTTGGGAGAGCACAGAGGTCAGGGCTTCTGCGAGAAGCTTTTCATCTGTGCCGTAATTGCCAAGGCCTGACATCAAATGTGTCCTTATGACTGCGGGATTAAAAAAAGGCCACCCACCATGCCGTTCGCACCTTAACGCTAAACACCCTGTTATTCAGGTGGGCCTCGTGAGTAGAGGGCACAAGTATCCTGGACTCGCAGGCGCGCTCGTCATCCCCCCAGGGACAAGTCCCTATTTAGCATATTAGGAGTTCAAGCATATATGGTGCTACACGCACACAGCAGCGTGGCCGAATATGAATACTATCATTTCCCACAGATGTGCGCAAGTTCTATATGTAATAGATGGCTTGTCAGGTAATTCTTCGGCCCCTTATAATCTGGGCGAAGAATAAGGGTTTTGCGTGCAGGCAATAGGCAATGGACAGTAGGCAGTAGGCTGTAGTGAGCATGATGAAGGCCATAGCTTTCTTCGGAGAGACCATCGCAGCTCGATTTCCGGCAATAGCTCGATTTCCGGTAATACCTGGCAGTTTTTGGGGGCATATCCAGGCATGTTGAAGTGAGGCAAAAAAAAAACGCCTGGAGTTTCCAGGCGTTTCAAAGCGATCGGGCAAGGGATCAATCGGCATCGTTGACAGCGGCAACGCCGAAGGCTTTGCGCGTGCGGACGCTCTTGATGCGGGCAGCTTTGCCGCGGAGGTCGCGGAGATAATAGAGTTTCGCGCGACGGACGTTGCCGAGCACGACGACTTCGATCTTGGCGATCTTCGGGCTGTGAACAGGGAACGTGCGCTCCACGCCGACGCCGTAAGAGATCTTGCGGACGGTGAAGGTTTCGCGGATACCGCCGCCGCTGCGACGAATCACGGCACCCTCGTAAACCTGGATACGTTCTTTGTCGCCTTCTTTAATATTGACATGCACGCGGACGGTGTCGCCGGGACGGAAATCCGGGAGGTCAGAGCGCATCTGTTTCTTTTCGATTGCAGAAATAATTGGGCAGGTCATTAGTCAATCTCCTAATAAAGCAAAATTGCCGCGGGGTGGCGTTTTGCACTCAACGCAGGCATTTGTCAATCAATTTTTCGCATCCGTCGAGTTTGAGCCTGGGTGCGTTGTTTCGGTTTGAGTTTGTTTGTGTGGTTTACGGGCGTTTTGCGAGCTGTCGGCGATGCCGAGCAGAGATTTTTCTTTTGCGGAGAGCGTGTGTTTGAGTTTTTCGAAGATGTCGGGTCTTCGGTCGCGGGTGCGCTTGATGGATTCGAGCCTTCTCCAGGTATCGACGGCGCCATGGTCGCCGCTGAGCAGGACATCGGGGACGCGTCTGCCGCGAAAGTCGACAGGCCTTGTGAACTGAGGATATTCGAGCCATCCGTCAGAGAAGCTTTCGTCGACGCAGGAGGCTTCGTTTCCGAGGACGCCCGGCCAGAGCCTGCAGACGGCATCGCAGACGGCCTGAGCCGCGAGTTCGCCGCCGGTGAGTACGAAATCCCCGAGGGAAATCTCTTCATCGACGTAGTGGAGGATGCGTTCGTCGAGACCTTCGTAGTGTCCGCAGACGAGTATCAGCGAAGGGAAGCAGCTGAGTCGTTTTGCTTCGCCTTGGTTGAAGCGAGTGCCTTGCGGGCTCATGAGCACGACATGCCCGTCTGAGTGAGCGAGTTTTGCGGCTTCGATAGCCTCGACGACGGGATCAGGTTTCATCACCAGTCCGGCGCCGCCGCCGTAAGGGGAATCGTCCACGCGATGATGCTTGTCGTGGCTGAAGTCTCTGATCTGCACGAAATCCCATGAGATATGGCCGTTTTTGACGGCGCGCCCGAGGATCGAGCACCCCATGGAGGCCTCAAAATATTCGGGGAAGAGCGAAACAAAGCAGACATGCCGCATCGCTAATCTCCATAGACGGCGTCTAGTTCCGACATCCAGGCGCTTTCGACCAGAACGGTTTTGGCGTCGAGATCAATCTTTCCGACGTGAGCGGCGACGAAAGGGATGAGCCCGGAGCCGCCTGCGGCGCGTCTGTATCTGAGGAGGTCGTGAGCGCCGCTGGGCATGACGGCATCGACTTCGCCCCAGGCATGACCTGTTTCGTCGACGATGCTCAGTCCGATCAGGTCACAGGCGTAATATGCGTTTTTCAGCGGTCTGAGGCGGCTGCGTTCCACATAGACATCCTGTCCTGTCAGTTCAAAAGCGGCGTCGCGGTCCTCGATGCCCTCGATTTCCAGCGCGACGAAACGTCCGCAGCGCGTTGCGCGTTTTACAGTGCGTGCGTCCGGGGAGTTCCCGATATAGACGGCCTTGATTTTGAGCAGGCTGTCGCTTTGCGCATCATCCGTGAAAACGCGAATCGCCCCTCGGATGCCATGTGCGCGTCCGACGACGCCCACATGTATCTTTGAATCCGTGTCACTCATTTATTTTGAAGACTACACAAAAAAAACACCATCAAGTCGCCTCAATGGTGTCACGGCCCAGTCTGGCGCAACCAGGTGGTCTCAGTTTTCCATGATGTCAAGCTGGCAGTCCAAGCCATGCTTGCGAGCGGCGGCGGCAAGAATCGTTCTGAGCGCTTCTGCGGTGCGGCCGTTTTTTCCGATCACTTTTCCGAGATCGTCCGGGGCGACATGCAGCTGAACTGTGTTTTCCCCATCCTGGATGCTGACTCGAACTTCATCCGGATTGTCCACAAGACCTTTTGCAACGCATTCGATGCATTCAGCCAAATCTTTCATACGGTGCTCCATCTTTTAGACAATCCCCGGGTGTTTGCTTACTTTCTGGCCTGTGCGACGAGAGACTTGACGGTATCGCTGGCGATGGCGCCCTGAGCGAGCCAGTAGTCAACGCGCTCGAGATTGAAGTTGATTTTGTGAGGGTTGCTCACGGAATCATAGGTGCCGAGCTGCTCGATGCAGCGGCCGTCGCGGACATTACGGCTGTCTGCCGCAACGAGTTTATAGAAAGGACGGTGCGTTGCACCATGTCTCTGAAGTCGAAGACTTACTGCCATTGTTCCTCCAAAATTTTCTGATATTTGTCGCCCGCGCAGCATTTTTGCGCATTGCGATCACAATCGTGAATGCGGCAACCGCTTATGCCGCGCATAAAAACGCCGCGCTTCATACGCGAGGTTGTGGTAAATGTCAAGTTTTTAGCGATTCAAAATTGATTTGAGGTTACTTCAGCACAGTTGTCAGTTGTCAGTGGGCAGTTGTCAGTGGGCAGTGGGCAGTTGTCAGTGGGCAGTGGGCAGTAGGCAGTGGGCGGTGGGCAGTTGTCAGTTGTCAGTTGTCAGTTGTCAGGGGGCAGTTGTCAGTTGTCAGTTGTCAGTGGTCAGTGGGCAGTTGGCAGAGGGGGCAGTAGGTGATTTCTCGCTGCACGCTTTGAGGGTATCCCGTCTCCACTCTGGGGGCGAGGGCGAGGGATGATGGTTCCTTTAGGAAGGTCTGATTAATTGGCCCCTAACCCCCGGCCCCTTTCCCCGATGGGGCAAGGGGAGCGGATTTGCGCGATATCATGATT
>JAFUEE010000044.1 GCA_017464085.1 Pseudomonadota bacterium
AATTCAAGCAATTCTGTTCTATCAATACCTCTCGCCATTGGTTCCTCCTGTAAGATGAGAGTTGAAGGCAAGTTCATCATACTGGATTTCCAATGGCTTTTTTAGCTTTTTCGATTTTGCGAACTCATGTGGACGTTATCTCGAGGGCGTGCGTGGTGAGATGGTCATAGTAATCGTCCCAGAAGATGGGCATATAGTCGAAGTTGAGACCGATGCCGATCGGGCCTTTGATATCGTAGGTGACGCCGATGCCGAGTTTGAGCGCGAATGCGCCCGAATGCCAGTTGCCGGATGCGTGATAAAAGGCGCCGAGACCGACTTTGCCCCAGAGTTCGACGGGATTGACGGGCAGGAAGAATTTGGCATTGACCATCGTCTGGCCGACGAAATAGTGGTTATGATGGGGGAAATGGCCGCCGAGCCCTTGATCGAGGAAGATGCCGAACCAGTCTACGATGCGGTATCCCGGAGAGATGACGACATGAAACCCGTGATTTCCGCCGTGAGACCAGAGGTTTGATGCCCAGCCGAGCTGTCCTTCGAGTTCGAAGCCGCCGGCCTTTGCTTCCTGTGTCGGTGCGAGCGCGAAGCATGCGGCGAAGAGGGCGGTCAGAAGAGCGAGGCAGAGCTTGTGCGGTGCGAGGATGTTATGATTTTGTTTTTGCATGAATGACTCCTTGTAGAACAGATCCCCCGAAAAACGCCAAGATTTTAGGTGAAATTATGAAGAAATTCAAATCGCGCTGATAAAAGACTTGTAGCGCGATGTTGCACGGGATCGGGTATTTTGGGGGACTGTTGCCTTATAAAAAAGAGTTTTGGAAAGTGTATCCAGAGTGGATGCCAGGCAAAAAAAAGCCTCCAGGAGGCTGGAGGCTTAAACGTTTCGGCTGATAAAATATTTGATTATTTGAAGAGCGCGAGGAGGGAGACGAGAAGAGCGTAAATCGCGAGCGATTCGATGAGTGCGAAAGCGATGATCATCGGGGTGAAGATCTTGCTGTAAGCGGCGGGGTTGCGCGCGATGCCTTCGAGAGCGCCACGGCCGGTGTGACCCTGACCGATGCCGCAGCCGAGAGCCGCGATACCGATGGAGAGACCGGCAGCGAGATAACGCATGGGATTGATATCGCCGGACTGAGCAGCTGCAGCGGCGGCATCCTGAGCGAACGCGCAGGGCGCGAGGCAGAGGAAGAAGATCATTGCGTTGGTGGCGAAGAGGGCGATTTTCTTGGAAAGTGACATGTTTAAAACTCCGAAAAAAGAAAGGAAGGTCTTTCGACCGGTTGGTAATGGACTAGTGTTCAGAGACCGCCATAGAGATATAGACGACGGTCAGGATACAGAAGACAGCGGTCTGAATGACGACGACGAGCGCGCCGAGGCACATCATGACTGCGGGAATACAAGCGGCGACGAGGGTTGCGAGCACGGCGACGACGGCGTGATCGCCAAACATGTTGCCCATGAGTCGGATCGTGAGGGTGACCGGGCGGACGAGCTGCCCGATGAGTTCGATCGGGAACATGAGCGGCGCGAGGGCAGGAAGCGGGCCGCACATCTCCTTGAGGTAGCCGCCGAGGCCTTTGGCTTTGATGGCAGCGATATTGGAGACGAAGAAGACGATGAGCGCCATACCGATGTTTGTGTTGAGGTTGTCGGTGCCGGGCGCCAGTCCGGGCACGAGAGCCAGGACGTTATTGAAAAAGATGAAGACTGCGAGCGCGAACACGAGCGGCAGATATTTGCGTGCTTTTTCGTTGTCGTGCAGCTGTCCTTTGAGCAGGCCGTGAATGAGTTCGATGATGAGTTCGAAGAAGGTTCTCGGCGTGAGCTTCGCATCGGGGGCCGGCTTGAACTTGTTCCAGCTTCCGATGATGAGGGCGGTGACGACGAGCATGGAGATGCATGTCATCATGACATGGGTAAACTCGATATGGGTGTGGTTTAGCCATGTGGTGCCGAGGTAACCAAATTGCTGCCACCAGTCGTGGATTCCTGGGATGAAGTCCACAAGACTGTTGATTTCATGGGCCTCAGCGAGCACCATTTCTAGCATTGTTTTTCAACCTCTGAGGAGTTCTCCGCAGGAGAGCCCGCTTGGGCCGGTCCTGACGGGGAAGGTTTAACGAACAAGGGGACAATGAATAAAGGCAAGAACATGACGGTCACGCCGATAATCGCGGCGATCACGTCGAAGTGAAACACGACAATCGCGATGATGAGAAACGCGCTGAGGGCGAACAGTCTGACAAGAGAGCCGATTTGCAGCCGTATGGCGCTGTGTTGGGCGATTTCCTGGACTTTGTCCTCATCTGCGTCTTTTATCTGTGCATCCGCACACATCATCACGCGACTATACCATACCACATACACATACAAAAGTGCGACTGAAAAAGCACCAGTCACTGCGGTTTCTGTTCCAAAGCGCGTTCCTTGGGTGAGAAGGCATACAGCCGAGGCGGCCACAAGAAGTATTATCGCAGCGATCAGAATCGCGCGGAACGGCTGAGGTATTTTGGCATGCATTAGGACTCCTGATGGATCACTTCAGGTCGGTCTCCCCGAGCTTCTTTGCCGCAAGTATCGTCTTGCGGACCTCGAGCACGGTCGACGCGATGCCGCAGGCGATCCAGAATATCGTGAATACGGGTTTGGTGTTGAAAAACTCATCCATGTTCGTGCCGATGAACCAGGTGAAGATCAGCGCGACAATAAAATAGAGGGTAAAATTCCCCATGTTGGCCATGATCTTGTAGCTCTCGGCGCGGAGCTTCTTGTCTTCCGCCTCGCGCTCTGCCTGCGTTTTTCCAGAACCGGCGGCAGCCGTGGCTGTGTCGTCGGATGAAGCGGCGGCAGCCGTGACGGTGTCATCGGATGCCCACAGGCCGTCCGCATCTTCTGGCCAGTCATCTGAAGGCGTTCCGGCCGGGGCGTCAGGCGATTCTTCGGCATTCTGTGTGCCGTCTCTTTCCGTGGCGTTTTCGGATGCGCTGTTTTTGCGGGGGTCACGCGCGTCGCTTTCGCGCTCCAGCTTTTCGAGCTCGGCTTCGAGCGCATCCTCATCGCCTGCGCCGTCAAGCATCGCTTTGAGCGCCGCCTCGAGCGTATCCTCTGCCTCCGCGGCGTCAGCCGGTGTTTCGCCCGCGACAGCTGGATCCGTCGGGGCGTATCCGTCTGTCAGGCATGTGCTGTCTTGAAGCTTCGTGTCGGTCATTTCAGTATGGCTCTCATCACATGGCGTGAGGGAAATCAGAGGCATTTGCCGGATTTGCATCCGTTCGGGCACGTCTCTTCAAACGTGAAATAATAAAGCTCCCCGTCTTTCGCGCGCAGGCATGTCGTCGCTTCAAGGTATGATGCATCTTTTCTGTTGATGCAGCTTGCGTTGAAGACATCGCCTTCCGTGTCGCAGGGGAAAACGCAGTCCGCAAGCGCGTCGTTCTGGTAGCGGCATACCGGATTGCCTTGGTATGCGCCTGTGCCGCACCGGATCGCGGTCCAGGCCTTTTTCTCGGTGTGGCAGTAGAACAGCGTGTTGTGCGCGCACACATCGGCCTCCGAGCCGCTGCATGGGGCGTTTTCGGACGGCACCGCGACATCGCAGACCCCGTCTGTGCACGATTTCTGGCAGGCCGTTTTTTCTTCGAACCAGAAATATCCGGTCTCCCCGCGGCGGCACACGCGGTTGTTGAGCGCAGGCATCCCGTTGAGCGTCGTGCAGGCGTACGTGTCGTTCACATGGTCGCTGTCGCTGCACGGCTCTGCGCATACGATCTCTGAGCTTCCGAACTGCCGGGCACATTTTGTCGTTCCCGTGCATTCCGTCTGGACGAGCGTGCCGTTGACGCATCTGAGCATGCCGCCGCCGAAGCATCGCGGCGAAAAGTCCGGGCCGCATGCGCCGCCAGGCACCGGATCGCCCTGTGACACGCATGCGCCGTTCACGCACTGTTCGCTGCACGGGTCGCTGGTGTATTCAAATTCATAGGAACCGCCGCCGCGTACAGCCTCACACACATGAAGCGTGATGTATTTTCCGCTGCACGTCTTGTATTCCTTGAACGTCGCGGGATCGCATGGGGCCACGCAGTCTGCGAAGTTGTTCACTGAGACCTGGCATTGCAGTGGTTTGGATGCTGTCGAAAGCTTCGTGCAGTCGCGGTCCGTGATTTTGCCGTTCTCGTTGCAGAAATGCGCGATCTGGCCGTTGCACAGCTCCGTCATATTCTCATCACATGCGTCGTTCGTGACGACATCGGCTTGCTCAGGGGAGGGCACGGTCGGCGTCGTTGGATCCGTCGGTATGGTCGGCGTCGTTGGATCCGTCGGTATGGTCGGCGTCGTTGGATCCGTCGGTATGGTCGGCGTCGTGGGGCCGGGCTGATCAGGTTGCGGATTCTGCGTCTTTTCTGTGGTGTCATCGCATGCGGTCAGCATGCAGAGGACAGCGAGCGTGGACAAACAGCGAAGAACAGAACTATCAATAATACTCATACACATGCCCCGGGGGAGTGGTGAACGCCGAAACTGGCGGCGATGGATTACGCCATTGCGCTTGAATTTTCAAGCATTTGGGGTGTTTGTGCGGACGCTTGGGGGCCGCTTGTGTCTGACGGCATGCGCTGTGTGAGGGCGCGGCCGTGCTGCGCATGCGAAAAAAACGACAATCCGGCTTGAAGAATGTGATTTAATTGCTAATAACCGAATTATTTGTGTTACAAATGTATTATTTGTAACATGTTGTAATGGGTGATGGAGGAAAAATGAGTCGATCAAGTCAATTAATCAGGTTTGGTATGTGTGCGCTTCTGCTCGCGGGATGCGAGGGTGGGGAAACCGGGGAGGTGTATGAGGGCGATCTTGTGGCAGCCGAGGCGGCGCTCACGGCATCTGAGGTTCCGACAGTCAGGGATGCAGATATGGAGGCTTTCGGGAAGGCGCTGAATGCGTTTTCCCATGAGTTTGAGCGAGCGGCCGATCTGAACGGGAGCTATGTGTTTTCACCATTTTCGTATCACAGCGCGCTGAGCATGACCGCATACGGCGCAAAGGGAACCACGTATGACGAAATGGCGAAAGTCCTGCATCTGAGCGGCGACAAGGAGACTGCGGCGGCGCTCAACGGCGGGATGCGGCTGAAGCTTCGATATGACGGCCAGGCGGAAAAGAGCAGGTTCGAGATCGCCAACCGCATCTGGGTGGATCAGTCGAGCGCGATCGAGCCGGACTTTTCAGCAGGCATGGACAAATATTACAAGGCACCGCTCAAGGTCGTGGATTTCCGGCATGAGTATGCGAAATATGTCGGCGTGATCAATACCTGGGTGAGCAACAACACGGGCAAGATGATCCCGAAATTGCTCAGCGAGGGCGCGCTGTCGCCTGATACACGGTTGGTTCTGGTCAATGCGGTGCATTTTGACGGGGAGTGGGCATCGAAATTTGATGCGATCAGGACATTTGATGATAAATTCACGAGCCGTGGGCGCGCGCTCGATGTGCGCATGATGGATCTGGATGCGCATGCGTTCGTGTATTATCGTTCGGACGAGCATAAATATCAGACGGCATCGATGGATTATAAGGACGGGAAATTTGCGATGCTGATTGTGCTTCCGGATGCGCCGGACGGTCTCCCGGATGTGGCTGCCACGCTTGATGCCGCTGAGCTTCGGAAGATTCTGGATGGCCAGGACTGGCACGCCGGCAATATCCTTCTGCCGAAATTCAAGGTCGAGACGGAAATCGCAGATGAGGTGAATCAGAAGGCGTTTGAGTCGCTGGGCATGTCGCTTGCGTTTTCTGGCGCGGCAGACTTTTCGGGCATGGTCAGCAATCAGAGCGTGCTGATCAGCAAAATCGTCCATAAGGCGGTGATCGATGTCGATGAGGCTGGCACCAAGGCAGCCGCCGCGACAGCGATTGTCGTCGGGGCGATGGCAGGTGATATTTCAGAGGACTTCATCAAATTCCATGCAGACCATCCGTTTGCATTCTTCTTGTACCACAAGGCTTCGGGATCTGTGCTGTTTGCCGGTCAGTATTGGGGGGATTGATGTTTGTGGGCGCGGCTATCGCGTTGCGATACGCCCCGTGTTGGGCGCGCCTATGCCTGCGGCATACGGCGCACCAGAGCCGTTCGACCGAACGGTTCTACTTTGGGCGCGGCTATCGCGTTGCGATACGCCGCGCGTTGGGCGCGCCTATGCCTGCGGCATACGTCGCATCAGAGCCG
>JAFUEE010000003.1 GCA_017464085.1 Pseudomonadota bacterium
GATGGGCTACGAAGCGCGCTGGGCGCAGGAAGTGACCGATCCGAGCGGCGCCATCCGCGTCGTTCAGGGCGTGTGCTATATCAGCGGCTATGTGACGCAGGTTCCGGCATCTGCGGTCAATCCAGGTGCCGAAGGCACCGCAGACTACAACGTCTCGGTCGTCAAATACCGCCTTGTCGTGGACGGCGAAGAGCTGCACAACATCGACCGCGCCGCTGGCGTGCTCGTCATCAACAAAGTGGACTATCGGTCCGAAGTTGACAAGCTGTTGTGATCGTTGAGGCGCGGATCCGCGCCGCAGCGATTCCGAAGGCACGAAAAAAGCCGCTCCGAGGTGGGGCGGCTTTTCTGTTTCAAATTGCTCGCTTTGGGGGTGGGGATTGGGTATGATGGGGGATGCGGGACTATTGTGGCTTTTCATTGACGCTATATTCAAGCATGAAAACAATGACAACGATTGATGTCAAAAATCTCACACCTCTGAGATACCCAGGTGGTAAAGGCAAGCTGGCGCATTTCATATCGGATTGCGTGAAAGCAAATGGCCTGTCTGCTGGCACTTATGTCGAACCATACGCTGGAGGTGCAGCAGTTGCGCTGTATCTTTTGTTGCATGGAGATGTGAAGAATATTGTCATCAATGACTTGGATCGTGGAATTTATGCTTTTTGGTGGTCTGTTTTAAATGCTACTAACGAACTATGTCGACTTATTGAAACGACACCTATCACGATTGAGGAACGGGAACGACAGAGAGCAATACAACAAAACAAAGCGAGTGCTGACTTATTATCGCTTGGTTTTTCCACGCTCTTTCTTAACCGTGTGAATCGCTCGGGTATCATCACTGCTGGCGTTATTGGTGGCAAGAACCAAACTGGCAAATGGAAGATGGATGCTCGCTTCAATCGTGCAGAGCTTATAAAGCGAATTCAGACGATTGCGGTGCAAAAAGAGAGAATTGCTCTTTTTAACAAAGACTGTGTAGAGCTTATCAGTTCATTACAACTGAATGACAATACACTTATTTACTACGACCCTCCGTATTATGATCAGGGTTCATCGCTTTACACGAATTTCTATAAGAAAGAAGATCATGAGTCATTGTCTCACTTCATTCAGAAAACGCCTGCGAAATGGGTGCTGACATACGATATGCATGAAAAGATTCTGGAGTTTTATAGTGGTTCGACAGTAAAAACGCTGAATTTGAGTTATTCGGCGACCACACGAAGAAGGGCGGATGAAATCATTGCTTTTTCGCCAGGGTTTCTTATTCCGAAAGTCACATCAAAAAGCATTTCCATCCAATAAGGACTAACCGCCATGCCCACACTCACCTCAAAACAAACCAAACAACTCCTTTCCCGGGCCCGGATGCAGCGGGCGCGTGTGCACCTCAAGATGAACGGCGTGTAGCCGAATGTGATCGTATCACTGAGGCATTTCGTGGGCGTACGAGAAGCCTGATCCTAGTCTGAAAAAATAGCGGACACTCCTGAGAGCGCACACTCCGCTTCATGGTACTGTCCTCTTGACAGGCATTCGCCTGGCATGAGGACTGTTACTCGATTGCATAAGGAGTATCCATGGAAACATTGCAGTTAAGAAAGCCGTTTAAAAGCATTACAGATAAGGAAATCAGCGAACTTCGTTTGGATTTTGAAGTCTTATCTGTCGCAGATTTACGACAGGCAAAGAAATTAGAGGCACTGATTGCCGATGGGATGTCTGTTGACCTGAATGATGCTGTGAAAGCCAAGATGTTCACATTTGAATTTCAGCTTGCATCCGGCTTTATTGCAGCAGTCAAAGCGACTGATGGGTTGAGCATTGATGATTTTACAAAACTCGGCATGGGGGATGCGCTACAGCTTGCGCAGCAAGCGTCTTTTTTCTGGCTCGGTGTGGATTAAGGTCGGGAAATGACCTTGTAGAACTGTATCGGAGCATTGGACTCGTTTCCATTACTTACCACACCGACATACTCTCTTTAATAAACTTTCCAATCGCAGACTTGTACTATCATTTTAGGTTGCTAAACGCGAACCAACGGAACTGACATGAGCGTATCGTCCACTTATAAGATAGCACTCGATATTGATGCCCAAGATGAAGCCAGGCAAAAACTAAAACAAATGGAGCGTGGTTTCAAATCCCTTTCTGATGCAGCAAAGCAGGCAGGAAACGGCTTAAATTTTCAAGACAATTTCAGGCAAATGGAAGCAGATGTCGATGCACTGACCTCACAAATCAAGTGCATTGCTCACGACAGCAAAAAAGAGTTCTCTGAGGCATTCAAAGCATATCAGAAAAACGCCTCTAGGGCGATGACTGCACTTCAAGACCAGTCCGACAAACTGACATTAAGCCTGTCGGATGAGGGCAAGGCGTATCGAGAGCAAATCAAGGCTTTGCGCGAAAAAACAGAGCTTACCAAAGATGAAAAGAAAGAGCTGTCTGACCTCAGCAAGATGGTTGTCGAATTATCCGATGAGGAAATCAATTCTGCCATCCAGCGCAACAAGCTCATGCGCGTCAATCTGAAAAGCGCAGAAGCACAAGCAAAGTATGCCTCATCCGTCTCTGGCGATATGATAAAAGCCCCCTTAGATGCGATCGGGCACATCACTGAAAAGCTACTTACAGGAATTGGTACAGCTGTTGCTCATCCAATACTCAGCATCAAAAAAGCTAGCTTAGCTGTGACACCAACGATTAAGATTATCAAGGACAAAATGCTTAATGCAATTGATGTTATGGGACGTTTACCTGAAATTGCTCAGGAATGGCCAGGTAAAGTCAAAAAGGCCATGTTGATATCTCAGATTGCCATTGGTGTGCATGTGTCGAAAATTAAACATAAAATTAAAAGCCTAACCGTTTCAAGCGTTATCGAAAAATCATTTCAGCTGATGGGCAAAGGCATCGGGGCAACATTCAAAGGGATAGGATCTGCAGCATCAAAAATCTTTTCTTTCGTTGAAAAGAACGGCAAACGCGCCTTCGATACATTCGCCAAAGGGGCTGGCAAGGCTATGGCAAAGACACGGACAGGTCTTCAAACTATCTACAACACTACGGGGCTTATCGGGGGCGCATCTCGAACAATCGGAAGCGTTATGAGCAGTGCGTCTGGTGCCGCTGACAAACAGGTTGACCGAGAAAAACAAGCGGCACGTATCAAGGGAAGCCTGTCCGACGATGAAAAGCAGAAACTCCTGCAACAGGTGTATATCAAAACAGGGGCAGATTATGGCGTCATTGTGGATGCCATTAACGCTATCCAAAATACATTCGGACAAAAGGTCAAATCTGATGAGCTGGCACAAGCGGCGGCCATGGAAATTCAATATCCGGGTACAGCATCGACTTTCCTATCTTCGACAGAGGGTGAGTCGAACATGGATAAGTTCAACATGTACGCCAATCGCCTCAAGGCGATACAGGGAGCAACTGGGGCAAGCACTGAGCAGATACAGGCTTCGACCAGCTTTGTGTCTCAATTTGCCAATCACAAAACAGGTGCAAGCATTTCACAGCTTCAAGCTGTGTATTTGGCCATGCAAAATCAAGGCGTGTTCAATTCCGAAGAAGAATTGCAAACGGCCTTTAAACGATTTGTCAGCCAGCAAGCAACGTCTGGGATGTCGCCAGTCGAATTTGCGAGTCAGTTCGATTGGGGTAGGTACGCAAAAGGAAAGGATGGACTGAATCGAGCAAGCAATGCCCTGTCCACAATGAACTGGGAAGCGGTCAATCAAGCGGCAACGACAAATGATACCAGTATTAAGCCGGATTCAGAAGCTAAATCCATGGCCGAAAAAATGCGTGAACTTGAGGAAAAGAAAAATGAGTTGATGATGAAACTCATTCCTGTCGTCATACCTGTGGTTGATGAGTTGTCGAAGCTATTGGGTTCAAGTGAGGGACAAGCCATCATTGACGGCCTTGTCGGGATATTCAAAACCGTTTTGCCATTACTCGATCCCATTTTTAAAGTTCTCAAAGTTGTTTTGGACTTTGTGAATGAATATTTGTTAAGTCCATTGGAAAAGATGATCAGAGCCATCAATGATTGGTTGGGGGATGATGAGGAAGATGAAAAGCCACAATTAGCAAAAAAGATGATCAGAGCCATCAATGATTGGTTGGTGAAGCCACAATTAGCAAACGGCGGCATTGCTACCATGCCATCCATTTGTGGTGAACGGGGGCCGGAGGCCATTATTCCGCTGGAGTTCAGCAGAGCGGCGCGAGCAACCAACATTGCTACAAATATCACCCAAACATTCCACATGACAGGCAACCAAACGACGGCTTTGAGTCTCGCACAAGCAGTGCGTTCGCGTGATTTTAGCCGGGCAATGACAGACAACCAATTTCTCGCGAACCGATGCGGAGGATTCTGATGAAATACACGGCAGTTCATGGGGACACATGGGACAGCATCGCTTATAAGACGTACGGCGACGAGTTCCTGTGTGACGAAATTTGCAAGGCCAATGCCCGGCAATACGAGGGCGTTGTCATGTTCGATGGCGGTGAGATTGTGGAAGTGCCGGAATCGCTGTCACCGAAAACCGAAATCATCAAGGCACCGTGGAGTTAGGCCATGCAGTATCTCGTATGGGGATCGGTTCAGATTCCATTGTGCTTTGTGTCGGGCTTTTCCTACTCCAAGCGGGCACGGACGGTTGAACATTATGGTGGCTATGTATCGGCAAGGGGATTTGAAGCCGCTGAAATCAGCGTTAAAGTCACCATATCCCGAGCTTTTGCATTGGCATGTGAACTGGATTTCGACAAATACTACCGGATGATCGACGAAATGGCAGTCACAAAGGATGGCGAGCAGGGGGCGGTAACGCTTGGTGGCTATCCCCTCTATCCTGAGCTGAATTTCGCACTCACCAACATCAATCGAACATACGTAACAGACCTTAGCACCAACGCCGCGCACACCCTTGAAGCTGATCTCGTTCTATCCGGAACTTCGTGCGTCAAGGAAGTATCCCGCGAAAGGACTTTGATCTTCGATGAGGATGATGTGGCCATTGAACTCCCCAAGGTTACGATTGCTTGTGGCGGTAAATCGCTGCTAATTCAAGATACCGCGTCCATCTGTGGATTTACCACCACGCCGGATCGTCTCGATTTGGAAATACTGCTTGGTCAGGATACCCAAACCGTCGAACGTGACGGTTTTCTGACAGACCTCATCGGAAAACAGGCAACCGTCAAATGCGAATTGCCGCAAGGCGACATCACGTTTAACGTCATCGAGTGTATGCTCATCGACAACATGCTGACGATTTCAGGCTCGGTATTTACCGAAGCAGCCTCGCAGGAGGTCACAAAGACGTTTGCTGATTGTGATTTAGCCGACATATTGCGCGATGTATGCGATCAGGCTGGGGTGAAGGCTGACATCAAAGTGAGCGGACAGGTCGATTACTATTTGCAAAAAGCCACACCGCTAAACGCATTGCGCGAGTTGCAAGGCTCCGCAGGGTTCATCGTGTCGATTCAGGGCAACAAGGTGACGGTCGTTGATGTGCCCGACAGCATTTCAGCCCAAAAGTCCGTATCCGGGGTTATTTCTGACGACAGCCTCAAGGAAACCATATCGGGGATAGTGTGGCGCGATGGTCACCATGAGCATACCGCCGGGGATGACAAAGGCGAAATCGTCAAATTGGATGCCTGTTTCATGTCGAATGACGCTGGATTTGCCAGCAAAGCCCTTCGCTTTGCCAAGTATCGACGAAACACCATCAGAATTGATGCCCCCATCGACGATACCATTGGCAGTCACTCTCAGGTCAGTATCATCAAGGATGATTCGGAAATAGCCGTGCTCTGCGATTACCCGTCATTCGACTGGCTCGCGGGTACGATGTCGATTGAGTGCCGAATTGTGACTTGACTTCACCCCCAACGGTCGTTAGACTAAAGACATCCGGGGGGGAAGGAGCGTGAGTTATGGGATGGCTTTTTTCACCAACTGGTGCAATCACGGGTGTACTATTGATCGTTGCCGTGGGGGGTTGCCTGAGCCTTCTAGCTCCTTTTTCTCTCGCATCACGTCCGGCATATTGTTCATTTCAAGATGACCATCCTGAAATTGTTCGGCAGGTTTCCGAATTGGGTGGATTTCAAGGACATGGATTTAGGCTTGAGGACGTCAAGACTGAATACGGCGCGTGCATGGACAAAGACGAGGCATGTGTGAAATTATCCTACACTTTGGTCTGTGAACGAGAGAATTGTCAAGTAACCGCAAGAGGCATATTGCAATCCGCTATCAAGGTGGACGCTTGGCAAGGGGCATCGAAATTATGGAGCGAGGATTGGTTTAATTGCTGGCAAAATTCCACTCCACGACAAATAAAGAAGGGTGAGACCGAAACGGAATGGGTCGCTTTCAAACTCGACAAACCTAAGCCGGGCGGTGTGGTAATCACCGTGGACGGCCAGACCGTTTATCAGGATTGAGCAAAGACGCCTTCGGGCGTCTTTTTTTTATCGGGCGCATTTGAACACTCTTTGTATCTGTACCGCTATCCTTACGGCGGCTTTGTATGGAGGCGAATATGCGGCTCGGATTTTTTATTGTGGAACAGTTGGACGGCGAAGACGCCCAAGGGGCGGCGTTCATGGCCAAAGTCAAATCGCAGATGAACGAGGCGATCAAGGGAACATTGTTCCTGCCGCCATATCTGCGGCCGAATCAATGCAATATTGCGGCAGATTCCGTGTTGTTCGGATGCCTGGATGAAGTGACCGGACGCGGTTTTGCGATATTCGGGCAGGAGGACGCCGATTATCAGTACTTCATGGATGCAAGCCTTCAAATCAAACAGAACCTTTCTGTGGTGGGGAATGCAGCCATTGGCGGCGATGCGTCTGTGGGCGGAAATGAAAGCGTTTCGGGGGATTCGCAGGTTTCTGGCAATGTGACGGCAACGGGCAATGTGACGGGCGCGGATTGCCGCGTCACGCTGGCTGGCGGAACGTTCATGTTGCCGAATCCAGCTTGGGAGGATGACGGGCAGCAATCCGATCCCGATGCCCATGGCGAGCCTAGATATAAAGAGCAACACATCGCGGGCATGGTATCGAGCCTGGCAAATCATACGCATACATGTGCCGTGGGGCCGACATCGACACCGGTGCCTGTGCCGCTGCCAGGCTGATCGTGAGGCGTATGCGCGACGCGCATAACCAAAAGCTCTAGTCGTATGGCCATAAAGGATATTTATGAGAAACGGATTTATATTTTCAGATGACAGTGAACTGGAATTTACGGGAGCTGGGCAACTGAACTTCGGTAACGGTATGGAGCTATCCCAACGGTTCGCCTACGATTGCTCAAAACGGCCACAGTCCATCACGTTTCGCAAGCGTCCGATTGCCCGAACAGGAACAATCAATCTCGCATTCACGCATTCGGATGTCGCCAACATCTTCAATGCGATAGCCGATTATGAGGCGGTTTGTGGTCGTGTGGCCAATCTGTATTGGAACGGCCAGGATAGAGGAAAGTTCCTCATCAAATCCGTGCAGTTTTCGCCATCCATCGACGCCATCGACATCATATCAGCCGTGCAGATCGGCATTGAAATTCAAGAGGGATACGAACCCAAAACAACTAAGAAATCTAAACGGAGGGTGAGCATTTTATGAGCAACACAGGTCAATGCATTGTGAACATGCTGAACTGCAGGCAGGGCGAGCATTGTTTGTTTCGATCGTTCGGTCTCGGTGCGGTGACGGATCAGGTCGGGCGGCTTCGCAGGGCGCAGATCACGCAGGAAGTCGCGAAGTGGTATCCGGCGGTCGCATCGGTCCAGGTCGAGGTTCGGGACGGCGAATATAACATCCGCGTTTCGGAGGTCGAATGATGGATTTTATCAATGATATTTCGACAGAGAGCGTGTTTGAGCTGATCAAACAGACGTACAAGACCGAAACAGGCAAAGATTTGCAGATCGGTTCGGATGAGTTCGCAATCGCGACTGTGGTTGCCTATATCTTTGGTGTCTTGGTGCAGAAATTCAATGCGCAGGCAAAGCAGAGATATTTATCGACGGCGACAGGCGAATATCTGAATGCGCTCGGAGAGACGTTTGATATTGAGAGGCCTGCGCCGATCCACGCGGCAGTGCTTGTGTATGTCGATGTAACGGCGCCGGTGACGCTGACAAGCGGCGAATTTGTGATTTCGGATGGCAACGGGATCAAGTTCACGCCGGCGGAAACGACATCTCTGGATTCCTCCGGAAATGTGCTTTTTGAAGGTTTTGAGAATGACAATGTCTTGGATGAAAACAATATTGATATCGGCGAGCTGACAAATATATTGACGCCATTGGAAGAGGTCGAAAGCGTGTCGAATATCGGCGTGACAGGCGGCGCAAAGGATGAATTTCCGGACACTGATGCGGGCGATGATGCCTATCGCGAATATATCATTGCGAAGCGTTCGAGCGTGTCTGTGGGCGGTCCGGCATCGGCGTATGAACAGCGCGCGAAAGACGCAGACGGGCGCGTCGTGGATGCGTATTGTCTTCGCTATACAGATGGCGGTTTTGTGCCAGGCACGGCGCATGTGTATATTCTGACAGACGATCCAGAAATAGAACATGTCGATGTGAAGACGCGCGTCATGCAGGCGCTGACGGCTGCGGACTGGAAGCCTGTCTGCGATGAGGTTTTGCTGACGAATGCCGGCATCACCTATTTGTCGCCGCAGTTCACAGTCGGCTTGTCTGCGAAGAATGCCGTGTCGGGACGCGCAAAGTTCGAGGCAAATATCGAGGCATATATTGCCGAACTGAAGACGCATCTTGGCATGGCATTCAGTTTGTCGGAACTCGCCAGGCGATGCCAGACACCAGATGAAAACGGCGTCAAAACGGAATACATCGCCATCGCCAATCCTGCGCAAAACTATGTGGCAGTGCCAAAGACTGAGATCATCATTGTAAATTACGAGGTGCAGTATGTTACTGTCTGAATGTCGGTCTTTTGAACTGTTGCCGCGCTTTGCGCGGAATGAATTCACAGGGAGCCTGTGTGGCGCGATGGATGTGCTCATCCAATTGCTATCGCATCGATGCGACGCACTGCCATGCGAAGCGTCTGCCGATGCGCTGTCTGCTTGCAGGGACGACGAGCTTGCGCAGATTGCGGATGATCTGGGCGTCATTCCCTACTATCCGGACCTGCCGCGCGCGACGCGCGAAGACATCATATTGCAGGCCAAACTTTGGACGCGCAAGGCGGGTACATGCGAAGCGTTGCGCGTCATGGTCAACGCCGTGTTCGACACGGACACGACAACGGTCGAAGATGACCTGGACCGCGATAAATTTCCCTATCGATACAGGATCAATATTCAGTCGGATGCACTGGACAATACGCAGACGGACATCGACAGGCTGAATGCATGCCTGGAAATGCTCGGGCATACGACAACCACGCCGCTTGAGATGCGGCTGAACTATGAGACGGATTTGGAACAAAAGGTCATCGCGACGCGCGCACATGTGACCTATCGATATGAGGTGACATTATGAGTTCGATCACACAGGCAGGAAGCCAGTTAATGGCGCAGGCATTATCGTTTAATAGAATTGTTTTCATGGGCGCATGGCTAGTGGAAACGCTGTATTCCGACGGCGAGCTATCATCGATGACAACGCTGAATCCTGGGGGTAATGATATATTCGGCGCAGTCAAGCGCGTCATGTATTCTGAAGGGCAATGCCTGGCAACGGCAGAATTTCAGAATTCGCAGTCTGGGACATATCAGACGGCGATCATCATGGCCAAACTTGAAAGCCAGAGCGATGGCGAGGCTGTGCCGTTCTGCGGGTTTAACGACAGCGGCATCTATTCGCCATCTGGCGTGCAGGCATTTATCGATGTGGATTTCACGCTGACATTTATTCGTGATGAATCGATTGTGCAGATCATCGAGGGCGACGCGGCGACGCCAGAATATGTCGATGCGCTTCGCGCGGATGTGTTCAATCATGGCGGTCTGTGCCGCGTATATGGCGACTTTTTGAAGGCACAATGCTACGCTGCAGACGGCGAAAGCGCATGCATCGATCCGCATGGGCCGGATGTCATGTATATCGGGAACAGGCCATATCGCGGGCCGTCCAGTACGACAAAACATGGCATTGCGGATGTGTGTGATCACATCATGGCCGTCTTGCTGACAGACAGCAGCAAGACATATATCAACTGCTTTGATCTTCGCGATGCGCGATTTGAGAACGGCAAACTGTATTTGCAGCAGCCGTTTGTGTGTGCGTCATTGGGCGATGAGAACAGCGCGAAAGGGCGCATCAAAATTGCGAAGATTGGCGGGCATTACTTCGCATTTGCCTATACCGATTCAAGCAGTACAAATCTCTGGTGGTACAATCAGTATGCCGGGCAGGATCAGAGCACAAAGGTCGTTGGCAGATGCGCCGTGATGGCGCTTGAAGACTGCACTGTGCCGACAAGCGGCGGGGGCACACAGGCGCTGATCAAGGGGCACTGGTATTATGTCGCGGATTCGACGACTGCGGCAGTGCGCAGCATGGGCAAAGATCTGGCGATTTACACGTCTGCCGTTGCGGATGATTCGTCAACGCTGTCACTTGTCAGGCTGTCGCTGTCATATCATGAGAGCAACAGCCGTGCGATTTTGTTTGCCGCGCCATCGCCGATGTACGGCTTCGGGACAGGACTGATCGACAGCATATTGACGAACGGCGCGCAGACTTATGTCGAGCTTTGCGAGGCGACGAAGATGAGCGACGGCATCGAGCTCGTGCTCATGTCGAAGTGCGACATGAGTGTTGGGCTTGCCAGGACTGGCGCGGGATGCATGATTCGGGACGGTTCGACGATACAATCTATCAGCGTGAATGCGCAGATCAATGCATCATTCTGGTCTGGATATAACCTGGAAGCAAACACGATCACTGCAATCACTGCAGGCATGTATATCGAAGGTTCGTATGACTATGAGCGCATTTACAAGACTTGTGCGGGCCTGTGGATTGATGCGGGCTCAAACTGGGTGAAATGTGAATCGGCATTGCAGACAGCCTTAGTCTATAATTCTGAAGGCTGCTATGATTCACATCAGGCAAACACTGTGTTTTTGAATGGTCATATTCTGCAAACCGTGCCCAGCGGCGCAACGACACGGTTGATATGGGGCGTAAAAGAACATCTGGTGTGCACGTCATTGAGTGAGCTCGTAGGCGCGATGGCTATGCTGCCGGGGGACAATGTCTGCACGGGTATCGGCCTGATCGGCAGCTGGATGCAGGCGTATTCAGACAATGACCTGTGGCTGATGTATGTGCCGCCTAAACAGAGTGTCGATGCCGGATGGCCGTCGTGCGTAAAGGTGGATGGCAAGATATGAGCGAGCTTGAAGACCTGTATGCTCAAATCAGCCAGGACAAGAAGCTGGTGCGCAAGTGGCAGCGCGAAGCGAACAAGCGCATCAAGCGTTTTGTCAAGAACATCGCTGGCGCTTCGCCATTTATTGACAAGCCGGTCAAGCGCATGTTCGGCGTGCGCAACTCCAAAGACGGCCAATCTCTGACGATATATGGCACATCTCCGAACGCCGGGCGCATGAAAGCCTTTAATGCGCCTGTGAATGAATGGCGCCAGACAACGGAAGCATTCCGCATCTTCGGCGAAGGCGGCTGGCGCACGATCCAGAAGGTGCAGATGGTGAATACGTCTGCCGGCGTGCCGATTCAGGATGTGCCATACTTCGGCACATCCGAAAAGCCAGACCGATATTTCGGCATCCGAAAAGGCAAGGTCACGCTCGCTTATGGCAAGACGAAAAGCGACCTGTCATTGCCTGTGTATGCCAAAGACAGCTATCCAGATTGGATCATGCGGAAGCATGCGGACGAGATTGACAGGATTGTCATCGAGGCCGGGCGAGATGTGTTGTCTACGATTTGATGAGCTTGCTCAAGAGGTGTTTCAGAAGAGAGAGGTCATCGTTTGGCTGTGTATCCTGACTATCGACGAGTGCTTCAATATGAGCTTCGACAGGATTTGAGAATTTTTCATTGTCATGAATGTACACGGATGTCGTCGCGATGGATTTGTGGCGAGCGAATTTTGAGACACGATGAATGTCCATGCCAGCTTCGATGGCGAGTGTGATTGCAGTGTGTCTCAAGCCGTGCGGTGTGATCGCTTTCTTTTCGGGGAGTTTGTCGCGCAGGATAGCGCGCACGATCTTTGAAATGTTGGTGGCCGAAATCGGCGCATGGCTTCGTCTGGTTTCCGAAATGAACACATAATCTTCAGGATCAGTTTTCCCATTGGTTGTGCGCTTCAGGTCAAGTAAAAGCCTTTGGATGCTGATCGGCAAAACGATGGCTGTATTCTTTTCGGCTCTCCCCTTCCCTCTCACGATCATCCGATCTGCCTGAATATCGCCCCACTGCATTTCAGAGATTTCGATGCAGCGCAGGCCGCATATCGACATGAGCGAGACGATTGTTTTGTCACGAATATCAGTAATTCGCTTTAGCAACGTATTTAATTCTGCAGCTGTCAGGCATTGTTTTTCGCGGTATTCTCCTGTCGGAGGTTCAATATCTTTCATGATATCGTCATATAAGTCTTTTTTATACAGATATGCGCAGAATGACTTGATGCGGACGTGTTCGGCTTTGATAGATGAGTCTCTGACTTTTCTCAGCCGCAAATCCTCGTAATATTGCAGCATCAACGTTTTCGAGAGGTCTTTTCCGTGTGCCCACTTGTGCAGTGCGATCAGAGATGCGGTGCGGTGATACCAGGTTGTGTGTGCGGCTCTCGTTTCAGCCATCCAGTCTTTGATTGTTTGGCGAACATCCTGGACACCGCACCATGGAACATGGTCGAAATAGGCAAGAATGCGTTCACATTTTTGGGCGTAATAATTTTTTTGAGTGTTCATGTTGATTTTTTCCTTGCAAATGTTTTTCGGTTTCTCTATATCACCAGTATCGAGATTATCGCATCAAGCGTGGGGAGATTGTCTTCCACCACGAAGTCACGAACCAGTCGTTGTGGACGGATTTCTGATTTCCCTGTTGTAATAGCCGAAATTCCGATTATCGATACAGATGATATAAATGTGCAAGGGCGACTTCTCAC
>JAFUEE010000045.1 GCA_017464085.1 Pseudomonadota bacterium
GGCCCCTGAGGGTGTCACATGTAAAAACCAATTTTTCGCGCTGGCCCCTGAGGGTGTCGCGTGTAAAAACTGATTTTTCGCACTGGCCCCTGAGGGTGTCGCGTGTAAAAACTGATTTTTCGCGCTGGCCCCTGAGGGGGTCGCATGTAAAAATTGATTTTTCGCGCTGGTCCCTGAGGGTGTCACATGTAAAAACCAATTTTTCGCACTGGCCCCTGAGGGTGTCGCGTGTAAAAACTGATTTTTCACTCTGGCCCCTGAGGGTGTCGCATGTAAAAATTGATTTTTCGCACTAGCCCCTGAGGGTGTCGCGTATAAAAAACTATATTTCGCGCTGGCCCCTGAGGGTGTCGCATTGTCTGAGCTATAGTTTGAGCCAGCTTTATGGAATGCGTCGTATTGAAAAAGGTAAAATACAACAATGCCTGGCGTATGCGCGTAGCGCATAGCCGGGCACAATGCGCAGCGTATCGGCAACGCCGATAGCTGCGTTCCAGGTGGTGGCGCATCTCTGGGGAGTCGTATGGTCGTATGCCGTCGGGCATAGACGAGCCGCAAAGAATTACCAGATATTGAATTGGAGCAGCGTGGGGATGAGCATCGGCAACGCAGTCCACATGCAGAGCATCATGCCGCAGTAGAGGCCGGTCAGTGTCGGGGCAATTTCGGGCTTGATCTTGAGGTATGCGTGCACGCCTGCACCCATGACGAGGAAAGTCCAGGGCATTGCGAGGAAGTCGCAGATTGTTGCGAGGTATGGCACGGGGACGATGCTGATGATGCCGACGAAAAGGTTCGGTGTGATGCTGTAGCCGACATAGCGCAGGGCGCGGTCATAGTGGATGCGCTGTCCTGTAAGCGTTGAGATGCCAGAAATGATGAGCGCGAGAACCCATATCATTACAAAGATGAGCAGAGCCTGTGTGGCAGCCTGAATGAGTGCGCGCGAAAATACGGGTTCGGGCTGCAGGATGCCGCCCAGGAAAGCCATGAGGGTTCGCAGCGTGACGAGGATGAAGAGGTGCGGAAAGTGAAGCTGGCCTAAGGTTGCCGGATGTTCATCCTGTCCTTTCCAGAATGCGCCCGGGCGAGTGAGGATGAGGAGGAAATCGAGAAAGAAGCGCGTGAAAGGCGTTCTGGCGGCGTAGTTCAGGCTTTTCTGAAGCTCGGGCGTGTAGCCGGAATCGGTGTCTTTGTCATATTGTGCGTAGTGCTGGACATCGACGGCATAGCGAGCGGGGGCTTTTTCGGGGGGCGGCAGCTGCGTTTGCGGTGCCGTTCCGTGGCTGTGATCGTTGCTGGGTTCGGTCATAATTCGAGGCTGGCAACAGCCATCATGTGATAGGTCATCGGGAGCGTGTCGCAGAGCGTCAGGCGCGTGAGTCGGTAGCCGAGCGCTGTAAAGTGTCGGCATTCCTGCGCGACAGCGTATGCCGTTGGCGCGACGATATAGAGCGTTCTGGCGCCGAAACGCTTGCAGAGCTCGGCAGTCTTTTCGGAATACGGCATGCGGTTGCTGTGCATGAGTATCGCGTCTGCCCTGCATCCTTTGTAATAGCGCTTGTCGAGGTAGTGTTCGGCGGTATCTGTAAAGAATGCGGCATTCTGCCAGTTGTAGGTCTGCGCGTTGTGCTGTGCGGACAGGATTGCTGGCCACGAGGCGTCGATGCCGGTATAAGCGTGCGCGCATCGTTTCATGACGGAGGCATGCGTGCCGCATCCGCATCCGAGCTCCAGGATGTTTTCGAAGTGTCGTGTTTCGGTCATTTCGGCAAGCGCCTTCCGGATCAGCGCGGCATTGCCGGGGTTGACGGGTGTCCAGGCGCCGCGCAGGGCGTAAAGCAGATGGTCTTCGTCGTCATGCGCGTAGCCGTAGTATGGGCTGCCTGCGAGTGTTTCCGGTTTGGGATAGACATGGCTGCCGCGCGGTGGGAGCTCCTGAAAGATGACCGAGACATCGAGCGTCTGCCCTGCCTGTGCCGCGAGCTGCTTTGAGCCATGCGCTTGGTCCGGCATATTTTGGTCCGGCATATTATAGACGATGATGCGTGCCTGGTTGCCATAGGCTTCAAAGCCGATGCGAGTCAGGTGAGCGAATGGCAGGTCGAGCGCGCAGAAGCGCGTGATCAGCTGAGCGAGCTCCGGTGCATGGAGCGCGCAATGCTGCATGTCGAGCGGCCGCACGGCTGGGGCGTCATAGAGATCCTGAGCGGTGGCTTCTTTGAGGTCGATGCCGGGCCCGGCATGCGCAAATTGGATTGCTGCGATATCAGTGCGCGGGAGGATGCCGGTGACGCGGCCTTTTTGCGTCTGAAAAATAGTCAGGTCCGTGCGGTGCCTGTACGCGAGCGTCTGGGGCGCGCAGACGAAATCGGTCTGACAGTCTTCGGGAATCTGCACGAATTTCTGGATCAGGCGAAGCCAGTGCGCTTTTTTGAGCGCGCGCTGCGCGTCAATCGACAGGCAGGCGAACTGGCATGCCGGGCACGACTGCCAGAGCGGGCATGGCGGCTCGACGCGGTCTGCGCTTGGCGTGAGCACGCGCGTCAAGTAAGCCTGGGCTCTCCGGCGTATCGGGCATGGTTCTGCTTCGACCAGTTCCCCGGCAAGCGCATTCGCGATTCGGAACATGCGGCCTTCGGGGGACTGCGCCATGCCGTCGCCGCAGTAATGGAAATGAGAGATGCGGAATGTGTTGGTTTCCATTAAGGAGAGGATCCTCAGGCTCTGTTGCCGAAATCGATGTTTCCGCCGTTGCCTGTCTCGCTGCGCACGGTCGGCACGTTGCGGAACGCGCAATAGACCAGGAGGATCAGCGCGCCGACGCCGAAGATCGAGCCGCCGAGGCGCGTATAGTCGCTCAGATGGAAAATCAGGAACAGCGCGCCCAGAAGCGCGAGTCCGAGCACTGCGACTTTCCATGTCGGCACGCCTGGCGCGGGGTTTTCTTCAAAGATGACTTCGCCATTTTCATCGAGTTTGAGATCCGGATTGTCTTTGCTCTCTTTTGCGAGCGCCGCTTTGCGGCGCTGCTCCTGCTCCGCTTCTCTGGCGGCATCGAGATCCTTCTGCAGGCAGCAGTTTTTGTATTTTTTCCCGCTGCCGCAATGACATTTTTCATTTCTTCCGAGAGACATTTGAATTCCTTTCCAAAAAAGATCAGGTCGGTTCAGTTGTGCTTTACTCGCTATCTGGCATCAGCCGCATAGGCGTTTGGCATGAGTTCATCTGCCGGCGCGAGTCAGCCGCGCAGGCGTTTTGGGGGCGTGCATTGCCCTTTGCGCATCGCCTGCGCTTGCGTGCGCAGCCGCTGCCGGATGCGTCCATAAGCCTTGTCTGGCTTTCGGGGCGCGGACGATGCAGACGCTGGGGGACACTCATAAACCATATTTTGCAAATCGTAAAATCACAAAACTTGTTTAATCGTCATAAACCGTTTAAGAGAGCGATTTTTTTACGGTCAGGCATTTGCCGGTGCCGGAAGTCTGTCTGGATCTGCGGTTTCAGATGCGCGAACGGACTGGGAAAGCGTTTCAAGGTCATCAAGGCGTTTCAAGGTCACAATAATGGAAGTTCAGGAAACGGAGACGTTATCTGCCTCAGGCGTCCAGACGGGCGCGGCATTTACATCAGCAGAAGGCAGCGATGTCTCCCCTCAGGAAGAGGCGCCCAAACGCGTCATCAGCGGTTTTTCTGCGACAATGGTCGTGATCGCGAGCATGGTGGGCACCGGAATATTCACGACGACCGGCATCCTTTTGGAGCAGGTGCCGTCTGCCTCTGCCGTGCTATGGGCGTGGATTATCGGCGGTGTCGTCGCATTTTTTGGCGCGCTCTCCTATGCAGAACTCGTCGCGATGTATCCCAAAAATGGCGGTGAATATCAGCTGCTTTCGACAGTTTATCATCCCGTGCTTGGCTTTGTCGCAGGATGGATTTCTTTGATTGTCGGATTTTCCGCGCCGATCGCATCAGCCGCCATGGCTTTTGGCAAATACGCCACCCACAGCCTGCCGGGGCTGAGTGAGTTCTGGGCTGCATTTGCGGTGATCATCGCGCTTTCAGTCGTGCACGCGGTCAAGGTCACGCTCGGCAGCGCTGTTCAGAACTTCTTCACGGTGCTCAAGATCCTGCTCGTCGGTGGTTTTATCGCCGGCGGTCTGATGCTCGGCGATTTCACGCATATCACTTCGGATTCGCCGCTTGACACGTTCAATACGATGCTCACGCCTGGCTTTGCGGTCGGCCTGATTTATGTCACGTATGCCTATACGGGCTGGAACGGTTCCGCCTATATCGCTGGCGAAATCAAAAATCCGTCCAAAGCCTTGCCGAAAGCGCTTGCGCTTGGGACGCTTGTCGTCACGCTGATCTATCTCGGTCTCAATGTGGTGTTTCTTTCAGCGGCGCCAGTTTCCGAGCTTTCCGGGTCGATCGAGATCGGTGCGGTCGTGGCATCGTCTTTCTTTGGGGAGAGTGCCGGCCGGATCTTTTCGGCAGTCATCGCGCTGTTGCTCGTGAGTTCGCTTTCGGCAATGATCATGGCCGGGCCGCGCATTTACCAGGCCATGGGCGCGGATTATCCCCTCCTCAAAGTCCTGTCTCGCAGAAAAGGAGATTCCGGGCCGTTTTATGCGATCATCCTGCAGGCAGTCATTGCGATCGGCATGCTCCTGACCGCGCGTTTTGACGAGCTGATCACCTATATGGGGTTCACGCTTTCGGTCAATGCTGTGCTGACGGTCATCGGCGTGTTCGTCATGCGCCTCCGGAAGCCGGACGCCGAACGGCCATACAAATGCTGGGGCTATCCGGTCACGCCTGTGCTCTTTATCCTGCTCTCGCTGTGGATGATTGTCTTTACGATTGTTCAGACGCCTGGCGTTGCGCTTGCCGGGGCTGGTACTATTCTTGTGGGCGTTGTGCTTTACTACATTGCAAAACCTCGCAAAGCACGTACCCTCAGTGAATAATCGGTTGTCCGGCCGCTTGTGCGTTGCACTGCGCGCCGGTTCCGCGCTATGCTGACGCATACGCGCGGAAATTTTCATGCAGTGGCGAGGCGCGTGCGGCGAGGCTTGTGCATACGCGCTGAAAGTTATATGACCATTTCAGATCACAGGCTTGGCAAAATCGGTGTCATTCTGCCTATTTTGGTATATTTTGATGCGAAACTTTTCGGTCAGTTCTTGCTGGCCGCAATAGTCATTCTCAAATTCCAATGGAGTTCACTATGATTCTAGACAATCAAATGAGTTCTGCGATGTGTGTCGCCCTCAAAGACGCGCAGAATCTCGCTCAGCAGAATCGCCAGGAGATCATTGAGATCGAACATGTGCTTTTGAGCATCTTCGCGCAAGAAGGCAATGTGCTCAATATGTTCAGATCCCTTGGCATCGATGCGAATTATTTGATTCGCCGTCTCGAGCGCGAGTCGGAGAATCTGCCCAAATCGTTCAAAAACTCGCCGGCGATTCCTGGCACACGTCTGGATCAGGCGCTTCAGTATGGCCTCGACAATGCGCTCAGCAATGCGCGGCACTACTGCGAGACGACTGACTTTATCGCAGGCGTGACACGCATCCCGAATGGCAATGCGGCTATCATGCTTCGCTCGCTCAACCTGACCGCTCTTTCCGTGCAGGGCACGGTCATGCGCCTTCAGCTTCCGTCAGAGCCTGTCAATACGAGCGGCTCCCCATTTGTGACGGCGTATCAGATGCCTGCGCAGAATGTGCAGCAGCCCACGGCGTTTGGCGGCCCTCAGCCCACGGCGTTTGGCGGCCCTCAGCCCACGGCGTTTGGCGGCCCTCAGCCTGTTCAGCCTTCATTTGGACCATACGGCGTGCAGGTGCCGCAGGCCCAGAATACATTGTCATCCGTACAGCAGAACGCTGCACAGGCTCAGATCACGACGACATGGCGGCCGCTTCCCTCAAATCTTCAGCATGTCCAGCAGATGACGACAGACTGGACGCTCATGGCCACTCAGGGCAAGCTTCGCCCTTGCCTCGAACGCGATGCGGAAATCCGTCGCCTCATCCAGATCTTGATGCGCAAATCCAAGAACAATCCGGTTGTTGTCGGCCCGCTCGGCGTCGGCAAAAATACGCTCATCATGGGGCTTGCGCAGCGCATCGTTCGCGGTGATGTGCCCGATCGCTTCAAGAATGTCTCGCTTCTCAAGCTCGACTCCGCTCAGGTTCTCGGCGGTGCCAAATACAAGAGCGCGCTTGAGGAAAGCTTCAAAAATCTCGTGACCGACATTTCGAGCGCGCGCGGCCGTGTCGTCCTCTATATCCCCGATTTCTTTGGGTTCGGGCAGGTCACGAATGATCTCGTCAATATCCTCGAGCCCTATCTCGTGCGCGGCGATCTGCTCGTCATCACGACCGCTTCCCAGAAAGACCAGAAACGCGTCTTTGACGACAAGCCGGTATGCGATCGCCTGTTCAACGTCCTCTCGCTGGAAGAACCGACAGTCGAACAGGCCACGGAAATGCTCCTCGGCATCAAGTCAATTTATGAAGTCCATCATGGCGTGCCCATTACCGATGAAGCGGTCTCTGCTGCCGTCACGCAGTCAAAGCGCTATTTGACGACGCGCAAACTGCCCGATAAAGCCGTCGATCTGCTCGATGAATCCGCTGGCAAGGTCCGCATGGAACTCGATGCGCCGCCCGCAGCTGGCGATGCCATTGCAGATCGCATCAACGATATTCGCATGTCATTGTCGACGCTTTCCAAAACGCCGTCGCCTCAGAATGACAAGACGCGCAGTGACTTGGAAAATGAGCTTCGACAGAAGACCGAGGAACTCGAAGAATTCAAACGGCAGTGGAAAATCGAAAAAGATGCCATTGCTGAAATCACGGCAATCAAGTCCGCGATCGAACGCGCCAGCGAAGAGATGGAACAGTGCCGACAGCGCGGCGATGTCAATGGGGAGCAGTCGATCAGATACGGAAAAATGCTCGACCTCCAGGCCAATCTCAAACGGCTTGAAGCACAGCTTGAGGGCAAGCCCAGACTCGTCAAGAATTCAGTCGGACCAAATGAAATCGCAGAGACCATCGCGCTCTGGACGGGCATTCCTGTTGCCAAGATGATGGAAGATGAGATCAAAAAGCTCCTCGTCATTGAGGAAAAACTCAATTCACGCGTCATCGGTCAGGAACACGCCGTCAAAGCTGTGGCTTCTTCCGTGCGCCGTTCGCGCACCGGGCTCCAGGATCCAAACCGCCCGATCGGTTCGTTCATTTTCCTCGGCCCCTCCGGCGTCGGCAAAACCGAGCTTGCAAAAGCACTCGCGGAATTCCTCTTCGATGACGAGAACGCAATCGTCCGTCTCGATATGAGCGAATATATGGAAAAACATGCGGCTGCCAAGCTGATCGGCGCACCTCCCGGTTATGTCGGCCACGAAGATGGCGGCGTACTCACCAATGCCGTCATGGAAAAGCCCTACTCTGTCGTCCTCTTCGACGAAGTCGAAAAAGCTCACCCCGATACGTTCAATGTTCTGCTTCAGATGCTCGATGATGGCCGTCTGACAGATTCAAAAGGACAGGTCGTCGACTTTAAGAACACGATCGTCATCATGACGAGCAACTTGGGCTCGAAATCTATCCTCGAATACGTCGATACCGATCCTGAGCGCATGCAGAAAGAAGTCATGGAGGCGCTTCAGAACCATTTCCGTCCGGAATTCCTGGGACGTATCGATGCCAAGATCATCTATCACGCGCTGACAAAAGACAATCTCCGCAAGATTCTTGGCCTCCAGATGAAACGAATCCACAAGCTGCTCGCGGGGCGCGGTCTCAAGCTCAATATCGAAAAATCTGCGGAAGATTTCCTCGTCGATGCCGGCTATAAGCCCGCATTTGGCGCGCGTCCGATCAAGCAGGCAATCATCGATTACATTCAGGAGCCGCTCTCCAATCTGCTCATCGAGCACAATTATCCCGAAGGGACGATTCTCGAAGCAGTCTATGAAGATGGTGCTGACGCCTTGAAATTCTTAATAAAAAATGAACAGCCTCCCAAAGCGGCTGACGCTTCCCCCTTTGAAACGATCTGATATTTCAATGGATTGGAAGTGATCGATCCATGATCAGGCTCTGCAGCTCTGGCAGTCGCAGAGCCTTTCATTTTTCTGAGGACGCATGAAACATAAGATCCTGCTGGCAGCATCCATCTGTTCACTTTTTCTCATGGCTTGCAATGAAACTCTCCCGTGGACAGATTCGCTGCGCTTCGAGAAGGCCAATTCTCAGATCATTTATCAGGCCCCAAAAGGCGCGGCTGAAGCGATACGGGCCGCGTGGTTTCCTCAGGCAGTGCTGCCGCTGGATGCGTCGCGCGTCCTCTTCGCGTCCCAGGGAACGAGGCGGCTTGTCGAGCTCGACACAGCTGCGGGCACCCAGACCGTCCTGTTTGATCTTGCTGCCTGGGAACCCGAACTCAACCATTCGGAAGCGTATGCGTCCGATTGGGGGGAGGCTTTGATCCGGGCTGATTCGCAATGGCTCATCGTCGCTTCTGCACGCAGAGCGCTGTTGTGGGTCAATACCCGGACTGGGGAGGTCAAGCGCGTGGGAAATACGCGCTTTGAAGGTGCAAGCATTCCAGAAGAAGGTCTGCCGCTCAGAGACATAGATTTTTCTCTATTTTCGGGCATTGAACGCTCAGATAACGGCTTTTATCTCGTTTTGGGCAGTCAGGTCTTTGAGGTGAGTTGGGATGGGAAAAGCCCGGAAACACTGCTTGACGGCCGTCTGGAACTGATTGCAGGCACGCTTGGCGAACGGTCTGAAGATCCGCATGATGCGCGCGGCATTCCCCTGCGATTTTCATCGTTCACGCATTTTGCAAAATACAAAGGGTATCTGTGTTTCTGGACGCCGCCTGCGCTTCGCGCCGTCAAAGACGGGCGCATCTATATCATCACAGGCTTCGGGTACAACTCCCCTAATGGCGACCTCGAAAGCTTTTACGCGCAGGGGCTGCCGCCGGCGCCGGAACTCGTCGCGCTCGGGGATTCGCTCTATACGCCGTATTGGTCTGATGAATCCGCGCTTTTGAAGATGCGCGTGGATTCCATAAGCGAAGAGGAAACATTGGGCGCGCTGGATGTCGTGTACCCGGATGCCGGGGCGCTCAATCAGCTCGCCGCATATCAAGACCATCTGCTGTCGGTCGACACGGAGGCTGGTGCTTTTTGGCGCATCGATCCTGAAAGCGCTTCGGCTCAGCGCCTGTTCGGCCCGGAATCTGCTGAGGCGCGATTTGAAAGCCTTTCAAATGATCCGGACTCTCCTTATGAACCTCATGCGGTTCTCACGCCGCTCAGTCTTGTCACTTGGCAAAAAGGCGCATCCGCACTGCTCTATTCGCCAACTGTCGAGCGCCTTTCCATGCTGTCTCTTTCCTCGGGGAAAGTTCTCCCGTTTTACCAGGGAGCGCTTCAGCAGATCGTGTCTGACCAGCGCGATCGTGTGTGGTTTGCCGATTATCAGACGTTGTATTTCATGAACCTGAACAGCGCTTCAGAACTTGAGCTCTCGTATGTGCCTCAGTTTTTCAAAAAGGCTGACATCATGGGCGTGCCATGCGACCGTAAGACATTTGCGCTGACTGAAACGCCAGATATCTGCGCCACATCGCGCGGGCTGTATCTTCATGTGCCGGAAGCAGGCCGCATTTTTGCCTATGATCGCAGTTCGGATGCGCTCACTGTCGTCCATGAGAACGGATGGGCAGATCCGGAAACGTCTACGCAGTTCTATAAGGCCGGCATGCCGACACGCATGATCGAGCAATGGGTTGTCCGCGATACGACGGAAGCTGTCGTTCTCAATAAATCGGGCAGGCAATATGTGTTTGTGGGCAATCTGTCCTCTAAATCCAAAGTGCTGGCCGGCAGAAAGGTCGAGCCCAACCAGTTCGTCGCCGTTGCGACGGATGCGCTTGCCGGGGCTCTGATCACCGCGCTTGCCCTGACGCCTGATGAGCGATTGGCAGTGTCAGCCGGAGGCAGGCTCATGCTGACCGATCAAGACGGACACTGGCAGGACGGGCCTGATGCTTGTCGCTCATTCGGGGATATCACCCCAAAATATCTTGAAGCCTATGTGCAAAATGACCGCGAGCAGTATGTCGTGGCGGATGGGCTGGATGCTTGGCGCTGCACGGAACGCGATGGAGAGTCGGAGGGCTATCGGAAACTCGGCGCATCGATGTGGCGGCTTTGCGGCAGTACTGTCGCTGCGCTTGAAAATGGCCAGCTCTGCACGTTCGCATTCGGGAACGAACAGGCTAAAAAATGCACGAAAGATATGGCTGAATTTGATGTGCGTTCGATCAGCTGTGACAGCGCTTACGTCTATCTGTCGGGGGCAGATGCGGACGGGGCATCCGTCATCAAGCGCGCGCCGCTCGCGGAACCGGAAAAGCTTAGAAATTTCATGGGCATGGGGGCCGGCGTGGCTGACAAGGCGGCGCTCAAAGATGCACGTCTTGGATATGATCTCGGCAAAATGTCTATGGACGATATCGGGCAGCTCTATTTCTGGATGCGCGATACTTGCACGGTATGGCGCATCAAGGATAGCAAGGACATCGCTGAGGACAGCCTGGTCTATCGCGTCCTGACGGATGACAGGCTATGCGCTGACAATGGTGTCCTGGCCGTCTCCCCGGACAGCGAGCTTTCATTTGCGTCTGGAACGAAGCTTTATATTTATGACGGACACGAGCTTCTCGATGCCGGTACGTTTGCCGGGGATGTCATCGAGCTTGAGGCGCTCGGAAACCGCTATGTCGCATTGACATCGGCGGGAATCGAGGTCTGGCAGGATGGAAAAGTCTCTCTTGTCGTGCGATCTCCAGTGAATCTTGAGGGTAAGGATATCCATTTTGCCGTTGCAGGCGATCATCACCCGCGCATGGTTCAGTCGCCTGGGGAAAACGCCGTGCTTGTGCCCGTCTATTCGGAAAGCGCCGTGCTTAAATTGTCTTTGGATCCGGCTTTTTAGCGCGTCTATGCTGCGCATACGCCGCGATAGGCCGCGTCTATGCTGCGCATACGCCGCGTCAGACGTTCCAGGGAACGTCCTTGTTTCCTTGTTGCCTGTTGGGAATACGGCTCGCATGAGCGCAATAAAACGGTGCATGCGATGCTGATTTAGTGTATGAAAAGGCATTTATTGCCCGCGCAGTGCTTCAAATGAGCGCGCGGCGAAGCGTATGGCCGCAGGCCATAGCAAAGCCAGAACGCTCCGCGTATGGCCGCAGGCCATAGCGGAGCCCCAAAGAAAAGAAGGTTGCGATGTCAAGATTCCAAAAAATTCAGAAAAAAGTAGAGTATTACAAAAGTGCCCTGAATTCGCTGAAGGAATACGGCGGAAATGCTGAGCTCGCGAGAGGTATCGCGAGAATCGCTCTGCACAAGCCGAGTGATATGCTCAGAAAACTGCGTTGGAAAGCCGTCAGTGCGCCTGGAAATGTTCAGCATGTGGAGCTGAAGTTTCCGAAATACAATCTGCTCGTCGATGCGCATGATCAGGGAATCGCTGCAGAGCTTGCCTTCGAGCATGTGCATGAACCTTTTGGAACCGCCGTCCTCAAGAGCATCCTGCGCGATGATATGACAATCATCGATGTCGGCGCGAACATCGGATATTACGCGCTCGAAGAAGATACGCATGTGAAAGTCAAGCTTATCGTCGCGATTGAGCCGAATCCTGTCAGTTTCGAGCTGCTCTCGCAGAACATCTGCATGAATGACGCGATGGCCAATGTGTTTAACATCGGGATCAGCGACGTGGACGGAACGCTGCCGTTCTACATCTCGAAACAGTCGAACATCTGCAGCATCTTGCCGAGGGCGGAGTACGAAAAGAAAATCGATGTGCCGGTGATGAGGCTCGATACGCTGCTCGATCGGGAGAAAATTGAAAATGTCGATCTCATCCGCATGGATATTGAAGGTCATGAGATCAACGCTCTGCGCGGCATGAAGGAAACCATGGAAAAATATCGGCCATGGTTCTGCTTGGAATACCATTCGCCTGTCATTTCACCGGAAGATCGGGAGTTTTTCATCTCGACGCTCGAAGCGCTCGATTACGAGCTCAAATGCTTCACGTTCAGATGGAGCGATTACATGATTTTCGGGCACAATATCGCTGACCGCAGAAAAGTCGTGATGACCGGAAACCTGCGCGAAGTGCTCGAGAATATTCAGAATCAGGTCCTGCTGCTATACATTGCCCCGCGCGGCACGCAGTTTGAACTTCCCGTGTTATGAGCGGGAAATTCGAGTCCTGGCTGTATGATGATACGCCGATCAAGCACAAAATCGTGCGTATCATTTTTTTCCTGACATCGTTTTCTTGGACGTTTAATCCGCACCAGGACTATACATATTCTACAGGCGGGCCATTGCTCGAAAAGATCGTGTCCCGAATGATCCCGATGAGCATTGTGGCGATTTATGCGCTGACATGTGAACATCGTCACTTGCTCAAGCGGTTGTTTCGGCCGGGATTGTGGCCGCTTCTGTGGTACGTATTTTTTGCAGTTCTATGCGGCGTGAACAGCGTCCAGCCGGCACTTTCAGCCTGGAAAGGCGCGGAAATCATCATAGCTTTGATGTTTTTTACGGTCTCGTGCCGGGATTCGATTTCGACGCGCAAGGAACTGGTGGCGTTCATACGCCTGTACGAGATTCTGCTCTGGTGGACTGTCGCGCTTGCGATTGTTCAGCCAACCCTTGGAATCAGGCGATCCCCCTCCATGCTTCCGTGGCTGCAGGGCTATCTTCCTGTCATCAATCCCAACGCGCTCGGGTTTATCTCTGTTTTTACAATTACACGGCTGCTTTTTTTGCCTGCGCGTTTCAAGCCTGTCAGGCTTCTTTTTGTGGCAGGCACGTTGATTTGCGCGCAGTCAAGGACATCGTATGCCGTCACGCTCGTGGCTTTGCTGATCTATACTATCGAGGGGCTTCGCGTCAGGCAGTTCGGACGTGTGATCGTGACATTTATGTGCGCTTTGGTGGCGCTTGGCCTGGCGATGGGCTGGCATGAGATGATCATGCAGGTGGTCATGCGCGGCCAGACTTCAGCTGAGATGAGTTCGCTTTCCGGGCGTACAGATTACTGGGATTATGCCCTTCGATACGCATCATGGACCGGCGGCGGTCTGGCGACGGGCTCTCGAAGCCTCATCTTTGAGAGCGATACCGCGTTCATCAAGGGCTCCGTCAACATGCACAATTCATTTATCGAGGCTGTGATGGGGGGCGGCTATATTGGTGCGGTGCCATTCATCGCCTTGCTCGGCATCAATGTGCTTCGGCAGGGCGTTCATGCGCTCACGCGTCCCAGCGCCTTCGAAAGCCTGTTTTTTGTCTGCGCGATTGCTTTTGTCGCACGCGGCATGACAAGTGTGGTGCTCGCGATTTTCTCTGCTGACTTCAATAATATGATGCTCTTGTGGTACTGGCTCTATACTAAAGATATCGGCTCGGATGAGAAAATAATCCATCTGGAGCGTCCCAGACCCATTGCCTACGAAAAAACGCTCATCGAACAGGCGCAGGAAGCATCTAAATGACTTGTCAATCGGCGCATTCGGAGTAAAAGAGGCAACGTTTTTTTGCGTGGACTTGGAGTTTTCCATGAGACAGAATCATCAGTTTTTTACAGATATCGCGAATTTTCCGAACAAGCTTTGCATCTTCAGGCTGATCGTCATTCTCATCAGCGTCACTTGCTTTTTGTGCGGCCTGCCTGTCACTGCCTCCATTATCGGATTGATCGCTGGCCTGACAGACAAATGGGACGGGATTTATGCCAGAAAACACAACATGTGCACGGAGCTTGGCGCGCTTCTCGACCAGATTTCTGACCTTCTGTTTAATTTCTTCGTGATCAGCGCCGCCGTGTATATGGGCGTGTGGCCGATCTGGGTGCTCTTCTTGTGGGGGTTCAGGGATCTCTCCGTGCTGTGCATGCGCACGTCTGCTGGACAGCTCGGGTTCTCCATACCATCGAGCTTTCTTGGAAAAGTCGCGACATTCGAGATGTTCTGCGCGCTTTTCTTCATGCCGCTCGATTGGGCGCTCAACAACGATAAATATATGTATGCCGATTTCGTGCAGGCGCATTTTCACCCCTACATTGGAATTGGCATGCACTGGCTCGCGTTTTTGGGTATTCTCGTTGGCATTGGCATGCAGTATGTGACAGCAGCCAAATATGCGCGCACCTATGTCAATAAATACGATGAAGCCGTCAAAAATAAAGCATGTCAGGCTGATGCGCCGAAAGAAGGCGCGTCTGCCAAGACTGAGAACGAACACGCGCTTCCTGAGCAGGCTCAGGGCAATTCGACTTCTGACAACCTTTGAACAAACATTCTCAGGCCCTGACTTAGATAAAAACAATGAAATGCATCCTCTATATTCCGACATTTGAATGTGCGAATACCCGCGCGAGCAATATCTCTGCGGTTCGCGTTGGTGGTCTTTCGCTGTATGAGCGCGCCTGTAGGAGCCTTCAGCGCGCTGACATCTCCGAATTAATCGTGGCCAAACCAGCCGCTCTCGAACTCAAGGAAGACCCACTGGTCACCGTTCCGATGCAGTTCTTTGAATATAATCTGCGCATCCATGAGGTGTCCAAAGAACTCAAGGAGGCCGTAGGTTATGAAGCGTGCATGATTTGTGTGCTCGATGGCGTCTATTCTCCTGATTGTTTCAAAATGCGCCCGCTCGGGGCGGATGTCAGGATCGTCGCCAATGGGGAGCCGTCCGGGGTCTATTTCATCGGCGCCTATTCGCTGGAGAAAATCCTGAATTCAGATGAATGCCTCGATTCCCTTGAAAATGAAGTGACTGAGACGTTCGCGGCTCCTGAGAAGACTGTCTATCACCGCATGCTCAGTTCGGATGACGCTAAAATCGGACTGAATTTGCTCACCAAAGCTTTGAGAAAACCGCTTGGACGTGATTCAGACGGCCTTGTGGCGTATGCGATCAACCGCCCCTGCTCGCTTTTTATCACCAAGCGCATTGCAAATTCCTTCATCACGCCGAATATGATCACGGCGATCGGGCTCTTGATAGGGATCGGCGGCGCGGTTGCCATGTTCTTTGGAAATCCAGACTCCAACCCCTATTTCATGGCGCTTGGCGTCCTGCTCTGGCAGATATCGTCCATGGTCGATGGCATCGATGGGGAGCTCGCACGTATCCGCATGAGTCCCAGCCATAAAGGTGAATGGTTCGATACGGTTGCGGATGATGTGACCAATATCGCGTTTCTCATCGGACTCGGGCATGCTGTTTCTCAGAGCGCCAGCATGCCGTTCTTCAAAGATGTTGTCGTCCCCTTTGTTGGTTGCAACCCATGGTTCATCATCACTTGCGGCATCGCGATTGTCAATACCATTGCCGTGCTCTGGTTCTATCGCGAATTCGTCAAGATGGGCATTGCAAGCCATAACCACTTCGAATGGGGCTTCGAAGCAGACAACAAGGCAAATAAAAAAGAAGAACATCGCAATATCTTCAAGAAGGCTGTGGAGACTGTCGCTGGGTGGTTTGCATGGATTGCCAAGCGGGACTTTTATACATTCCTGATCATGGTCCTCGTCATCATCGGGCTCTCGATACCGGCATACTTTATCATGGCAACCGGGGCATTTCTGGTCGGCATCGGCGGTATCGTAGCGCTCTCTCTGCGCGCAAGAAGAACTGTAAAAAAAGCGAACAGCTCCAGCTCTGAAACAAATAAAGCTGTCACAGATGCCAAGACAGGCTCGGATGCCGGCCGCTCAGAAACTGAAAATGCAGACACCGCAGAGGACATTCCTGAAAATAAAGCCGGTGCCGACACTGCAGATGATGTGGCTGAATGAGCTTCTGGCTCTGATGCCAAAGCGGATGCGAGCACCGAAGATAAGGCGGATGCAGCATCAGAAACTGGAGTGTGATTTATCCAACCGCATGCGTGTGGATAAACCACACTCCATGCGGCTGTGTTCGTTTTTTCTCGATTACGGTTGCTTGCTGTTTGAATACATTGAAAAAATATGAGATATGTAATTCTGCTGTTTTGGCGTGTTTTTTGCCAAGCGCAGGTTGCGTTTGGGAGCATCCCAAATTTCAAGCAAATTCGGACCAAGTAAATTGGAGATAAATCATGGATGAGTATTCAGGGCGTTATCGCCTGATGTGTCCAGGACCTGTCAATGTTTCGCAAAGGGTCATGGATGCCATGACTGGAAGTGAGATTGGACACCGGGAGAGCGAATTTTCAGCCCTGCTTAAAAATATTCGCCGGAACTGTCTCAAGGTCATGAACCTTCCTGAAGCTTCTTTCGCAATGGTCGTCATCACGGGATCGGGATCTGCTGCGAATGAGGCTGTGATATGCAGTGCCATCAGGCCGGAGGAAACCGTTCTATCTCTGGTCACAGGTGAGTTCGGTCGCCGTCTCGGGGAGATTTCCGCGATATACAACCCTAAAACAGTCGTTCATGCCCAGGATTGGGGCACGCCACTTGATATCGCCTGGGTGGAGGATTATCTCGCTTCGCATCATGTGGACTGGATCACGATGGTTCACGACGAGACGAGCACCGGGGAGCTTCAGCCTGTGAAAGAGGTCGGGGCAATCTGCAAGAAATATGGCGTCAAACTGTTTGTCGATGCCGTGAGCAGTTTCATGGTCGATCCTCTGGACCTTGCGGAATGCAACATCACGTTCATGAGCACCTCCTCTGGAAAGGCGCTTGGCATGTCGCCGGGACTTTCGCTCGTTGTTGGCCGAAAAGATGCCTTTGAGGCGCTCAGACAGTACCCGGTTCGGAATTACTATCTCAGTCTTGCGAGACATTACGATTTCTTTACGCAAAAACTCCAGACACCCAATACGCCTGCCATCGCGCTCTTTATTGCGCTCAATGAAGCGCTCAATATGATCGCGGAAGAAGGCGTTGTTCAGCGCTTGCAGTTCCAGGCGCTCAAAGCTGAGCGCTTCCGCAGAGGCATTCAGACTATGGGGCTTTCACTGCTCCATGCGGATCATGTCCTCTCCAATGCGGTCTCTACCGTCGTGCTGCCCGATGGCGTGAGGTTCGCCGATTTGCGCGAATCGCTCAGAGCGCGCAATTTTATTGTCTATGGCGGAAAAGGTCCGCTCGCGGATAAAATCTTTCAGGTCTCGACAATGGGACATGTCGGCATCGAGGATGTCGATGCATTGCTCAGCGCGCTGCGCGATATCTTGTCTGAGCAGCAGCACTCCGTCGCATAGTGGTTCGGCTGGATGCGGCATCGCACCGCTCGTGCGATGCCGCGCTGTTCTGGGGGATAGGCGCGTAAGGATGCGTTATAATCTGCCACTCGCTATTCATGGAAAAACAGCAGAAGGCAAGGAAATATCGCGTATTTCTGCATTTAAAACACGATCAGGCCTGTTTGCGGCATTCATCTCGAAAATTGAGATTCTCGGATACAGGCATTCGGAGCACTGTTTCCAGGTCTCGGAAAACAGCTGAAACAAACGGTGGCTTCGGAAGCGTTTTTCTGATGTTTACCCACTACCTCTCATTCGGATAATCATGTAAATATATCATGCTGTCACAGGCATTGTTTTCGAAAGACAGGTGTGATTCATGATCGACGATATTCTTGCGGATGCAGAACGCATCGCTTTGCAATCTTCTCCGGACGAGGCAGCCAGATTTTTAGCCAGCCATCGCAGGCAGGCGTGTGATGCGCTTCAAGATTCGCCCGCAAACATAGCGAATCTGCTCGCAATCACATCGGCTCAGATGCAGTTTCTGATCGATGCCGGCACATCAGACAAGGCTCTGGGCATTGCCGAATGGTTCCTGCACACCCTCCATCACCTTGAAGAAACAATTGATCAGGGGGATTTTATCAAGCTAAAGCGCGCGCTCCGTGAGGCTTTTTCACGATTTTTCAGGCGATATGCGCGTTGCCTTCGAGATGCCGGACGCATCGAGGAGATGCGCTTGGCCATGCGCACTGCCCTCGATCTCACGCAAATGCTTCCCATGGCCATCGTCGCCATGCTTCATCTGTATATGCCGTTGAAAACAAGAGATGTTCTGGAAAGCGAGCCGTCCTCCGAGTGGCTGCTCAAACGCTGTGCGGAAGCGCTTGCAGGTCTCGACTTTGCCGGCATGAACGCCTCTCCATTCAGACAGGCGCTCGACGAATTTCAGTTCGCGCTTCGGTCTGAGGAAAATCTCCCCGCCGCTCGTGATCAGCTTCGCATCCTCTGCTCCGAAAATCCGGAGGATATCACCCTTAAGACATTGGCAAACCTCCTGGATACACTCGCTTAACATTCAAATAGACTATGAAAATCGCAATCGCCTCTCTCAATCCCACGATCAATGACTGGTCCGGTCAGGTTTCGCTCATTCGCCGCATCATCGATTCTGCCAAATATGAAAAGACCGATCTGCTTGTGCTGCCGGAACTCGCGATCGGCACCCCGGACGCTGCTGATCTCTATCTCAGGCCGCAAACGGCGCAGTTCGCCGAACAATGTCTCTCCGAAATAGCCCCCATGACCCAGGGCATTACATTCGTCTGTGGCTCCCCGATCATGCACGAGAACAAGCTCTACAATGTTGCGGCTGTGTTTCATGATGGCCTGCTCATCGCGCTTGTTCCCAAAAGATATTCGGAAGTGCACACCGATGAAGACCGCTATTTTGCACGGTGGGATCACAAAAGGCCTTTCGAGCAGCATTATGGCGCATCTTTCGGCGCATTTCACAGCGAGATACCCGGCATGCCCAAAATCGAAATCTGCTTGGGCGACATGGAGTGTTTCAGCCGCCTTGAACCAGGCACGCTCTGCATCGAGCTCAACAGCCGCCCGTTTGCAGTCAATGCGTTTCGTGATGGCTTGTCCGCGCGGCGCGCGCTCTCCGAGTCTCGATCGCTTACGATCGTGCGCGCAAACCTCCTGGGCTGTCAGGACGGCACGCATATCTATGATGGCGGCGGCTATATCCTGGAAAATGGTCAGATCATTTCTCTCGCGCCCCGCTTCGCTTTCGAGGATTACATTCTGACGACTTCTGACAATCAGCCGCCCAAATGTTTCGATCCGACCCTCGCGCTCTTCACGTATGCCGGTTCCTGTCCTCGCTCTGAAGACGATTATGTCTTCGCCGAGATTGAGCTCGCGATCTGTCTTGCGCTCAACGATTATATGGCTCGCGCTCACATCTCCACGCTATGCCTCGCGCTCTCGGGAGGGCGCGATTCCGCGATGATTGCCGTCCTCATCGGCCGTCTCGTCGATCTCAAATATGCCGATGAAACGCCTGAACAGCGCCGTGCGCGCATGCGCGCGCTTCTCAAATGCGCCTATCTCCCCAGCCAGGCTTCCTCCTCATCCGGCACTCAAAATGCCGCCCTTGCGATCGCGGAACACTACGGATTTGATTGCCCGGTCATACCGATCGAAACGCTTGCCGCATCCGCTGTTTCGACCATCGAAGCCGCAATCGGCCGGCAGCTCACCTGGGAGACGGATGACCTCGCACTTCAGAACATTCAGGCTCGCACGCGATCTGCCATCATCTGGACGCTTGCGAATGCTTCCAATGCGCTGCTACTCACTACGGGCAATCTCTCTGAAGCTGCTGTCGGCTATGCGACGATGGACGGCGATTCCAGCGGATGTCTCGACCCCATCGGCGATATCCCGAAAACGCTCGTGTCCGCTTGGCTCGAATGGGCGCGCAATTTTCACAATATTCCCGCGCTCGATCTCGTCTTTGCTCAGCCGCCTTCCGCTGAGCTCCGGCCGCTTGAGGCAAATCAGCAGGACGAAAAAGACCTCATGCCCTACCCCGTACTCGATTCCTTCGTCGATTGGTTCATCGTTCGCAAGTATTCGCCTGCCAAAATCTTCGCGCTCACAAAAACGCATCTCGCGCAATTCTATACCAGCGAAGACGATATCCGCCGCGATATCCGGCGCTTCGTAACGCTCGTTTCACGCGCGCAGTGGAAACGCGTGCGCTTCGCAAACAGCTTTCAGGTCATCGATTACGATCTCTCCCCTGCATCGGGCTTGCGCTGGCCTTGCCTGATGAACGCTTTTTCAAAGGCGCTCGAAGAACTTTAATCTGTTGGACTGCGCTATCGGCTCCGCCGATACGCTCTCGTCGCCGCGCTTCCTGCGGTACGCGCGGCTTTCGGCGCTATCGCCGGTCGGCGATACGCGCCGGCTGACTTGCTCTCTATCCACAAATGCTTCCCATGGACAAAATTGCTGAAGACAGACTCAGAGCTGCTGGTCTCAGAGTCACAAAACATCGCATCTGCGTTTTGGCATGTCTGCTCGAAGAGGCAAGGCCGCTCTCACATCTCGATTTGATTGGACTGCTCCGCGAACAGAAACTCGACCGCGTCACGGTCTATCGAATCCTGGCGTTGCTCAAAGATTCCGGGCTGGTGCATCAGGTCCAGGGCACAGATGGCATCTGGCGCTTTTGCGCCCACGAGGATGTCGAAGGCAAATGCCCGGGCGGACATCCGCACCTGCTCTGCGAAGTCTGCGGACAGATGACTTGTCTTTCTGAACAGAAACTTCCTCATCTCGATGTGCCGCATGATTTCAAAGTCACGCACAAGCAGATGCTCATACTCGGCATTTGCGCAAACTGTCAGAAATTGCAAAACTGAGCGCTCTCTGCGTGAGCTCTGGATAAGAGCCAAGCTGTCTGTCCGCATCGTGAAATTGATGCGGAAACTGTGACCCCTATCATTAATATATAGCGGAAGTTGAAGGTGTCATCCGTACTGGCTTTTGAGAAGCTCTGAACAATTCATAATATTCTATCAGGATATCGCGCAACCCCGCTCCACTTGTCCCATTTGGGAATGGGGCTGGTGGTCAGGGGCCAATTTGACCTTCCTTAGGTTGGAGATTAATCCTGTTTACTTTCTTAGAGATGTTTGCTATATTATAAAGATGTGTTTTCTAAATCTCTAGAAAACATAAGTGTGTGTCACGGACACCTCGGTGTTGTGTACCCACGAGGGACACATCCACAGACGCACACCTTGAGTGTGACACACGGACACCTGAGAGGCAGACGAAAAGACGATAACACGTTTCATTTTGTTCGCACACTCACACCTGTGGCGATGTGACGTGCAAACGCTCGATGAATACACGTCTAAACGTTCGCCGGGATAACGCAATCAGACGATTGCACCTCGCTCTGTTCACAGGTATGCACACTTGGATTCAATAAAAAACTAAACGTGAATCTGGATTCACGATTAAAATGAGATTCCAAACGAATACCCCCAACGGAAGCATTCATGCACCCATCAAACCTTTACCCAACAACACATTTATACGCCAGAATACCATAAAAACTAAATGTGAATCTGGATTCACGATTAAAATGAGATTCCACTTAAAATGAGATTCCAAACGAATATATCACACCACCACGGAAGCTTTCATGTCCTCATCAAGCCTTTACCCAACAACACATTTACACGACAGAATACCATAAAAACTAAACGTGAATCTGGATTCACGATTAAAATGAGATTCCACTTAAAATGAGATTCCAAACGAATACCCCCAACGGAAGCATTCATGCACCCATCAAACCATTATCCTGCAACACATTTACACGACAAAATATCACAAAAACTAAATTTGAATCTGGATTCATGATTAAAATGAGATTCCACACAAACAGCATACACACTTCAACGGAAGCTTTCATGTACGGACACACGCTATCACCAAATCCATCTGCACCCACATGGGTTCCTTACAAACTCTATGAAAATGAGATTCTGAACATCGCCAAAATGAGATTCCACTCTCCCCTGCTCGGCTTTCAAACGTCGGTGATGCCCCAAAACAACGCTTCCCAATGCTTTTCTTTCTGGAGGGGGTGTGGGGGAACCTCATTCTTTTGGCACAAAATAAAGAGGTTACCCCACGAAGCGCTTCACGACGAAGCGCTTTCCTGCGAAGCATTTCATGTGAAACGGAGCAAATCGGTTTGCTCCATGACAATTTTTTGTGGCACACATCTGAATGCTTTTCTGGATGATTTGCTTGAATTTACACATGATAAATATCACCCTCCATAGGGAACAAATATTTGTTATGTTGTTCTAAAATTGTTCCGCTTGCACAATTTCGCTCGTTCGGTAAACCTACAAATGCGTATGATGCGCATCTTTATTGGTATTCGCAGCAACCTCATGACGGACCATAGCTTACATCAAGACATATTGCTCAAAGACCCACTCGCAAAGATCGGGGATTACTACGAGGCGCTGGCTCAAATCGCTCGCACAAGGTCTTTTGGGGCGTTGCCAAATGTCGAGAAACTCTATCTCCTGATGACTGTTGTCAGACTGCCGACTGAATTCGCTGTGCTCATGGAAATCGCAAGGCTCAATGGCATTACGTATGGGGAGCTTTGTCAGCTTTTGACGAGTTTTCCAAACTACTTTTATGAGCTGCGCGAGGACATCTGGGTGACATTGGCTTATGCTGAATGCAACGGTTATGTGCTGCATGACGATAGGCCGCATGCTTCTGTCTGCTCTCAATGTGACAGCCCGGACAATCCCAAGGACATCTTGAAGAACAAAGAGGAACATCCTGTAAAGAATGGCATCATCTGCATGTCACAGAATGAGATCAGATGCTCTGTACAGGCATTTTGTCAGTCTTCTGTATTCAGGATGCAGCATGAGAACAACTATCTGATCTTGCAGGCGTTTATGGCAGGTTTGCCGCGTCCGATCCGCGCTTCAGATCTCAACAATGTCGTTTACAACATCTTTGGGTTTTCTATTGCAAGATCGACGCTCCGCAAGCACCTGTGCAAACATCCAGACCTCTACTGCACGCCGACACATGGCGTCTGGTGCTCGGAAAAACTTGCTCGCGAAACGCCATATTCCGATTGCAGGGAAAATTTGCCAACACATTCCTGTTCCTCTTGATGGCACTGGAAATGAAAGTCAACACCTTTGAAGCAGAATAACCTATTCTAGGAGTCAGATATGAACACTCTGGAACGTACGCTCGCACGAGGGGATCAAGATATCCTCAAGCGTTCTGCACTCACGTGCGGACGCTCGGATGATGCAGCGCGCATCGCGGATTACACGCGCATGGCAATCCGTGCCTTCCGAGAAGATGTCCTCAAAAGCATTCAGGACGAGAAAAAATTCGGAAGTGCTGCGCATCGCAAAAATGTAGACCAGAACACGCTTAAAATTGAGAGGATCAAAAAAGAACATCACGTCACCAGTCAGGAATTGCTTCGCCTTGCTGATGAAGCGCTCAAGGACTATAGCCAAAATTATCCAACAGAAGGCAGATACACATACGTCAGCCAAAATACTGCATCCGAGCGCTCCAAGCTCGACCTGTTACTCGTCATCTGCCTCATTCTTCTCTTGCTCCTTTCACTGCTCTGCGCGATCAGATATATCGAAGCGACGCATATCAATAATCGCCGGCAGATTTTGAAAGACAAATATCAATTCTCCGAGATCATCATTCCGCAAAATGAACGCAACGTCCTGGACGATGCGCTCAGACGAAAGTGAGATGTTGAGCTTCTAAGGCTGGCTTAAAATGCACTTACGCGAATGCACGCTCCTACTATTTTTGTTTACGCTGTCGGTATTACTCCCCGGGTGTGCCGACTTTTTCCAGATGCTTCAGGTCAAATTCACGCATGAAGTGCCCTCAGATCTGCAGACTTGCCAGGCTCGGGAATTGGAAGAATTCACGATGAACAAAAAACTTGAAGCACGCTTAGAGAAGTGCACGGAAAAAAACAAAAAGCTTCACGAGGATGTGCAGAAACACCAAGCCATCCGTGACAGAGAGAAATTCGAATGCAATGCGAAAATCTCCAAAATAGGCAAGGATAAAACTGAGCTTCAGCAGGAAGTCAAACGCCTGAATCTTCTGCTCGGTCAGCCTTCCAAATCTGGGGCTTCTGGTGTGTCTGCAAAAGTTTTTCTTGACGACACATTGCCGCACATCCCCTCTCAATCTGAGGATTCGGAGAGCTTTTTTGACAACCAAACAGCCTATGCATTCTCCAAATTAGAACATGTCAAGCAAAAGGCTGTGCAGTTCAAAAAGGAAAATGAAAAGCTCAAAACTGAAGCTGACAAGCTCAAAAGGGAAAATGAAAAACTCAAAGCAAAGATAAGACAAGCGGAAAACGATCAAAAAGAACTTCAAAATAAAATTGACCTTCTGATGAAGGAAATCAAACGTCTCAACGCACTTGGCCAGTAAAGCCCTAACATGAAAGGAAAAAATATGTCACACGAACTGAATATCGGCACTCAAATACCTCTCGAAAACGGAAACACCGCGACCATTATGGAAAAACTCGGCGAAGGCGGACAGGGAACCGTCTATCGCGTTTCAATTGACGGAAAAGACTATGCCCTCAAATGGTATTTTCCTGAAAGAATATCAAAGCCGAAAGACTTTTATGAGAATCTCAAAAACAATATCGAAAAAGGCTCCCCAAATGACGCCTTCTTGTGGCCAAAATTCCTCACAACCAATAACAACGGCAGATTCGGATATATCATGGATCTGCGCCCCAAAAACTATCGTGATTTTTCGGAAATCCTGCTCAATAAGGTCAATTTTAACGCGCTTTCGACTGTCGTTATGGCGGCGATCAATATTGTCAACGGTTTCCGCGATCTTCACCGCAATGGCTATTCCTATCAGGATCTCAACGACGGCAACTTTTTTATCGATACAGATACTGGCAGCGTCCTGATTTGCGACAATGACAATGTCGCCCCTTATGGAACGAGTCTTGGCATTGCTGGTAAAGCAAGATATATGGCACCGGAAGTCGTCCGTAGCAAAATGCGGCCAGACAATATCACCGATCGCTTTTCGCTTGCAGTCGTTCTCTTTTTGCTCTTCTTCAGAAACCATCCGCTCGAAGGGCAACGGCTTGTTCAGTGTCCATGTCTCACCGAAGAGCTAGAACTCAAATTTTATGGGAAAGACCCTGTCTTTATCTGTGATCCTGAACGTGACAATAATAGGCCTGTGCCAGACGTTCATGACAACGTGATTCGACTCTGGCCCCTCTTCCCCGCTTTCTTCAGGGAAATCTTTCAAAAAGTCTTCTCAAAAGACTGTCTCCATAGAGACCGAAATCGTCCTACGGATAACGAATGGCAGATTGCACTCACCAATCTGCGCAGCTGCATCGCCACTTGTCCAAATTGCGGTCAGGAGACTTTTATGGACGAAAGCCTCGGAAGATGCATCAATTGTAATATTTCAATCCCCAAACAGAGAATACTCGTTTGCAAAGACGATAAATACAAAGTTGTCCTCTTCCCCGGCAACAAGCTCTATCGCTGCCACACGGATTCAACATCCGATGACTATCAGGAAATCACCGGGGAAATCATCCGAAATCCCAAAAATCCGCAGCTATGGGGCATCAAAAACCTCACCCAGGATTGCTGGAACACCGAAGGGGCTGAGAGCAAAATGATTCCGCCTGGCGGCGTCCTCATCATCACGCGCACTTCACGCATCACGTTTTCTGCTTCGTGCAGCGCTGATATTATTTTCTAATCATCAAATTTTCTAACCATCAAAAAAAAGGAGTCTCATCATGGGTATTTACGATCAAGACATTATGCAGTCAGTGGCAAGACGTTCGATGACCGTCTTTTTTCTCGTCGACACATCCGGCAGCATGTACGGCGCAAAAATCGGCACGCTCAATCTGGCCGTCGAAGAAACGATTCCTGAACTCAAAACACTTTCTGCATCAAACGCCGATGCGCAGACTAAGGTGGCTGTTCTAAAATTTGATACCGATGCGGAATGGATCACGCCTGCGCCGATCGATATCGAATCTTTTCAGTGGACACAGCTCAATGCCGGTGGTTTGACAGCATTCGGTGATGCCTGTTTCAAGCTCGAACAGAAACTTCACAAGGAAGCGTTCATGTCAGACGCGGCTGGCAATTATGCCCCAGTCTTCATCTTGCTCTCCGACGGTGCGCCGACTGACGATTTTAAGGTTCATCTCGACAAACTCAAAAATAACAATTGGTTCAAAAAAGGTGTCCGCGTGGCCATTGCCATCGGGGATGACACGATCATCGATACGCTCGAAGAATTTACAGGCAGCAGAGAAACTGTCCTCCCTGTCTATTCACCAGAAATGCTCCGCAAAATCATTCGCTTTGTCTCGGTGACTGCCTCTCAGGTCGCATCCAAGTCCAGCAATGTCGGACAACAGACGGCTCCAGATCAGACAACCACAAAACAGCAGGACTTTATCTACGCACTTAATCAGTCTTCGATAATGCAGCCCGCCGATGATGGCTCCGATTTGGGACAGGGCTTTGATGCTCGTAACCAGGCTTCGGTGATGCAGCCCGCTGATGACGGCTCCGATCTTGGAGATGTCGAATGGTAAAGCGTTCAAAATTTCGGAAATCAGAAAATTATAAAGCAAAGCGCAAGAAACGCATGGATGCTAAAAATAAGAAACTCAAACGATTATTTCGCCCGATTCCTCAATTTAAATCGCATCATTTTTGCGTGCGCGGATATTTGCATATCAAAAACGGACTGCCATGTCAGGACACTTCTGATGCGATCCTTAAGGAGAATTATTGCCTTGCTGTCATTGCCGATGGGCATGGAAGTCCCCAGTATTTCCGCTCAGATCGCGGAAGCCGATTCGCTGTCGATACATTCAAACAGTGTGTCGAAGAGGCCCTCAAGGCTGCCGAATATCGTCATCACAAGGATGATTCCTCAAAAGAGAATACATCTATCAATCTGGTCGATGCACTGACAAAGCCCAGATTGTCTAAGAAAAGACGTGATCAGATCATTCAGCAGTTTTGTCAGAGCATTTTGGTCAATTGGCGAGATGCGGTGCAAAATGATATGCAAACCGAACCATTTTCGGAAGAGGAAATACAAAAAATTCCTGAAAAATATCGCAATACAAAACAAGAATATATTTCCGCTTATGGTTCAACGCTTGTCGCAGCGCTTCTCGTCGCGGATTTCTGCTTGCTGATACAGATCGGTGATGGCGTCTGTGTGGTCTTTGATGATGACTTTCCTGACATGACTTCATCATTAAATCCAAGTCATAAATCTACCCATGGAAAGCTTGTTTCATTTGAACCGATTCCTCTCGACGAGAAATGTTTTCTCAATACGACGACATCCTTGTGCGATGCGAAGGCAAACAATGAGTTTCACTGCTGTATGCTCAAAAAATTGCCTGTTGCCGTGTTGGTTTCAAGCGATGGCATCGAAGACTGTTTCCACGATCGTCAGGATTTGCACAAATTCTTCCACCGGATTCTTTTTGACTTCTGCGATTCTCATGAAGAAGGAGAGGCTGAGATGGCTTTGAATGAATTTCTCCCTCGCCTTTCTGAGAAAGGAAGCGGTGATGATATGTCGTTATCCATGTTCTATGACATTGAGCGCTTCAAAGCACTCACATCGGATGCAAAAGATAAGGCGGTTTCTGATTAAACGCTTCGCTATTGCGGCGGCTTGCCGCCGCAATACGCTTCGCCATCCTGGCTATCGCCTTCGGCGATACACCAGGATGCTTTGGAGAATGTATCATGGGGATTTATGACAGCATATTGATGAAAGCGGTAGCCAGAAGGACGCTGACCATCTACTTTCTGATCGATGTGTCTTGGAGTATGAGAGGTTATAAAATTGATGCAGTCAATCAGGCACTTGCGGAAACGATACCCATGATTCAGGAAGTGTCTGAAGAAAATGCCGATGCTGAGATCATGATTGCAATCCTGACTTATGGGACATTTGCAGAATGGATTCAGGAACCGACATCTGTCATTGGGTTCGACTGCCCTACGATCACAACCGGCGGACAGACGAATTTCAAAGATGCATGCATCAAGCTCAAAGAAATGCTCATGCAACAGGATTCCAAGACCAGCGGCGCGGGATGTTACGCGCCTGTCTTCATTTTGATGGCAGATGGCGGCAGCAACGCATACAAGACCGTGCTCAAAGACCTCAGGCAGATCAAATGGTTCAAACACGGCATCAAGGCAGCCATCGCAATCGGCGATGACGTTCATTTCAATGTGCTTGCAGAATTTACGGGCGATGCAGATACCGTGTTCAGGGCGCATTCAGCCAAACGTCTCAAAGATTTGATCAAACTTATTTCCGTCAAATCCTCACAGATCGCTTCAAAATCAGCCTCTGTCCAGGGACATGCAGGCTATTCGAATGCCAAAAATTCTTCATCAAAATCAGCCTCTTTCCAACAGCAGTCCTACCGTACCACGGCATCTGCGTCTTCAATGCAAAAAGCCGCTCAGCAAGAGCTTGAAATTGACCGTGTTTACTCAAAACAGGAAGAACTCGCGAAAACTCTCAAAATGTTCACACCTGCTGAAGACGAAGACTCACCTGAAAATTGGGATTGGTAATGAATACGTCTGAGGTCAGTAAACGTCACCTGACAATTGTCTTTATTCTAATCTGCACATCGACGCTCGGCGATGCGTATGCCGGGCAGATGTTCACTGCAGTTGAAGAATTCATCGAAGAAATCAGGCGATTTGCCAAAAAGCAAAAGCTCAACATCTCGATTGATACGCTGATCAATGCAGATAGAGTCTATTGGCAAAAGGATAAAGCAATACCGCTCGATGAGTATGAATGGCGCAATCCGAATACTGGCGGAAATTTCAATTCATCCAAAGTTTTTTTGGCACTCAAGTGCAGGCTATATAAATACGTTCATGATGACTATGTTCCGATTCTTTATCTATTTTCTGGAAAGTTGCATCCCAAATTAGATTGTAATGAATATCAGGATTTAATAAAATATCCGATTTACAAGCAAGCCGTGAGAAATTCAGTATCACTGAAGGAGATAACTGAATTTCTAAAAGAATTTGCTACTTCACCTGAAAACATATTTTCAGAACTAACACCTGAATGTTTAAAAATAGGATTACGATTAAAGCAAAATCAATTCGACCGCGAAATCGATAAAAGTTCTGATGGTATAATTAAAAATACTTATGTACAAGAAAATGAGTTGCCATTCATAAATTCTGAAATGCTATATGATGATTTGAAATCCAAATACGATGAATTACTTAAAAAATATCAGAATTCAAACTCAGAACTGCAAAAAGCCAGAAATGATCATCAGACAACAATAAGTGAAAATGCCAAGCTGAGCACCGATCTTCAAACCATCAAGAGCGAGAGAGACAATCTGAGCACAGAGCTTCAGAACATAAGAAAAAATTCAAAACAGCAATACCTTGAGCTATATCAAAAATATCTCTCCCTCGTTAAGTTAAGTTCTGATGTTAAAACGATAACAAGTGAAAGAGATAAGCTGAGCACGGAACTTCAGACCATCAAGAGCGAAAAAGCTCAACTGAGCACGGAACTTCAGACCATCAAGAGCGAAAAAGCTCAACTGAGCACAGAGCTTCAGACAATAAAAAATACTAATGTCAAGCTCTGCACAGATGTTCAAACGATAACGAGTGAAAAGTCCAAGCTGAGTACCGAGCTTCAAACTACAAAAGGAGAAAAATCAAAACTCAGTGCTGAGCTTCACACTATCAAAATTAGCTCAAAACTTCAATGCGACAAATTGCAAAATGAATTGGATACAGCTCATTCTGAGAGAGACAAGGCTATTGCAGAAGTCAACGCGCTAGCTTGCAAAAATCAATTATATCACAATAAATATAAAGTTGCAGTCATTGCCTCTGGGGTATTGCTTTTAAGCTGCATACTTCTTCTTATACCCAGAACACCTCAGCCTGAACAAGTGGAGGTTACGGAACACAAGGCTGAATCTTCTGATAATTCATCTAGTATCACCAAAACACAAGAAATGATTTCAGAAGCATCTGTTAATCTCCGAAATGATGCGCCTAGCATTTTGCCATCCGATACCCCAAACAGTGTATCGACTCGAAACTGCACCTATAACAGAACTGAAATCGATATGAGCTTATCTGTTGCGCATGAGGTCATATACGACCTGATAAGGTCAAGCAATCCTCAAATAACTGGTAATTTGACGGGGAAACTAAAAATTGACGCAAATTCAGTATCGTGGGTGACTACCCAGAATACGCTTAAGCCACGAGTCTCCCCTGTTTGGCTTTCTAAGACCATTGAAAACAATTACAAATATCCATCCAATTGCACTGGTTCTCCAGTAGAAGTCACTTGGACATTCAAATACTTAGGCCATTTATGAATATATTCACACGAAAGACATCACATCCGTATATCAGACAACGCGCATTTAGCGGATTTTCAAGGAACATCATTTGCCTGCATGCTCTTTCATGGACTGATAAAATACCTGAATTTATGCCGAAAACACTTCTGAATATTGGGATTGGTAAATGAATACTTCTGAGGTCGGCAACCGCCAACTGACAATCGTCTTTATTTTGATTTGCACAGCAGCACTCGGTGATGCGTGTGTCGGACAGATGTTCCAAGCCGTCGAAGAGTTTATCGAAGAAATCAGGCGATTTGCCAAAAAGCAAAAGCTCAACATCTCGATCGATACGCTGATCAATGCAGAAAGGGTCTATTGGCAAACGGATAAAGCTGTACCGCTTGAGGAGTATGAATGGAGCAATCCTGGGGTTGGTGGCAAATTTAAATCATCCAAAGTCTTTTCGGCACTTAGTAGCAGGCTCGATAACTATGCGCGTGATGAATACCTCCCCATACTCTATCTATTCGGCGGAATTCTAGAACCAAACTTGAACAGTGCGAACTATAATGCGCTCAAATCTCAAAACATATATCAGTTAGCCATTAGAAATGCTGTGATATTGAAGGGGATAACAGCGTTCTTAGAAGCATTTGCAACTTCACCTGAGCATGTTTTTTCGGAAGTAACGCCAGAATGTCTCAAAAAAGGCCTAATTTTAAAGCTGATGAAAGAACTGGTCTTGCAAAGTGATCAGACAGCTGGCAAAGATTTATTTAAAGAAGCAGAACAAAAGATAAAGAAATTTGAAACATTATACGAAGATTCAAAAAATCAATATCTTGAGCTCTATCAAAAGTATCAAAACGAGAACACACAACACAGAGCCGACCTTCAGACTGTAATAAACGAGAACGCACAACACAGAGCCGACCTTCAGACTGTAATAAATGAGAACGCACAACTCAGAGCCGACCTTCAGACTGTAATAAACGAGAACACACAACACAGAGCCGACCTTCAGACTGTAATAAATGAGAACGCGCAAATTACTAATAAGTACAATTATTACTACTTACAATTTATATACAAATCTAATGAAGTTAATAATTTAAATTTACAATTAGATGGAACTATAATAGATTTCAATAGTAAGTGTAATGAGTATAATAAACTGAATAGTGAATATGAAATATTTAAAAGTAAACATGTACCCCACATTGCAGAACTACAGACTATCAAAAGTGAGAATGCTAAGCTTAAAAATGAACTTCAGAACAAAATAAATGAACTCAACAAGATGAAAAGTGATTCCGTAAAACAATTATCAAAGAACGATATTATTAGTTTTGCAATAACTAACATAAACAGAAAGGAGCCAGTTAAAATTGATAAGGTAACTCGAATTGCTATAGAGGATATGCTTTATTCATTCCATAGATTATTATCTGAATCAAATGGATATCTTGAGCTCAATCGCTTTCCCGAACTTGAGAAAGCAACTCAAATTGCTTTAAACAATTATAAAACGAAAGTAGAAAAAATTCTCACTGAATTGAGCAATAATTATCATAGAACTGCTATAGTCGAATTAAAGCGCAACTTAACTGAAGAAGCAATAAATAGAATACCTAGCATTAATCTTGAGAATAACGATGATAACTCTGATTTAAACAAAAATTATTCAAAAACTTGTAACTCTGATTTAATAAAACACATAGGAATACTTAGAAGAATTATATTGGTCATTCTTAGTGCTATTATTATCTTTCTAATTATGTTTGCAATAAAAGGCTATTATGTTGAACTAGGAGAGTATTATACGCGAAGTACTTTTATACCTGTTATTATATCATTAGTACTTGGCTTGGGCTATATATGTATATGGCATGCATTTCATCCAGGAAACTATAAGGTACTGATGCAAGGCTACGACTTTGAGGGCAGTGGTTGTCTTGAGATAATAGTCAATTTTGTTATATTTATTATTATTATTATAATCATCGCAATATGTCACATATAATCAGGATGACGAAGATGATCACTTCACTCGACGACAATATCTCTAACATCCAAGCGAGTGCATCAAAACATGCAGTCACTGTCCCTTCACGGAATATCTCCGATTGCTCTGAATTAGCAACAACACACAACCGTCACCTGACAATCGTCTTTATCCTCATCTGCACTGAAAGACTCGGCAATGCGTATGTCGGGCAGATGTTCACGGCAGTCGAAGAATTTATCGAAGAAATCAGGCGGTTTGCCAAAAAGCAAGAGATCAATGTCTCAATCGATACGCTGATCAATGCAGAAGAGGTCTATTGGCAAACGGATAAAGCTGTACCGCTTGATGAGTATGAATGGCACGCTCCAAATGCTGGCGGCACTTTCAAACCACCAAAAGTTTTTTCAATACTTAATAACAGACTCGTTAACTACGCACATGATGAATACTTTCCTATCATTTATTTATTTTCTGGTAAGTTATATCCTAAATTAAATTGCAAAGAATATCAGGATTTAATAAAATTATCAATTTACCAGCAAGCAGTGAGAAATTCAGTCTCACTAAAGGTGATAACAACGTTCTTAGAGGCATTTGCAACTTCACCTGAACACATACTTTCGGACTTTACACCAGAGAACCTTAAAAAAAGTCTCACATTAAAGCAAAATCAGAATATCTTTGATGCTGCTGAATGTATGACTGTCACAACATCGAATGTGTTTGATGATGCAATACAAAAAATCAAGAATTTAGAAAATTTATACGAAGATTCAAAAACTCAATATCTTGAACTTTATAAAGAGTATCAAGTGGTTAGTGCAGAGCTTCAGACCATAAAAAATAACTCAATAACTCAATCCGACGAATTGCAGAAAAAGTTGGATGCAGCTTATTCTGAGCGTGATAATGCCATCGCAAATAGTCACGCGCTCATTGCACAAACCCAAGTTAGGCATAAAAAACTCAAGCTCCTAACAATAGCATCTGGGGTGATAGCGTCATGCTTCATGATTAATCAACTGAATATGAGTAGTAATCATGCTGTTCAACTTGCTGAGCTTAAAAGCAGTCATCAGATGCAGCTTGCAGAAGTTCAAAAACAAAGAGATGAGCTTTCTGCACAACTCAGTGCTCTGCTTCCGGAAGGGAGTAAAGACAAAAAAGTATGCTATTCCAATTCCATTGATATTGAAAAAACATTAAAAACTGCACATGGTGTAATATATGAACAGATCAAGCAAAAGAATCCTAAAATATATGGAGAACTCATTGGAAAGCTGATCATTGAAAATGATACGGTATCCTGGGCGGTGATTCGAAATAAGCTCTATTCAAAGGTCTCCCCGAGCTGGCTCACTCAGATTATTGAAAATAATTACGAATACCCTTCCAATTGCACTGGTTCGCCAGTGGAAGTCACTTGGACATTCAAATACTAAGGCCATCATGAATACATCACATCATAACTCTTCACGTCCGCTAGACGCCAGTCAGCGGGCATTCTGTGAGCTTCCTGGAGATGCCATTCGTCTGCTTGCCCCTGCAGGGTCTGGCAAAACGCATGCCCTGCTCTGGAGATGCCGCAAACTCGTACATGACGATCCGAATACGAAAATTCTCATGTTCACGTTTACGCGAGCGGCACGCGATGAATTGTCTGAACGCCTCAAACGTCCTGAATTTGCTCATATACAGGCCAATGTTTCGATGACGACGCTCAATAGTTACGGGTATCAAATCGTCAAACAGATCATGCCGCGCTCGACGCTGATGACGAGTAAGCAGGAAAAACGAAATTGTCTGCAAGCGATGATGCCTGTGTGGCGACATTATCCGATAATCAGCCAACAGCTTGAAGTGAAATATCCCTACAAGTCATGGGATCTCATGTTTGAGCTCAGCGATCGCCTCAAAAGTATAGGCTTTCGGCATGACCGTCTGGATACGTTTGAAGACTTTCAGAATCGAATAGCCATGCTCTCAAAAATCGGTATGGGACAGATGCTCAAAAAGATTTTTTCAGACCTGTTTGAACTCAAGGTCTGCGAGCAATATTGCCTTGATGATCTTTGCCAGTTATGGCTATTGCGTGAAGTGGAAGATGCCTATAAATCTCGTGTTGAGGCGATCTTGCGCGAAATCTATCACAATTATATCAAATATTGGTGTGAAGCGACTGCACAGATGATTCAGTTGGGCTTTATAACGCTTGAAGATCAAAAATATATCGCATCACTTTATCTTCATGAAAAGGTCAAAACACACGATTTGAATCCAGAAACATCACGCATACATCACATTTTCGTGGATGAATTTCAGGATATCAATCCGATTGACCTCTCATTTCTTAGGGCTTTGGCACATTTAAACCAGACACAGCTTACAATCGTTGGTGACGATGATCAGGCAATCTATGAATGGCGAGGGGCTTCGCCAGCTTTTATATTGGCACCTGAGAAATTTTTGGGAACGAAGTATGTGACGCGTCTTCTCTCGACAAATTACCGCTCCCCACAAAATATTGTCGCACTATCGCAAAAACTCATTGAGCATAATAAACACAGGATTTGCAAGCGCGTTGAGGCTGCCAATACCATGGTTGCAAATGTTGAGATTTTGTCTTTCCCTGAGATTGGCGATGCAATCGCTCAAACGGTGAGCAAAGTTATGGAGCTGCTCCCGAGCGGACAGCGCATCGTACTCATCAGTCGGAAACGTAGTCAGCTCATACCCTACCAGATTGTATTTGCCGATCTCGGCATTGCTTTCTGCGCTGCTGAAGATTTGCAGATTTTTTTAAGCCAGGCTTTTCAAGAATTGCGAGAGTGTATTCAGATTTGTGATCAGATACAGCACACGAAGAGCATCTCTGTGGATCCTCGAAATCTCATCTTGACGCTGTGTGATAAGATTAAGCGTTATCCGCTCTCAAGAGCTGACAGAGCTGCCCTTTCTCAATACCTGCTTCAGCGTTCTCCGCAGTCGCTATGGGAGGCACTCGCGCATCTGAGAGAATACCATGGGCCGCTCAAAGGAGATAATTCGGATGCTCGGCAGAGCAAAAGATTTGCTGATATACTCAAGAAATTGTTCGAAGCAACTACGGTCTCTGAGTCGATTGATGTATTTGGACAGTGCTTCGAAGGCTTGCAGAAAGATTATGGCAAGTCTGAAGACGATATTTTTTATACGGATCCACCGTTTATATATTTATCTGAATTTGCTAAAAAATATGGCAGTGATTACCAAAAATTTTGTAGCGATATCGACAAAGCGATCATTACCTTGGCGGATACCCAAATGCAGTCAGAGGATGAGATATCTTCGGTCTGGCAAAGACAGCTCCATCTCATGACAGCATTGCGTGCCAAAGGAAGGGAATTCGATACGGTCTTCGTGCTCGATGCTGTCTCTGATATCTGGCCGAGCAAGCAGGCAAAAACTGAAAGCGAGCTCGAACAGGAGAGACGATTGTTTTATGTTGCGGTGACTCGTGCCAGAAAAAACTTGTTCTTTGTCTTGGAGGGCTCTTTTGGGAAAGTTTCATTATCCCCTTCTCCCTTCCTCAAAGAAATGGGATTACTCCAGTCGCATGATGAGATGCTGTAATGACCGAATATTTGCCATAAAACCAATATGGCTGTATGACAAATATCTGCCATCAGAGATGGCAATGCCCTTAATTCCTTAGCTATGGAGATATTAGATGTCTCACCTTAAAGAAATTGAAAGCGAGTTCGATAAAAAGCTAGAAGCTCTTTATGCCAAACTTAAAAGTGATAAACAAAATTTGGAAGCTAAAGAAGCTATATCTTCTCTAAAGAATAGTTTATCTAAAAATGACACAAAAAACGTACTTGCACACACAGAACAATCTGCTGTGGGTACAGAAATATCTAATAAACAAAATATTTCTAATACTAAAAGAGGACTTTCTGCGTCAATGAACACGCTGAAAAATAAGATAATTACCCCTACGCCTCCAGCTACAAACATCAAACAACTAGGTCTTAAATCTGAATCAAGCGAAGATATTTCCTCTAAAGGAAAAATTAATGCTTTAAAAGAAGAAAACAAGCGACTTCTCGGTCTGCTTGCAATGAAGAATGCTGAATTTGAAAAAGTTAAGAAAGAGCTTACACTTTTAAAACAACTAGATGAAAATGATCTGACAGCGTCATTAAAATTATACAACGAAAACGATGGACTTCGAAAGGATTTAGATAACCTTCAAAATGAGCATAACTCGCTTCAGGATTCAAATATACAACTTAAGAAGCAAATTGCAGACCTCGAAACTGAACTGAATGGCGAGATCATCAGCATTATTATTCCTAAAAATTATAAGTTAGGCATATATAAAGGCCCCGGATATAGCTATGAGCAAATTGGCTCTTATTCAAAAATCTCAAAAGTTAAATTCAAACATATACTTGATGCTCAAAATGGTTGGTATAAAATTAATTTGAATTAGGATGGATTGATGCAAAATATGCTCTAAAAACTTTAGATGTTGCCTCAGATAGAGTGATTAAAGATCCAAATTTAGTTTCAAAATTTGAAAGTCTTCAATTTGAACATGATGAGCAGAATAAACGTTACACAGCACTTGAAAATATTTTTCAAGAATCAAAAAAAATATATAAGCACACTTCAGTCTCAGATTAATTCATCTAAAGTTGAATGCTCAAATTTAAATAATCAATTGATTAGAATTAATCATGAATGCTTAGATTTGAAAGCCCAACTGAACACAACAAAAACTCAATACGCTGATCTTCAGGACAAGTATTCGCAATCTCAAAATGAGCTCATTGCAAGTCGAAAGGCGTCTGCAGTCGCAGAAAAGAAATATGATTCGGCGATTTTACAATGCTCTGCCCTTCGAGATGAACTACAAGCGGCGAATGATCGATGCACTCAGTTCAAATCAAAGTTTGAGAAAACTGTTCAGGAATGCTCAGAATATATAGCGTTACTTGAAGTGAGTGAGCAGGAGTGTGCCAGCCTGCAATCCTATATTGAGGCAGGCAATGAGCAATATGCAGCTTTGCAGCAGCAATATGTCGTTTCCCAAGAAGAACTCACAGCACGTCACGAGGAAATCAAAGCGATACAGGCGAAGTTTGATGAAGCATCCTCGCAATGTTCAACCCTGCATGATGAGCTCAATGCATCAAACGAAAGAAATCTTCAGCTCAAAACTCAGCTTGATACCTCTATCGGAGAAAGTGCAGCCCTCAAAACTCAGCTTGAAGCATCTTCGGCTGAATGCGCTGAGCTTCAAGCCTGTCTTGATGCATCTACCAAGGAATGCGCCAACTTGCGGGATGAATGCGCTTCTGTAAACACTCAATATGCCGATCTGCAAAGCCAGTATTCAGCATCTCAAGAAGAACTCGCAGTGCGTCACGAGGAAATCAAAGCGATACAGGCGAAGTATGATGAAGCATCCTCGCAATGCGCTGCCCAGCAGACTGAGCTATGCATTTCACGGGAAACCAATACGCAGTTGAATGTACAATGCAATGATACAAACAAGCAGATGATTGATAATCATGCTGCACATGGTGAATTATTGTATAAAAAGTCAGTGAATAATTTTGGCGCAAATCCTGAAGATCAGGATGACAGTCAAATCAAGGAGATTATGATTATTTTCATCATTGTAATTGTGCTTTTTATCATATTTATGAGCAAATGATTTACAGGCGTTATTCAGATTGCGACCTCATTTAATACCGCTTGTAATTTTCACTATGATTTCGTAATCTATTATGGTTACGGTATTTTATGTTTTAAATACCGTTTTTTTCCGGAGGGCACATGTCTAAGAGCTTATCACGTTTTCATATCCTGATTGTCCTTGTGGCATGCATGATGGTTTGTGGCATCAGCACTTCTGCGTTTGCTGAAGCGACCGACGAGATTAATGTCAACTGGAAAGTTGATGGCGGTCTGACAGGATCGACAGGCGCGCTGTGGCTCACGTTCGAACTGCTTAAAGATTATGTTGCCCCCCAGAAGTGCATCTGGTGTAAGACAAATCAGATGGACGAGACGATTACAGACAGCCTTTCATGGCCGACACCAAAATATGCTGCCAAAACAGCGGATGCTGTGGCATTCGGGGGTATTCCGCTTCTTGCTGTCGGTGCCTTGGCGCTCTCCAGCGGCCTTGAAGGACGCATTCAAAATCTCGGCGCAGATGCAATCCTGCTTGCCGAATCCATAACCATTAGCTCTCTTGCAAATCAGTTTGTCAAATTTGGCGTAGGGCGCGCTCGCCCGTTTACAATCCGGGATGATCCGGAGATGTACAAAGATCGCGCGGATGATAATCTTTCGTTCTATTCCGGTCATACAAATATGGCATTTGCGCTTGTCGTTTCCGCTGGCACGATTGCGCACATCCGCAATTATAAGGCAGAGCCTTATATCTGGGGCATTGGCATGCCTTTGGCGCTTTTTGTCGCTTACACGCGCGTTGCGGCGCAGAAGCATTATTTTACCGATGTGCTGATTGGGGCCGTAATCGGAAGTGCCATCGGTTTTGCGGTACCTTGGCTGCACAGAAATACGTCTAAGAATCGAAAAAACAATTCCTCTGTTGTACGTGACGTTTCGATGAACTTAGGGAACAATATGGTGTCGATATCTGGAAAATTCTGAGACAGTCGCGTGGCGTATCGCAGATCACCGCACCCGACATGGGCATGCCCTCGTTTAAAAAGAGCCGTATGCGCCTGCGGCGCATAGGCGCGCCTGCGTGGCGTATCGCAACGCGATAGCCGCGCCATGAGACATACGCTTTGCGAGCCGTATGCGCCACAGGCGCATAGGGGAGCTTTCGCGCGGCGTATCGCATCGCGATAGCCGCGCCACTGATAGAGATCTCTTATGTGTCGCTAAAAAAAAGAAGCGAAAATAAATTAAATCAGGCTGGAGAAGTTATTTAAAGAGCGAGCCTGATATGATAGAGTCAAGTTATCATTGTGCGGCCAATATCTGACTGCATGGTTCGGTTTATTTGCTTCGGAGAGATGAGATGAAAGTCAATCGTATATTGTGGATTTTGGCAATGTGCAGCGGGTTGATGGTCTCGTGTTCGGATAGCGATCCGATTTTTATCGTGGATACGGATCATCAGGGGCAGGCGCAGGACCCCGAACAGCCAGGCGATCCGGCAGATCCAGGGCAGGCGCAGGACCCCGAACAGCCAGGCGATCCGGCAGATCCAGGGCAGGCGCAGGACCCCGAACACCCTGGAGAGCCCGATCCTGACGATCCAATTGATCCAGAAACTGGCGATCCTTCGCTCGAAACAGATCCAACACAAGACCCGGAGCCGGATCCGGATCCTGAAACACCGGGAACTGAAGTCAGCCCGATCGAAGACGAAGGGACAGATGATGATACCGAAGGCGGCACTGATCCTGATATAAGCTGTCCTGAAGTCTGTGATATCGGTGTGCGCAGATGTACCGACAACGGCAGTCAGATCTGTGAGCTCGTCAACGATTGTCCGGCGTGGGGCTCTGTATCACCATGCGCTCGCTGTGATCACGATTCCGGCCTCTGCTTGCCCGATTGCGTGAACCTCTGCACTGAGGGGCAAAAGAAATGCGAAAATAACTCGGTCTGGACATGCGCGGCGAGCTCGGATCAATGCCTGGCTTGGCAGTTGACCGAGGCCTGTGGCTCTGACAAGGTCTGCAATGAAGCATTTCAATGCGTGCTCGGATGCAAAGACGAATGTGCTGAGAATGATTCGCGTTGCACGAATAACAACATGCAAAAATGCGCCAAAAATGCTTCTGGCTGTTATGTCTGGCAAAACGGATCCGCGTGCGGGGCCGGACAAATGTGCAGCAGTGATGGAAAGTCCTGCGAATTCGCATGCGGGAACGATTGCAAGCCGTTCTCAATCATTCTGATTCCCGACACTCAGTATTATACGCAATCGGTGGCATTGGGACATAAAGACGCTCAGGGAAAACTTGTCAGTGACACCACTTCCATTATGGTCAAGCAGATGGAATGGGTCGCCAAAAACAAGGACAGCAAGAATATTCGCTTTGTTATGCATCTCGGCGATATCACGAACAGAAACCGCGAAAAAGCTTGGGCCAATTCTGTCACTGCGATGAAAAAACTGGCGGATGCATCGATTCCCTTCACGATTTCGACTGGCAATCACGATTATTATGCCTCTGATTCTACCCTTCTGCCATCCAGATCCAAAACTAAATTTGCCACTTATTATAACAATGACAAGCTGAAATCTTATTTCAGCAAGAGCTCATTGAAAGATATGAAATGGTTTGGCGGGTATTATTCCGGAGCCAATTCGTATGCGACATTCTCTGTTGGAAATATACATTTCCTCGTGTTCGCATTTGAGTTTTATCCCAGAAAAGATGTCATCGCCTGGGCGGATAAGATCCTCAACGATCCTAAATATGCCGATTATCATGTCATGGTGACCACGCACGGATATCTCAAGCACGATGCCAAATATTGCGCACAGCAGAAACAGGCGCACATGCTCTACCAGGTGCATGGAATGGGCGGAAAGGCGCTTTTCAATGAGTTCATTCGGCGCCATTCCAATATCGTGCTCGTCGCCGGCGGACATGTCTCCGATTCGGAATACACGACGCATGACAATCTCTTTGGGAAGCCTGTGCATGAGCTTCTTGTCGATTATCAGTCCGAGAACCCCTGCCAGGGCGGCGTCTGCAAGGCGGGCTCGTGCAGCGGTGCCAAAGTCAACAGCGGCAATGGCTGGCTCAGACAGCTCGAAATCAATCCCAAAACAGGCGAAGTCAAAGGATATACGCACTCAGTGCTGGATAAAGACCTGAAGTATTATTTCGGCACGAATGATTCCTCGCCACACATGTTCTGCACGGATTATTATGGAAAAGATGCCTCCAAAGGCGCGCATGTCAATAATTTCAAGATCGATCTTTCACCGATACAGCATCAATACAGCGACAAGAATATTCATGCATTCGTCCCGCGCGTTGTAAATAATGTCGGTTCCGGCGATCAGTTCAATCCCATTGTCGCGGCAAACCGCTCGAACGGCAATTTCGTCGTCGTATGGGAGGACAACTCCAGCACGGATGACGGGACATATAAAGACGCCGAGGGAAAGACGCAGAACAACTTTGATATTGCGTTCAGGCTTTTCAATAAAGGCGGCTATACAAACGGTGGGCAGAAATTTGTCACGAGCGACAACAAATTTGCCAAAGGCAACCAGATTTCTCCGGATGTCGCTATGGATAACAAAGGGAATTTTGTCGTCGTCTGGGCTGATGACAGTGATAACAACAATATTTACAACATCAAGATGAGCGGCTTTGACAGCAGTGGCAAGCTCAAGTTCTCTAATGTCACGGTACATGAGAGCGCAAGCGGTGATCAGACGGCTCCGAAAATCGCCATGGCACCGGACGGGCGCTTTGTCGTCGCTTGGAATGACAAACAGGGCGACAAGAATATCAATATCAAACTGCGCACGTTCAAGGCGGATGGCTCCCCGGCTGCCGCAGAACAATACCTCATCGCTCAGACTGAGGGAACGCGAAGAAATCCCTCTCTTGCGATGGATGCAAATGCCAATTATGTCATTGCGTGGGACGATGACAATGACAATAATGGCACTTATCAGCTCTATGCGCGCAAATATGACTTTAATGGCAAGCTGCTTGGCAATGTTTCCCCGGTCAATCTCGAATCTGCCGGACAACAGATCCACAGCGCTGTCGGGATGAATGGGAAGGGCGCATTCTTCGTCGCCTATCGGGATGATCGTGACAAGGACAAGAAATATGCGATTCGCGTTCGAGGATGGGATGAAAATCTCAAGGAAATCATCACCGACAAGCAGGTTTACAGCGCATCCCATAATAATGCGCAACCCACGGTCTGCGTCGATGATTCCAATCGCGCAGTTGTCGGTTTCTACGATCCGAGCATTGTCAATTCCGTCACAAAAGATGGCAAGACTACTTATGATGATAAGGCAGGCGATATCTTGCTCGCTTCAATCGTCGATGGAAAAATCGGAACTGCCGTCTCCCCCACCTCGCTCGTATGGAACAATCAGAAACAGCCCTCGGTTGCCTGCACTGCGGCCGGACAGGTCGTTGTCGTCTATTCAGATGATGCAGACAACAATGGCGCTTACGAACTCTATGCGCGCGGTTATAACAAAATTGCAGACATTGAATAGCAAACGTTTATCGCAAAAAGAAATTATGACTGTATAGAAAATGGCCCTCACATCTCATTTGAGTGAGGGCTTTTTATTGGCATTCAGAGCTTGCATGCGATGGAAGATATAAGGACTGCATTTTCCGCACGCCATCTGATGTTTCGCGGAATATAAAAAAATAGGCATTACAGAACTACAGCCGAGAAGGAAAGCTTTAGCTTGCAATGCCTAGTAAGTTCAAAATTCTTTGATTAAGTTATTTTGAGATTGTGCTGTCTGCGATAAGTTCGATCTGAGCATCTTTGTCTTTCATGAGCTTAGACAAGGTAATGCTGTCAAAAAAATGGTTGATCATATCATTAAACGCTTTCCACATGGGCAGGGTCCGGCAAATCCCTGTTCTCTCACATGGCTTGGCATCACATTCCAGACATGCGACCGGCGCGAGATCACCTTCGGTCAGGCGCAGGACTTCTCCGACTGTTACTTCATCGGGATGCTTGTTCAGCTTATAACCGCCGCCTTTTCCCTGAATGCCGCAGATCAATTCGCTGCGGCTCAGCACGGGCACAATCTGCTCAAGATACTTTAACGAGATGCCCTGTCGCTCCGCGATGACCTTCATTGGCGTGTATCCCTGATTGGCATGCTCCGCCAGATCTATCATGACTCTGAGCGCGTAACGCCCTCGCGTGGATATCTTCATGTCACTCCCTTTGCAATTTATATCTGGCTGCACTGTCAGCCAGATATACGCAAACTATATCATTTTTCTGTCGCGAACAAGGCTGTCGAGAGATAGCGGTCGCCAGTGTCAGGAAGCAGGACGACAATCGTCTTGCCTGCATTTTCTGGGCGTTTGGCAAGCGTTATGGCCGCCCACATTGCAGCACCCGACGAAATGCCTACAAGCACGCCCTCTTCTCGCCCGATGCGTCTTCCGGTTTCAAATGCATTTTCATTAGATACGGGAATGATCTCATCATAGATCTTCGTGTTCAGCACATCCGGGACAAATCCTGCACCGATGCCCTGAATTTTGTGCGGACCGCCTACGCCTTTAGACAGAACCGGGGAAGTCTCGGGTTCGACAGCCACAACTTTCACGCCGGGATTGCGGCTTTTGAGATATTCGCCAACACCCGTCACCGTGCCGCCTGTACCGACACCTGCTACAAAGATATCGACATGCCCGTCCGTATCTTCCCAGATCTCCGGACCCGTTGATTCACGATGCGCCTTCGGATTGGCTGGATTGACAAACTGCCCGGGAATAAAGCTGTTGGGAAGCTCTTCTGCGAGCTCATTGGCGCGCGCGATTGCGCCCTTCATGCCCTTGGCGCCTTCAGTCAGAACGATTTCCGCACCGTATGCGCGCATCAGCTGGCGGCGCTCCACAGACATCGTTTCAGGCATGACAAGGATAATGCGATAGCCGCGCGCTGCTGCGACTGCGGACAGGCCGATTCCTGTGTTTCCCGATGTCGGCTCAATGATGACCGAGCCCGGTTTCAGTTTGCCGTTCGCTTCCGCATCATCAATCATGGCCTTGGCGATTCTGTCTTTCACCGATCCTGCCGGGTTGAAATACTCTAATTTTGCAAGGATTTTCGCTTTCAAACCGTCTTTTTGCTCGATATGCGAGACTTCGAGAAGCGGGGTTTTGCCAATGAGCTGATCTGCGGACGTGTAAATTTTCGACATAATGTTTCTCCTAAGAGTAATTTTGCTGTTAATACCTACCATTTAAGTAGTGTTAATACCTACCATTCAGGTAGGTTGATGCATGAATACAGGATAAAACCTACTATGTCAATAGGTTTTATTCATGGTGTAAATTTTTGGGTATGCCCCGCTATCGCATTTGCGATACGCGGGGCGGATGGCCGGTGCTATTGCAAGCAATACGCACCGGCACTTCTCCAGCCTGTACTTGAGTTCGTGCTTTGCCAGAAAACCGTGCGTAATATCCCACATGTAAGCAAATCGGTTTGGCAAATGCATGGAGATTGCGGTATATGATAGACGCCTTTTGTGCGAAGGCGGCCACGGTCATCCGGGCCAGAGCTTCTAAAACACCTGGACAAGAAGAAATATGCTTAAGATCAGAAATTTCAAAGAAATCCCCTACGATGAACTTGAAGCGCTTAATCTGGAAGCCAAGGCAGATGTGAAGAATCACGTGCCAGACGATATCTTGCGCGAAAAATATCTCCGCTATCTGCATGACGAAAATCAGCTCAAAGCGGTGACGGTATGTTTTTCCGATCTTGAAGGTCGTTTTCACATGCTCGACTACGACAAAAAATTCCTCGAACAGTCGTATGACAGCTTGACGTTTGATGGTTCATCCATTCATGGTTTTTCTCGTCAACGTGAATCAGACCTCTGTCTTGACATTGACTGGGGAAGTTTTCGCTGGCTTCCGAGTGATATTTTCGGTCCAGGGAAAGTCATGGTCTTTGGACTGGTGCGCGATGTTGAAAATCGTCCCTATCCCGGAGATATCCGTGGGCAGCTCAAGCTCTATAACAATGAGCTCTATCGAAACGGCTTGGAAGCTAAAGTCGCCTTTGAGGTCGAGGGCTTTTTGTTCAAAGGCATCGATGCCGAGCAGAATTTTCAGGCAGACCATGGATTTACGTATGTGTCGGATGGCGGTTATTTTCATACGCTTCCCAATACCCCGCTCAAGCTCTTTATCGATCATTTTGCTGAAGCGCAGCGCGCGCTGGGATTTGAGAATGAAAAAGATCATCCTGAAGTCGCGCCGTCGCAATTTGAGCTCAACTATCGGGCAACAGAAGCGATCACGGCATGTGATCAGGTGCAGCTCTACAAGCTTCTTGCGCGCCAGATTGCAGGCATGAACGGCATGACCGCATGTTTTCTTCCAAAACCGATGACAAAAGTCAATGGTTCAGGCATGCATGCAAACATTTCTGTCTTTAAGGATAACAAAAATCTGATGTACGATGCGGATGGGCTCGGGCATCTTTCAAAATTCGGCTGGAATTCAGTCGACAAAATCCTTCGTCATGCCAAAGATTTCTGTCTGATTGCCAACAGTTCGGTCAATTCATATCGCCGGCTTGACCCAAATTTTGAAGCACCGAATGCGATCCGCGTCTCCTCAAATGACCGCACTGCGATTATCAGGCTTCCCAAAGGCAACGAAAAGACATCGCGTTTCGAGCTGCGCAGTGTCGGCCCGGATGCAAACCCTTATCTGTTAATCTATACGCTTCTGCATCTCATGATCGATGATTATCCGGCAATTGATCCAGCACAAAGAAACGAGGAGTCCAACAAGCTCTACAGCAATATATATGATGCCATTGAGGGATTTGAAAATTCCTCGGCGATGAAGCAGATTCTCGGCGAAGAAAATCACTCAAAATATGCGGCAATTAAACGCTTGGTTGCAAACCGCTCTCCAAAAGATCTCGGTATCCGCATCAAGCGTGGGGAGATTGTCTTCCACCACGAAGTCACGAACCAGTCGTTGTGGACGGATTTCTGATTTCCCTGTTGTAATAGCCGAAATTCCGATTATCGATACAGATGATATAAATGTGCAAGGGCGACTTCTCAC
>JAFUEE010000001.1 GCA_017464085.1 Pseudomonadota bacterium
GAATTTTTTCCAATGTGTAAAAAACTGTGTTATACTGTGACATGGTTCGGAACTCCTTGCAAAAGGCGGTTTTCGCAGATTTCCTTTTAGCAAGAAATCGGTTCCGAACCAACTATAAAGCCACATTTTTGTGGGACAGCAATGCCGTCCGACATATTGTGCAGGAAAGGCGGCAGACGAGGTGCCCGTGGGACATACCTTGTTTGATATGTCCGCAGGTTCCGGCAATAAATTGCCGGAAAAGAACCAGGGCGATGAACAATGCGCACGAGGCGCTGAAGCGCTTCCCGCTATCTCCACATCCCAAGGGCGCAAAGCACACCCGGGAGTCGTCCGATGACCCTTCAGCAAATACGCCGTTTTCCTTGACTATTGCCTACCTGCGGGATCTTTGTGATATAATCCCCATGCCAAGCCCCTCCAAGTGTCATGGCTTCGCTTCTCCATGCGCTTCATCTGGCGCATACTTATCAGTTTCAATGTTCTCTACGCTTGTTCAAGCGACATCACGATAACGATCCCCATAAGCCCCCCATGAGATCACATCACCGTATTCTATCTGCTATTCTCTTCATCGCCGTGCTCCTTGCTGCACACAGCGCCTTTTCAGCCCCAGTCCTCCTGACGGTTGCAGATACCGAATCTGGTCAGACCGAAACCTGGTGGCCCCATAAAAACACAACAGACTCCCCGTGGTTCGATTTGTTCGCGCGCCAAAACCTCGACCTGATACGCCCGACAGCCGCACCACGTCTCAGCCCAGCGGTCTATGCGCCCGCCGCGCTCACAAACGCGAATGCCCGCACGCTCGCTTCACTCTTTGGCGCACAGAACGTCCTCAACGGACAGACAACCTGGAGCTGCCAGAGCGACCAATCGCGCCACAGCTGCACCGGCACCTTCAGCGGGTATTTTCTTCAAAATCCCCGAAGTGAGACACCGCTTGCGACAACTGCGACAGCATCCGCAGAGACAGCCGAACTCGCCAAACTGCTCGCGCGCAACCAAATCGCCGTCGAGCTTTCTTCAGCCATTCTCTCTCTCGCTCAGACATCAGAAAAGGATGAACTCCCCGACCTGATATCCAAGCCCGTCATCGTGTTCAGCTCGCTTCCGGATGCAGACACGCTCGTCCAGCTCCGAAAAGCGCTCAAATCTATCATCGGCGTCGAAGATGTCGCCGAAAGATGGATTGCCGACAATGCGCTCGCGATTGAGCTCAATCCAGCACAGCCTGCGCTCTCGGATGCCGATTTTTCACGCATCGTTCAAGACTTTGCCAGTCTCTCTGTTCCAAATCTCATCATACGACATACACGCTCCACACCTCAAGGCGCCCTTTTCGAGATCGTCAAATATTAGCGTCAACGCTTAAGAGCGTTTCATGTTTGGAGAAAGAAATATCATTCTGGTAGAAAGGGTTACTCGATATTCTTCTGTTTTCAAAGCGTTCACCGCCTCATGGGATTTAAACAGACGTCTCTCGGTGACGACTAGCACAACGCGTTTGCAATGAGACCCGCATTGGTGATGCCAACTGCCGCACCTGACGCATTCGAAGACACAGCAGACAGCGATCAGGATGCACATGAAATGATCAACCTCTCGTTCATACAGATGCCAAATTTCAACAAAGCTGAAGCTGATTGTCAGACCGACCTCGAAAAATGGATCTATATCCTCAAAAATATGACGTCATTGGATCATATCCCATGGGCAGACCAATGCGAAGTTTTCAGCGAACTCGCGGAAGTTGCCAGCCTTTCCGGACTGACAGAAGAAGAGCGCAAACTCTATGAAGAAAGCTGTGCCTGCCTGGCTGACAGGTTTTAAGCGCCTTTCCGCTGATATGTCACCCCGGTATCCGCAACATCGAAAGCCAGAGGAATGCTTCTGTCTCAGCAACCGCTGCTGGGACGGAAGCTCAGGCGAAAAGCGTGCATCGTGAAATGCACGAGACCTGACGCGCGATAATCAGGCGAAAACATTAGGCTTCCAGCAACTCCAGGCACCCGCAAACCTGACGCGCGTTAATCAGGCGAAACAAACACAAATGCACCATCCGTCACAGTCTTAGATAGACTACATGCAAAAAAAATTTGACGAGACCGACTGTTTGGGACTAACTTGCCATTTTGCGAGCTACATGTAGGTGTAGCTCACATAGTTCACTCACAGGCTCAGGGGAGCCCATACATACAGAGCTGTCAAAGGAGGTTATTTCAGCGCTGATTCAACATCCACAAAGGGAGATTAATGATGAATGTTTTAATTGCAGTAATGAATCTCACCATGTCTGTCGCAATTCTCGCAGGCATGATCGTTCTTTCCGAAATGGCAAGAAAACACACATATAAATAGGCAGTTAAGCCACCCAAACGCCGCGCAATGCGGCGTTTTTTTGTTTTTCTGACCCCCTGCCTACAATTGCAAGAGTTACCGATGTCGGCAATCATCAACCAAATGATTTAAACCCGCAAGCCCGCTCAAACGCACATAAACTGAAGCCGTATCATGCAGAAAACCACCCTGTTTCAAGTTCACACGGAACGTCTGACGCTCATCCCGTTGACGCCAGAACTCCTCCGTCTTTGGCTAGATGATATCCCCACACTCGAAGAAAAGCTTCATGCGACCTACCGGGGCGAATCCCTGAGCGAAGAATACCTCCAATCAATCGTAGAAATGCAGCTTGAACGCATGCCGTATTTTGACGAGACACAGGACACGGAATACGCCTGGTACACATTTTGGCTGATTCTCCTGAACGAAACGCACGAAATCATCGGCTCCTTTGACATCAAGCGCGGCATAGATGAAACGGGCCGCATTGAGATCGGATACGGCCTGGCAGCTTCTTTCCAGCACCAGGGATATATGAGCGAAACCATTCAAGGCTTTCTGAAATGGGCATACCTTGATCCTCGCCTGCGCACAGTCATGGCCGAAACGGAAACCGGCAACACCGCTTCGCAGAAAGTCCTCAAGCGATGCGGATTCAGCCCTGTTTCAGAAGCGGAAACGCTATGGTGGCGATACAACATGCCATGAGCACTCGCATTGCATACACCAGCCCTCCAAAATAAGCGCACGCGCGTTGCTGTATCGCGATGTATGCGATTCGTCGAGGGGGTAGCGGCGTATTGGCTGCGCCAATAGCCGCGCAGGGGGAGTCTTCCCCCTCCCAAGTCAAAATTCATCCCGATGTAACGTAACTTTTGTTGTATTCAATGCACTGATAAAATGATAAAAATAAGAGGGCGTTTAGTTCTATTTTTTCTTACGGAGTTGCTCCATATATGCGTAGCTTATTCAATTCTTCAGCAGCCATCGTCGCAGCATTCTCACTCACGACAATGAGCAGCAGTGCATTTGCTGTCAATGTGGAACAGGAGACCGCAGACATTACGGTCGTCATCGAATCCGACGGCACAGCGCACGTGACAGACAAGATTCTGATCAACGTCACAAGCGGCCCTCTGACGGCAATGTATGTTGAAAACATGGCGCTCACGCCGAACTGGGGCAAGGCCGTTGCAGATGTCGTCGGAAAAAAGCAGCGCATCCCCCTCAAAATCAACCAAACCGCGTCTGGCAAGCATTATGAGCTCGAAGCCGATCCAAAGATTCCCAACGGCAAAACTTATATGATTTTCACGTACTCGGGAAACATGATCGAGGAGGGCTACATCGGCAAAACGACAAGCGATGAACATGGCGATCTGTATTATTTCCACTGGGCCCCGATGCAGTGGGAGACGGCGATGAAATATCGCGATGTGAAGATCGTTCTTCCGGTCGAAGTGCCCAGCGAGCAGATTCCAGACAATGTTTTTGTACAGATTGCCGGCTATTCGCGAAACGATACGGAAGCTTCCGACAGCAACGCCAAGATTTTGACGCACCGCGGCCTGAACGAGCGTAACAAGATCGATTATATCGGCACCAAAATAGGCGACAAATATCTGCTGACGATGCATGTTTTCCAAAAAGATGTCGACCCCAAGGAAGCGCAGAATATTCTATTCTATATGCGCCCGGACTTCGTCGCTTTCGACAATTCGTCTGCGATGCGCTCGCTTTCGACATCTGAACTTTCCAGCGACCCCGATGCCCCCAACAAGACCGTATCCTGGCTCATCCTCCTGATGACATTCGGACTTGGGGCGAGTGCGATTGTTGCGGGAAAAAGGCGTCGCAAACAGGCAGACGAAGCGCCGCGGGAAACCTTGATTTCAGATGAGCTGTGGGAGGCCCCGGAACTGCAAGTCGGCAGTTTCGGCCAGAAAGGCAAGGTCGCCAAAGATCTTCATCCAATCGAAGTCGGGCTGCTTCTCGGACTTGAGCTCTCTCAAATCATCGGCATCATGACCCAGGCGCTCGGCGACCAGAACAAACTCATCGTGCGTTCGCTCGAACCGATCACCGCTTTCATTCAGCCTGATGCCGCACTCGAACCAATCGAACACGATTTTGTCGAAATCTTTAACGAGATCGGAAACATCGATGAACAAAAACTGCAAGAATTCATCGAAAAAGTCATCGCCGGCCTCCAGGAAAAGACGTGGGACTGCGATCTAGAAGCCACCCGAAAATACTATCTCGCTGTGATGTATCACAATCCTGACGAGCCTCAGAAAGACAAGCTCGAATTCAAAGTCGTCGAAGACAAATACTACGCGGATCCCTACGCCGCGCGGCCCTCAGACCTCTATGACGACTATTACTGGCGCAACCGTTACTACTGGCGCCACTACAACGGCTATTATCGCGATCAGTATCATTACAACCACGGCCTCTCAAATCGCTTTGCTGGCGGCTATACCGAGTTTCTGCGTTCCTCCGCCTGCTTCCACGGCTGTTTCGAGCAGCCAAACCTCGAAAGTGTCTGTCACAGCGCATGTCACAGCGCATGCCACGATGCTTGTCATGATGCCTGCCACAGCGCATGCCATTCGGCATGTCACAGCGCATGCCACAGCGCATGCGTGTCCGGAGGCGGCAGATGACAACAGTCCCCGATACGTTTTCGCTCGCATGGATCGATGCGCTGTGGGCAGACTGCGGCGATCTCATCGTCCTGCGAGAAGAAGACAGCGTCCTGATTCTGCCGCCAAACCGGGTCTATCACGTCAACGCCACCGGTGCTCGGATTATCCGCTGGCTTCAGGCAGGCAACAAAGTCGACGATTTTCCTGGTCTCAACGAAGAACGCAGGCTCCAGGTCGACAAGTTCTTCCAGAACATCTCGCTTGCAATCAGCAACAAGACGCATCACGCACGTCGCATCCCCTATACGTTCGATTACACGAAACTCCCCATCCTTGGAGAGATTGCCGTCACCTACCGCTGCAACAACAGATGCCGCTTTTGCTATGCCGGATGTGACGGCGCCTGCGGCCGCCTCGATTCCCCAGACATCGAGCCCGAACGCATCGAACGCATCATCGACATCTTCAAAGAAGACGCAAAAATCCCGTTCTTTTCGTTCACAGGCGGAGAACCTCTGATGCGAAAAGATCTCGAAAGGCTCATGAGATACGCATGTGACAAGGGCTTGCGCATCAATCTCGTCACCAACGGCTCTCTGGCGACGCCCGAACGTGCGCGATCACTATATGATGCGGGTCTGCGCACCGCTCAAATCAGCCTCGAATCCCCCGACGAAGCCATACATGACGCGCTCTGTGGCCGCACAGGCTCCTGGCAGCAGACAATCGCTGGAATCAACGCGCTCCGCGATGCCGGCATCCTGGTACAGACGAACACAACCTCGACGCGCATGAACCTCGACACTCTGCCACGCCTGCCACAGCTCTGCAAAGACCTCGGCTGCGTTCGCATGTCTGTCAACCTATTCATCCCCACCAAGCGAAGCCCTCAGGCAGACGCCCTGTTCGTCCCATACGAAAAAATCGGCCAGACAGTCGATGACATACGGAGAGCCGCATTTGACGCCAACATCGATTTCCTCTGGTACTCCCCGTTGCCCATGTGCATGTACAACACGCTAGCGAAGGGGCTCGGAAACAAATCATGCGCAGCATGCGACGGACTCATCTCCGTCGATCCGGAAGGCAATGTCCTTCCCTGCTCCTCCTGGGACGAGCCTGTCGGAAACCTGCTCACTGAAGGCTTCCAGAACGTCTGGTTCTCAAAGCGCGCAAAAGCAATCAAAAATAAGTGTTTCGCGCACGACAAATGCCAGTCATGTTCCGCATTTGTCGCCTGCCAGGGCGCGTGCCCGCTCTACTGGCAATATGCCGGCTATGACGAACTGCTCAGACATGCTGACAAAATGGAGCATCGGGCTCATGAATGCTCGACTGATCTTTAATTTCTATCGTTCAGATAAAGAGGTATAATATGATTATTACACTTATCCTCGTCCTGCTTGGCATCTACTTTCAGTTCTTCTGCACCACAGATCCAGATATCCTCTCAATTCTTATCCCAATATCAGCAGCACTCATCGCTTTTTCCCCGACCCTCGCGATCCCCAAGAGAACACGTCTCAAGGATGATGACAAGACAGGCGTGTTCCTAAACAAATGGTATACCATTCCCACCGAAGATATTCAAAACATATTTGACCGCATCAATTCTGAAACTTTTGGCAAAATCGAACTCAGCAAATCAGGAAAGTTATTCAGCAATTTCACAGGCGTAATCAGTATCATTATTACTGTTATTATCTGTGTCATCTTATATATGATGGATTATTATTATGCCTGCGCAATCATCTTTGATATCATCTTAATTCCACGCACCTTATTTTATATCATCTACGGCTGTTCTCCAGAAGAGGCCAAGGACGGCACGCAAGCTTACAATCTGTCATCCAAGACCGAAACAATCCTTCATCTGCTCAAAGATCAAGAGAATCTCCACCACTATCATCCCGAAGTTCAGCTTGATCTCACCAAACAGGGATCTGCAACCGATATTCGAGATGTGCGTTGCAATCTGGTCCCACAAAGTGAAATACCCGATTTTCTATGCGCGCAGTTCTCGATTACACAAAATCAAGTGAATGACAGTACATTTTCCTATGCCTATTTCGTCATCGTATTTAAAGGCGAAAAAATGGCCCAAAAAAAGAAGAAGCATGCTCAAAATGAGATTTCTCAAATTTTGCATGAAAAAGCCCCCAATTTTTCACTCGAAGTGAACAAAAGCGACGGCAATTCGATATTTGTGATGACTAAAAAACGAGGTTCCAGGCCCTATCATACAGATGATAACGACTGCATGCGCCTGAGTCTCGCTGCTGATGAGATTCTCGGATATTTAGAAAGCGACAGATTTCATCGTTTTGCTGCAAATTAATTTTTTTTCATTTCACAAGGCGCTATGATAAATCATACGCGCCTTTCTTGTTCGGCTATCGGCTGCGCCGATACGCCTCACGTATTTGATATAAAAGACTTATGGATACAATCTATCGAAAACACTACCGCTTCCACGGTCAGGTACAAGGTGTCGGCTTCAGATACAGAGCCTGCTATAATGCGCAGCGTCTCAATATCGGCGGATGGGTCAGAAATTGCGCCGATGGCTCAGTTGAAATGGAAGCCGAAGGAACCCTGGATGCGCTCTGCGATCTGCTCGACGCGCTCGATAACGGCCATTTCATTCAGATTGACAAATGTATCGCGAAAGATATTCCCCCGACAGGCGAACACTCCTTTAGAATCCGATGATCAGATAGCCATGATTAAATGATACAACATCCAGAGGCAGCAAAACCTCCGGAATTCATCTGTTCTAGTGAAGCGAATCAATGGTGCAAATTCTCTGAATGACTTCCACAAATTCCTGCAAATCAGTATTGAGCTGAGCCATGGTCATATCAAAATTTTTCTTGAGTTCGAATAGATCCACATAATCGCGATTGATCACAAAAATCATGAGACCATCTATGATCTTGAGCGACCATACCGCACCTTTCCAGAGCTGTGACAGACGCATCAGCGTCTCTACCATCACTGGCGTCTCCAGCACACGGCGGTATTCTGCAAAAACATCATCTGTAAGATCTTCATCCATGATTGCAGGCTTGACATCAAATGCTTTCGCAAAACCTGACGGATCAGAATAATCTTCACCAGGCTTATTCTGATAGATGATTCCGATAGGAAGCGGCTCTGACATCCTGAATATAAAAGCCTGGCCACCATATATTTTATTAATTTTGGTATTCTTTCCGGAGGAATATACAAAATTCAACTCAATATCCAAAAATCGAAACGCCATACCATTATACACACCTTTGATCTCATCATTGAATTTACCACTGTTCCAGCCTTGGACATTAATATTGAGAAAATCAAGCATTTTGTTATTACACGGTGCCATCATTATATCATTTACATTTGATTGTAATGTGCTATATCCGGAAGGTCCAGATAAATTATTTATATTATAAAAATTAGAAGTATTTGAGTAAAAATGCGAAGATTCTGAGCGGAGATAATCAATTTGAAGATACTTCTCAAGCGCTTTTTTGACGACATGGTTTTTAAAGTATGTACGCATGGTGAACAGTATCACAAAAATACCCAAAGCGCACCCAATCGATATGATCAGAGGAATGATACCTATAATCATATTTTTACTCAAGAAACATATATATACTGTGATGAAAGAAACTATACAAATCACACTCAGAACGCTTCGCGTCTTCATTTTGGATTTAAGCTTTTGTGCCTCTGGAAGATCGTCACACGTGATCTTCTCAGACATGCCCCGTCCGCTTACCTCCAATGCTGCCCCCATATTCTCAGAAAATTGACTGTTATTATCAAACGCCAACGCCATCTCTCCCTCCGTTCAAACCTTCTAAATATGCACGCACAGCTCAAACTACCAAACTCTATGCTCACAGTCCATTGAATGACCTACAAAAGACCGCGCTCATCCCCTTCCATTTGCCCACCAATCATGGTACCCAGTTCCCCATCCAGCCGATACCGATACTCCGCATCGTATGTCAAAACATACAGACTCCCATCTCTCATCCAAAAATACTCTGGAGAAGTTTTTATCGAAACTTTATCCACGACATCCCCCGTATTTACATCTAAAAGATAAATAAAATTCGGCTCGTTTGTAAAACCATACCCACAGATAATCGTATCACCTACAATCAGAAAGTTCTGACTGTTACAGATCTGATTCTGAGAGCGCCACAATACTTTTCCCTCCCCATTGAACGCAATCATAAAGCCTGTATTCGGATTAACATCAGTATATTCATTGTGCGAAAAAGATGCATAATAAATATTATTTTGAATTGCAACAAATTTTAAGAATGGATAAGCCTTATTTTTCTGAAATGATATCGTATAGTTATAAAAATCATAAATATTCTGAGTCTGATCCGGGCTTGTCACATGCACCGCCGAATACATATAGCCAAATTCAGCTTCTGCATCCCCAGAAAATCGATAACCGCCTTTTTCATAGGGAAGCTTTGGCTTCTCAAAGTGATGCTTCTTCACCCAAACATCCACATTCAGCCATGTACTGCTCTTTTGAGTGTCCTCAAGCACAAGGCTGACATGACGGTCAGCTTTCGGATGCGCAAGTTCTGGCGAAACCTCCTTCTCAACTAAAAAAACACCTATCTTCCCCATATTTTCCGACAGTTCTCCATCTAAATTGCCAGTCAACGCACTCTCTTGAAACGTCCCACTCACCACATCATCCGCATCTGGCGCAATATAATGCCCATTTTCCGTATCCTCTTGCAACGCCAAATCCGGCCGATCCATGTCCGCCGCAACGCTATCCACTCGCTCCCCCCCATCGTTCAATACCGCCCCAACGTCCTCCGCCGCGCTTGCTTGTGCCTCCCCAGCCCTGCTTTCAGCAACCGAATCCTCTGGCTTCACAGACACTGTTTCATCTGCTCTCTTGCACGACACAAGGGATATCAGCGCCACCGCCATGAATGCAATTACCAAAACTCTGTTCATGCTCGTCTCCTTAAAAGCACACACAAACACCCGCAACCGATATTTTTTATACCACAGAGCTCGCGCACATCCCACAATTTCTTCACACAGTGTCTCTCCGAAACCGCCCTGGCGCTATATATCGACACAAAACGATATCATCTGGAGGGATGATATTTCACTTTTTTGCCCGACGCTATCGCCTCTGGCGATACACGCCGGCTCCCCACTATTGGCCGCTTTGCGGCTCAATACGTGGCTCGATCACACGAACACAAAAAAGCTCTGCCTGAAAACTCAGACAGAGCCTGCGGTGCCAATAATCAGATTACTCTCGAAGCAACGTCACTACTTCAAGCAGTAGTGAGTGTTGGTCACAAACTCGACATCGTAATTGCCGCCTTTGGGCACGCGAAGGATAATCCATTGCCACGCAAGCGCACCATCCATAGGTTCACCTGCACAGTATCGCATTTCTGCAGTCATCACTGACTTACCAGAAATATCACATGCCCCGCTGAGTTCGAATCTGACGCCCATGCCTGACACACCGGAATTGATTGCCAGAACTTCATCTTTAGCAAAATCAATCCCCTCGACAACCTTGAGATAATGCTGGGACACAAACACATCCAGAGCTTCCTGATCGCTCAGAATCGTAAATCCAGGTTTTGCTTGCTCATCGCCCTGCGATACGCCGACCTGATACAGTATATCAATCTTGTGCAGAATATCTTCGCCATCGTGCGCACCACATACAGGCACGCAATAATGATGCGAGACACAAATCATTGTCGGATCACATGCAAACTCCCCATCACAATCCACTTGCGTGCGATCCTCTGGCTCTGCCGTCTTGACACATACACCATCTATGCAGATGGTACCATTATCGCATTCGGGATCACAGACTTTGACATCATAAGAGACGCATTGCCCATTGACGCAATACTCGCTATCAGCACATGCAGGATTGCAGACATCCGCAGGCACTTCCTGACGACTGATGCAGACACCGTTGACACATTCCGAACCGTCGTCACACGGAGCCAGGCAGTCATCAGTGGCTCTGATGCACATGTCGCCGACGCAGACCATCCCATCAGGACAGATGACCGAACACCCTGAAGGCGCCGCATCCGACTTTTCGGCTTCTTTTGCCTTATCAGAGCCCTGAGCTTCCGCTTGCACATCATCCGCATGCACATCTTCGTTCTGAGCACTGTCATTTGCATTCGCCCCAGCAGACAACGGGTTCTGCGATGCGCTCACTTCAGCCTTTTCGTCGCTCGACTCGCATCCCGCAAAGAAAATCGCAGATACAGCAAGCGCTAAAATTGCTTTTTTCATCACACCCTCCTTTGTAATTTGTAAAAAGAAAACGACCATTGGCACCAACTGCAATCTAACATAGCGAAACACTCAGTTCAAATCAACACAAATTAAATCGATTATGTTTTTTTTGCATCATATTATGTCATTTTTATCAAACTGTAACTATAATTCTTAACAAGGCGCTCAAGTTGCGCCACCCTCACGTCAAGCAGCGCCTCAGCCCTTGGAAAGAAGCGATTTCTTATCATTCACGCGCTTCTTTGGTTCCGGCAAGTCACTCGAAATCGCGTCAATCAGGCGGCAAGTCAGCTCCCTGTCGTCGATATCTGCCGCAAGCATCTCCTTTGCACCCTCGTATGGCATATCCATCATGGGCTGAATAGCAGCATCGCTCAAGATCTGGAGCGACGTTTTTGTAGGCTTGAGCAAGAGCCGGTTGTCATAGATGCCACCAATGACTTTTCCTCGGCAATAGAGCACAAATTCCCCC
>JAFUEE010000004.1 GCA_017464085.1 Pseudomonadota bacterium
CATAAAAAAAGCCGGGCGTATCGCGGAAGCGATAGCCCGGCTCAGGCACCGCGTGTCGGCCGAAGGCCGAGAGCGGTGCGCCCATAGAAACGATTATTGGACCAGCGTGATTCTTGCGTAACCGTTGCCCATGTGGCCGGTTTCGGTGCCGCCTGCAGGTGCGGGCATCGAGGCGTTGCCGGGAATTGTCTGAGAAGAGGTCAGCTCGGGCTTGAGATAACCTGAACCGCCTGATCCTCCGCCATGAGCCATGCCTGAACCACCTCCATAGTAGCCGCCACCGCCGCCGCCTACCCAACCGACATTCACTGTATCGTGGCAGCTGCCTCCTTGACCGAATGAACCTGCTACGACACCTGAACCACCTTCTGTCTGTGTGCCAGGAGTAGAACCCGGATAATTACCTCCGGGCAGGCCGCCGGTTGTTCCTCCGCCATAACCGCCGGTGCAAGAACCGTTGTTTGTTGCGCCGCCGCCGCCGCCAGCGACAATGACGACTGATGATTTATTATTGCTCAGGCTGCTTAGGACACCATTCGCAGTAGCGATATGCGTTGCGCCGCCGCCGCCGCCATAATTGTTGCCAGAATTCCATGTTGATCCGTCACCACCGCCATTATAGCCAGCGCCGCCATAAGAATTTGATGCTTGAACTGTTGTGCCTTGTCCGCCTACAACGATATAAATAGGCGTTAAAGTATTAAGTGTAAATGTACCAGCTGAATATCCACCATATCCGCCTTTATAGCTTACATTTGCGCCTTGTGCTCCCCAAACCTCAAGTTTATATTTGCCTTTAGGAAGGTTGACGGTTTGAACGCCGCCAGTGTAGGCAAAGTTCTGAACTTGAGCGATTTTGACGAGATTGAGATCGACAGTGTTGCTCGCTTTGCCGTTGTAGCTGTTGTTCGCTGTCGCTGTTGCCTTGATGCTGGAGACTGCAGATGCGGTTGCGATGGCATCGAAATCGACATTGATCGTGGCCTTCTGCGGTGTGTTGTAGTTTTTGGAAGTGAACGTCAGTGTGGCAGGGTTGAAAGTGACCGCCTTGAGGTCGGAGGTCAGGGTGATCGTGACATCTGAAGTGGGCTCGACACCGAGGGCGATGCTTGCGGTCGATGTGGGGGAGCCCTGCGAGATGGTGGTCGGGTCAGCCGCGAGGGAAAGCGACGGCGCGTCGTCGTCGATAATCGTGTAGAGCGCGGACTGTCCGGTGATTCCGTTGAAATTGGTGTCGGTCGAAGCCGCTGTGAACTTGATGGCTGCCGTCTGGGTGCCGTCAGCGATGCTGTCATCGACGACTTTGGCGGTGACGTTCTGAGGCGTCTTCCAGTTAGATGGCGTGAATGTCAGCGTAGTGGCGCTGGTGACGGAGAGTTCGGAAGCATCCGTGGAGGCGACAGTGACTGTGACGTTTGCTGTCGGCTGTGACTGCAGTGCGACGCTCATGCTTGTTGTGGCGCCGCTGCTTTCGGGGAAAGAGGCGGCATTGGAGCTGATTACGAAGCCCGCGACATCGTCATCGACCGTGGTGAACTCGATTTCTTTGGTGACATTGTTGAAATTGGCGTCGGCGGAGGTCATCTTCAGGGTGACTTTGGACTTGACGTTTCCGTCTACGATATCGTCATCGACGGAATTGATGAGGATATCGAGCGCGATATCCCAGTGGTTCGGGGCGATTTCGATCGAATTTTTGTTTGCCTTGAGTTCGGTTTCGTCGGAAACGGCAATGTCGATTGTGACTTTTTCTTTGGGCATGGAGGTCAGTGAGACACTCATTGTAATGAGATCGTCGCTGCCTTCCTTGACGATCGGGGAGTCGCCCATGTTGACATAAATATCCGCGACATCTGTGTCTTTGACTGTGGCATCGAAGACGAGCGGGGTAAGGTTGTAGTCTTCGTCTTCGGATGTGGCGGTGAATGTGAGCTTGACAGGCTGATCGCCGTCGATGAAGTGATCTGCCACGGCGTTGAGGATGACCGGCACGCCGGATTTCCAATTTTCGTCATTCAGCTCGACTTTGGCCTGTTCGAATTTGGCTTCGGTGTCATCATCTGTAGAGAGTGCGACGGTGACCGGTTTCTTCGGCTTTGTGTTGAGCTTGAGCGTGAGCGGGTAGGTCTGTCCTTCGAGGATTTCGTAGCCTTCGCCCGGGATGTTGACCGTCATGCCGGCGACATCGTTATCGACGTTTGTGACTTTGATGGCGTTGGATATCAGTCCTTCTGGCAAGTGGCGTGCAATGTCCTGAGCATAAACAGGTGTGTGTGCTGTCACGGAATTGTGTGGCTAATGAGTGATTTTGTATGGTACAAAAGGGAGAGGACGTTTTTTGGGGGGATGGGAAGTATGAGGTGTTTTAGGGTGGTGTCATGAAAAGAAAAGCGGAGCGAGTTATATTAGGTATTGCGCTGGGGTGCATGTTTTTCAGCCTCTCGTTACTTTCGTCATGTTATGCTCCTGAAAATATAGACATTATATATGACGATGCTGCGCAGGGCAAGATGTATCAGTTTGATATTCTTGCGCTTTCGGAATGGGGAGGCAGGATTCTTCCAGAAAAGCAGCGCGTGATGTTGTATGCAGATCAGGATGACTATTATCTTCTTGAGGAACTGGGCATGCAATCAGGCAAGCTGACATATAACAGTGTTGAGCTATCGAACACGGATATGGAATTCTATATCCGTAAGCCGCTCGTGCTTCTGAATGTCTCAGCTCGGAAGGATGATGTGATTGCGATTCGTCCGTTTGCGTATGCGCCTGACCTTGAGATTGAATGTGTCAAGGCGGACACATCAGGCAATGAGCTTCTTGGCGTATTTAACAAGACGTATGCCCTGAATGTATCGGGATATGTCTGCGACTATGCGGTATCAGGCGCGCTTTCGATGCGGAAGACTTGGGACCGTCTGAAGTCAGGAAGCGAAGTGAGGCATCAGATCTATGTGGGTAACGGCGATTCATTTGGTGTTTCCCAACGCGCATCAGCGCTTTTTAACGATCTTCCGACGCCGGAGATGCTCAGTCTCATGGGGTTTCAGGTCGATACGATCGGAAATCACAGTTTTGACAACCGGATAGATTATCTCCAGAATATCATTAATTTTGCAGAGCGTCGAGTGAGCGGTCATAAGCTCGGATACAGCTATGTGGCGACGAATCTGGAGAATTCTTCTGCTCTAAAAAGCTGGCTGACGCATTATACAGCAGTGATTCCATCTGGCGAATCATCTGAGGAAGGATTGCGCGTAGCATTTATAGGTGCATTGGACAATTCAGTGTTTTCGACGACGAAAACAGGCTCATTTGGATCTATTAATATAGATAGTCAGATGTGTTCGATTGTCAATGAGATAGAGCTTGCATACAATGAAAATGCGCGAGCATTTTTTATTCTTGGTCATATACTGACAGGCAAGGAATCCTTTGCGCGTCTGATGGATGCCCTGTTTACGTTTACGGAGCCCATTCTTTCCGAGTCGATCAAAAGTGGCGGCAGGGCGGAGCTGCATTTTCTATCCAATTGTGAGAGCAAGATTGTCGTGCCGAACGCGAGGATACGTGAGGTGTTTGGAGGCAAGGGGCTTTCTCAGCTTGATTTCAAGCAAAGGGATGTCAAAGAAAGGTATGCGCGTCTTGTAGATGATATCCGGCTTGAAATTTTTTCAGGGATAATTGGTGTGCTTGGGGAGGCCGTGGAGACGCCATCCGCGCTGGCATATTACCATGAAAAGCATGATGCATCAGTAGGGGTGCCAGGGCTGATCTGGAATGACCATTCATCGTCAGACCCTGGTAGTCTTGATTTCAGTGGCAAGAATATGTTTAATGCAGCCAGCAATCGTTGCGGAGAAACAGGGATATTTGACAGACATTTGTGTTATAGTCTTAAGTTTGATACGGGAGTGGGCAGTGTATATGATCATCCGATTTATTATGTTCAGTTTCCAGGGAAGGGATATTATGCGCTCAAGCTTGGGTTATATGCGCAGCGGAAGCCGTCGGATAATGGGGATCATGTTGCATCTTCATACGAGCTGAAGGTGAGTGATATCAGACTTTACCCGGTACTCTCCAGTCTATCCGAGGTGCGGCTCAGGTTTAAGTCGTCCTTGATAGATCTGCTTGAACCTTCATATAATGAATGCAAGCAGTTGCTCGAAAAGGATGTATCCACATTGCTATCAGGTGAGCCAGGATCAAGTTGCAAATTATTTTTTAATAGTATGGCGACAGATACGAAGACCTATACATCCATCACAGAGATGAAAACCATTTCGACGCCGGGGAAAGATCATAATAATTATCAGGATTTATTTTATGCCTGTCATAATGGATTTGCAGAGCATGTGCTTGGGGATGAACGAGCCAGTGCGGTGAGTGAAAACTTGAAGCTTTCCTCTGCGTTTTGGGCTTGTCTTTACAGTGCGTCATCAAATATTTTGTGTACAGACGACACAGACAGCAAGCGTTTCCATTCGCCGATAGTGTTTGAATTTAAAGATTATCAGTCATCTACAATGATGATAGACCGATCGCAGTCAACATATAATACCAACATTATATCTGATGGTTTTTTAGGGTATATGAACCAAAAAAACTCAGATATTTTTGATATCAGCGTGATTAATTCGGGAACGATTCGGGATGGTGATTTGAGTGAGATTACGACAAATAATCTTCCCCAGATGATTCCATTCGACAACAAGCTCGTCTCTGCATCTGTACCTGTTAAGACGATTGTAGAAATGCTTGGGAATGCGCTTCAGGCAAGTTTTGAGAACCAGAACACAGATTATGGTGGATTTCCGAGTGTATCGCGTCTTTCAGTGGCCTATAGATTGACCAAAGATGAGAATGACAAGACTCAGATCGAGATTACTGAGATATGGAAAACAGATGAGTATGGTGCACTGAGTGAGCTTTTATATGTTTCATCGATAGATGAGCATTATTTTGCAGATTATATATATTCAGGTTCAACGATGCGCGTGGAGTTTTCAAATTCATCATCGCCATGGCTATGTCGTCAGCAGCAACAGATTGTGATGGATTGTTCCAATATCAGCGGCGGACTTGAGTATGAGATGAAATATGAAAATGGGCATTATTATTCGGATAAATCATTGAATTTGCTATCGCATTCATTTCTGGCGACAGGCGGAGATGGTTATCCGAATAATTTTGGTCTATCCAATGCGTCACAGCTGACGTATTATGATACATCGTTTCGTTCAGCGGTTTACAGTTATTATAGTGGTACGGACAGTAGCATTGGTGAGGATGGCAGTATTTTGGGGGATCAGGAATGTGTCAAGCGTGAGAGTTATAAGACGATTGATGGCATGACACCAGAGACTATGGAATGTGTTCTGTATGTCAATCATTTTTATAATGTGGATAAGCTCCCGAAACGTAGATGGATCTTGTCTGCATCAGATGCGATGATACAATACCTGGACAATGCTTGCCAGGCGAGCAGGCTCGGGACGTATAATGAGTGAAAGGACATGAGGCCAGAACTATGAATAATTATTATCACGGCGTGACATGGATGTTTTCGGCTTGTATGTTGTTTGTATATGCTCATTCAGCATTTGCCCAGATCGGGCCTGATCTGAGGCCGCCTGGGCTTGATCCGTCGCATCCGGTGAACTCGTATTCGCAGTCGGAGAAGAAAGTGATGTCAGCCTTGCGTCAGGGGTGGGAGCTAAACGCGAGTGATGTCGTTTTTTCAGCGGCGAAGAAAAGGCAGCTGATCAGCGAAGCCCCTTCTACCATTCACGTGATTACAGATCGCGATATTTCGGCGCATGGTTGGCGGACATTGGCAGAAATTCTTCGTCATGTTCCTGGCGTGCAGACCTTGACAACGAGATCGCAGTTCCAGTCAGTGATGATTCGTGGCCTTGTGGGAACCGAGGACAACAATTCCCGAATTCTTTGGCTTCAGAATGGTGTACCCATGAATGATGTGAGGGATTCGGGGATTTGGCTTGATGAGACATATCCAGTCGAGATGATCAAACGAATTGAGGTCGTGCTGGGGCCAGGATCCGCGCTCTATGGTTCCGGGGCATTTCAGGGTGTTGTGAACATTTTTACGAAGGATCCTGCGGATATTTCTCCTTATGGCGAATATCGCCTTGTGATGCAGAATAATCTGACATTCAAAGTATCTGGCATTGCTGCCTACGAGGCGCAGGATCATTCATGGGGAATCTTGGGTCATATATCGGCAAATACGACCCAGGGCCCGGGACTGATTGCGGATGATGTCTATGTCAATTATGCGATGGATGAGGCAGTCAATGCGACATCAAACGATTATGCATCCACTCCCCGTTTCCGATATGACAATATTGATTCTGATTCAGATAAGTATTGGTATAATATTAATTTCAAGCTTCATTTTGGTGATCTCAAATGGTCACTAGGATTTTCTGATATTTATGCGTCAGATGACGGTGCTGAATTTTTATCAAATATCACCTATCAGCAGCCGTCTCAGAATTATATTGATTTTGATGCAGGCACAGAAATGGATAAAACAGTTTTGTCCAATAAGCATACAAAATTTTATAGGAGAGAAGTTTATAATGATTTGGTGTATGAGACACTGCTTGTACCGGAGCTTTCAATTTTGGCGGTATTATCCTATCGATTTGGACAATATCAGAATATTACGAAATATAATAATGAGAAGAAGGCTGACAGTATAGTCGGTTCGGATACATCAAGTGATGAGAACAAGGAGACATTTCAGCATAAACTCTATGCGTTAGCCCAGTTTGACTGGCAGATATACAGCGCCAATTCGCTTGTAGCCGGGCTAGTACTTGAATATCAGTATATTTTTGCAGATGATTTTATCAATGGCAATCAGCTTCTGACGAGTGACAAGTTTGTGATATCTGTTCCGATTAATGCCCAGAGGCTTGCCCATGTGACGCCATCCATATTTGTTCAGGATGAGCAGAAATTCTGGGATGATCGTATCATTCTGACCGCAGGTGTTCGCTTTGACGCTTATCGAGTATATCTCAATGATGATTATGAACCCGATTATGCACCATCATGGCGATTTGCATTTCTGGCCAAATGGACGGACTGGATGAATATGCGACTGTCATACGGCTATTCGTTCAAAGAGCCGTCGCTTTATCAGCTTTATATCAGTTCTGAAAAATATGTTGGCAATGCGCGTCTCGAACCAGAGACCCTTCACAATATAGAACTTTCATTTTTGTTTTCACCGCTCTATTCCATGAATATCCGGGCAGGAGGTTTTATCACGTTCATGGAGAATCTCATTATTATGCAATATGATAATGAGATTATCTCGCCACTTGGCGGGCATGGTGCGTATACGCCAAAGCAGGAGAGTTCGTCTGCGATGATTGGTGGGTTTGAGCTTTCGCTTGACTGGAATATCACGAATCAGTGGAAATTATATTCGAGTTATAATTTTCTGTACAGCTCCAGAGCGTTCGAAGTGAATTTGACAGGGGAGCAATCTGAGATTGACAACAACCTTGTGCCCGATGATGCGATGCACCGTTTCAAGCTTGGCGCATCGTATGTGTCTGACGCATTTGTGGCGGATGTGGGATGGTTCATGGTCGGCGGTTCCCCGAATTCAGCCTCCTACATGAGGCGTCCCTCGTGGAAGACGCCATTTTATGCTATTTGTCAGCCGCAGGTCACCGTGGCGCTGCCGGCGAATTTCGGCCTGATGATCAGCGGCTCTTATGCATTTTCCAAGGGCATGACGAAGTCTCCGTTGTACCGGTATTATTATGAGAAGGAGGGCGTGCCTGTGCCGAGGTATTCTGTGTCTCTGGCGCTTCAGTATCCGTTTCGCGCTCAGGCGGATTAGGCCAAGTGGCTACAGAGTGTTACAATTTGTCGCGTGATCCGTTCCGCGCTCAGGCGGATTAGGCGAGCACTTGGGCGCGGAAAGCGGCGCTTTGGAGATCCGTTCCGCGCTCGGGCGGATTGGGTACATTTCGCGTGCGTGCCATTTGCGCTTTGTAATTGGAGAGATCGCATTTGCTTTAAGGTTTAAAACATGTCATGTATCGTGCACGGAGCGGTGGTCGCTTCAAGTTTGACTGATCATTTTTTACTGATCGTTGGAGGAACCTGAATGAGCAAGTATGTGTGCGATCCGTGTGGCTATGAATATGATCCTGCCGTGGGCGATCCCGACAGCGGCATTGCGCCGGGGACGGCATTTGAAGACCTTCCCGATGACTGGTGCTGTCCGCTGTGCGGCGCGAGCAAGGACATGTTCTCCAAAGTAGAGGACTGAGTTTTCGCGCGTCAGGGAGAGGCACGTGCGCATGATGTGAAGACATAAGGCGAGATTTGAGCGATGCCTTGCGTATTTTGTATGGCAGTCGCGCACGTGCGCATGAGATGATAAGGTGGCGCGCGCGTATCCGGAGTTTCCGGATAGCGCGCGCTGCGAGCTGTATCGGCCGCAGGCCGATAAGCGAGCGGTTAAAAGGGTTGTCAAAGGAGGCAGTGTAGGGTAGGAAAGACAGGCGCAACGCTGAAAGGGGGAAGTGCCGTGACGCTGACAGATTTTCTCAAAAAGCTGAAAAAGATTGAATTTGGGACGCGCATGAAGACTCGGGAAGCGATCTCGGGGACGTATCATTCTGCGTTCAAAGGGCGAGGTATGACGTTCAGCGAATGCAAGTCATACGAGGAGGGGGACGATGTGCGCTATATTGACTGGCATGCGAGCGCGCGCCAGCAGGGTGTTTTTGTCAAGCAGTTTATAGAAGAGCGCGAGCTGAGCGTGTGCATTATTCTGGACCTTTCGCGCCGGATGCGTTTCGGATCGGTGGGGATGACGAAGGCGGAGAAGGCGATCGAGGCGATGGCGGTGATCGCATTTTCAGCGCTCAACAACAACGACAAGGTGGGGCTGCTCCTGCTCAACGAAGTGGGTTTCAAATATATCCCCCAGCTCAAGGGCAAGTCGAATGTTGTCCGCATGCTCGTGGAGGCGCTGAAATTCGCGCCGGAGCCATCGGAACATGAGCTTTCGGCGATACTTGCGAAGGCGATGACGCTGATGAAGCGTCGTTCTCTGATGTTCGTGATCAGTGATTTTTATTCGGACATCGGGCAGGTCTTGCGCCATGCCACGCATCATCATGAAGTGATACCTGTGGTGGTGTCCGATCCGATGGAGCGCGACATGCCGAACCTGGGCCTTGCGGTGCTGGAGGATCTTCAGACGGGCGCCATGGTGCTGACGGATACATCGCGCGCGTCATTTGCCGAGGCGTATCGTGCGCGTTTTGACGAACGCATGGCGTCGCTCAAGGCGCTTTTCCAGCATGCAGGCGTGACATTTGTCCGGCTTTCGACGCTTGAAGATGCGCTTCTTCCGATTGCGCAGGCGTTTGACAGGAGAGCGTCGCATGTCTAGCATTGCGGTCATGACACGACAGGCACGCGGTGGCGTGCCGCTGATATGCGCGCTGTTTGTGTTGCTCCAGTGCGCATGCTGCATGGCCGAAGAGGTATGTCATTACCAGCTCCTGGAGCTGTCGCCGCAGATTGCGAGCTTGGCGATGCTGGGCAAGGTCGAGTATGCGTATGCGATGGTGCATGACGAGGGATGCCGCCTGGAGGTGGTGCCCGATGCGCGCGATGGCGTGGAGTGCAGCCGTCCGCAGGTCGATATGCGCCCTGCCGGTGTGATGACGCAGGTGGAGACGCACGTGTCGCTGGACTGCCAGTTCAGGCGGCCCGGATTTTTTTATTCCGCGCCGGTCCATTTCGAGCTGGTATCTCCGGAAACAGGTCAGCGGCAGGCCGTGTATGTCCCGAAGCGCGAACTGCACGTTGCGTTCGCCGCGAGCGATGCCCGGCTTGAATCCCGGCTTGAGTTCCACAATTGGGAAAATCGCCTGAATATCTGGCCGTGGCTGTGCGCGTCTGCGCTGATGTGCGGCGTTACGGTGTGGTTTGGTGTGCGTCGGCATGGCAGGAATGGTGCGGTTGCGGAGGAGCGTATGCCGGATCTGGCGCCGCTTGAGGAGTTCTGGCTGGAGATCAGGACGCTTTCGGCGATCGATCCGACGACGACTTCGGAGCGGCGCGCGTATCATGACCGCCTGGCGATCGCTCTGCGCCGGATGATCGGGAGAGTGTTCGGCTTGGACTGCCTGAGCGACACGACACGGGAGCTGTTCGACCGTCTGAAGGGGATGGGGCTTCCGCCGGGGGTATGCACGGAAACGCGCCGGGTTCTGGATCGCTCCGATCTGATTCGTTTTTCCGGCATGACGACAGGCCTGGATGACAATCTGACGTTGCTTCGGGATGCGTGTTATGTTGCCGCGAGCCTGGATGGGGTGAGCAGGCTGCGGACAGAGGGCGAAGGCGTGCCAGATGTGGACATGCTTGAGGACAGGGGGCTGGATGAGGCTCAGAAGCGGCATATCGAAGCGCTTC
>JAFUEE010000046.1 GCA_017464085.1 Pseudomonadota bacterium
AACGTCTTTACATCGACATCATATCATGCCAAAGCATCATATCACATCTCTGCTTCGAGATCAGCTTCTCAGCCGTCTCTTTTAGGCTCGCACTTCTGCTTGTTTCTCTCTCTTCTTCGGTTTTCAAATCTGTCGAGGACTCATTTTTGAGCCCGTCAACGAGATGCGGCTTATACGCGCACTTTCCGAGTTCGTCAAATTCTTTTTTTATTTTTTTTTTGCGATGGCGATTTTACAACGGCACCCCGAAGGGGTGCTTGATAACAGCTGCGGGTGAGCGTAGCGTAACCCACGGCTAATGCGCGGCGTATCGCGCAAGCGATAGCCGCGCCCAATGAAGAGCCGTTCGACCGAACGGCTCCGGGCCGACGTATGCGAAGCATAGGCGCGCCCACGGACAAGCGCCGTATGCCGCAAGGCATAGGCGCGCCAAATGTACACGCCCCGCACCACAAAAAATTCAAAAAACGCTTTAATATTTCAAGCCTATCATTATAATGCGCACAACACATCATGGTGAATGTGTAAACTCAACAGAAATGGAGGTAATTATGGATCAGCTCACTAAAGCCAAACCGCAACTCGAAGCAGCTTCATCCGCAAAAGGCTCATTGCAGTCCGCTCAGAATGAGCAGCAACAGCAGCCCAAACAGCAGCAGTCCACTGGTTCCGTGACAGCCACTGCACTCAATGTCCGCCTCGGACCAGGCACGAATTACAGCATTCTCGGCTGTGTCTATCAGGGAAAAGAGCTCTCAATCATCGGTAAATCCGGCGATTGGCTCAACATCATGTACGGCACTCAGTCCGCCTGGGTTCACAAAAAATACGTCAAGCTCAATGGCGATGTCCCCGAATCAAAGGGTACGACAGACAACACGACAAACAATGCTCTCGTCGCCATCGTTCAGTCACGCGGCTTCAAGACAAACCAGGACCTCATCAACTTCTTCATCTATGAACACGGCAACGGCGACTACAACAAAGGCGCAAAAGCCGCTACCAAGTACGGTGTCGACCTGAACAAGCTGTGCAATAACCGAAAGGGCTCCGCAATGGATACAGCCACAAGCGTCTCTGGTCAGGCCACTCAGGCACCCAAGACCGATACGCCCAAAACGAACACGCCTAAAACTGAAGAGCCCAAAACTGAAGAGCCCAAAAACGATACCCCGAAAACAGAAGAGCCCAAACAGACCAACCAGACGGATCCCAATTCCCTCGAATCCATCGTTATCGCGCGCGGTTTCCAGACTAACCAAGACCTCATCAACTACTTCATCTATGAACTCGGCGGCAACAGCTACAGCAAGGGCGCTACCGCTGCCGCCCAATTCGGCGTCGATATGAACGCCCTCTGCAACAACAGAAAGGGCTCCGCGCTCGACACCGCAAAAGGCAAAGTTTCCTCCGGTCCGGTGACTGCACCTGCTCAGACCCCAAAAGCTTCCGCTGTCTCAGGTGACGAAGCCGTCGCAAACTTCATCCGCGACAACTTCCCCAATGGCATCACGGCTGTCTTCGTTTACAAAGGCACAAATCAGGTCGCTGAATTCGTCAATCAGGCCAAGCAATATGCCGCCACTTATAACCCCATCGGCATATCCAACGGAAAACTCGGCACGCAAGTCTTCAAACAAGTCAAGACTTACGAAGAATTCAAATCAAGCCTCCTCTCGCTCGGCGAAAGCGTCAAACAATGCCTCGCCGCTCATCCGCGCGAAGGCTATGACGACAGCAAGTGCGGCGTCATCAAAAACCTCACCATCATGACTCACGGTTATGAAACCGGTCTCAACTTCGGTGGCGGCGATAACTTCAATATGTCCAAAATCAAAGATTTCGCCACTTCCGTCAAAGGTTATGTCGCAGATGATGTCCGCGTACAGCTCTATGCGTGCAATACGGCTCGTAATGAGAAGACTGCTGAATCTTGGGGCGATCGCGGCTGGGTTGGCGGCAACATCGCAGCTGATGATCCGTTCAAGGGCGGAAAAGGCTCATTTGCACAGTCACTCGCTGAAGCTCTCGGCGACAATGCCAGTGTCTATGGACATACAACGGCCGGCCATCTCTCCGGAAACTATGCCGCGCGCGTCTATGGCAAAGATGCCGGCGGCGCCGAAAACGGCAAACACATGTATGATGTCTGCTTCCCCGCAAGCTTCATCTCCTCGGAAGCACAGCGCCTCGGAAAATCCGAAGCTCAGATCCGCAAGGAAACCTTCAGCTACTATTGCAACAACTTCAAGGGCTCGAACATGGCTCGCGACTCCTTCATCGATCCCGATGGCTTCGGTCAGAGACTGCGCAACGGCTGGAGCTCCTCACACTAATCTCTCACGCTGACATCCCATAAAAATCCTCGCCATCTGGCGAGGATTTTTTTTTGGCTCTGTTCAACAAGCGTATGGTTCCAAATGCCAATTATCGGCAATCGAGCATCGATAGTCTCTCCGCAAAAAGCTATTGCCTCTATCATGCAGCACTACTGCCTACCTTCTATTGCCTGCTGCCTTGTATTTCATATCCACAGACGTTGAACACAGCTTTTTTTTTGTAAAAACAACAGCGATTTGTTAGTCATAAGAGCCTTTTATCGGCATTTCACTGTCTCATGTTTAAAGGCTCTTCACATGCTCAGGTTCACACGTTCCGTCTGTCTGGCCACTGCCCTGCTCGCAATGCCCGCACTCTTTTCCGCATGTTCCTCAAAACCGCAGCACATCGCGGAACCCAAAGAAACCATGCCGACCGAATATCCGCGTGCTGCCGATGAAGTGCTCGCGCGCCTGGCGGACACGCTCCCGCTAGATTCAGAAATGCTCGCATTCGCCAGCTATGGCTCGCTGGCCGATGCAATCCAGATGTTCAGCACATACAAAGTCGTCGACGCCGGAGAGCTTCATAAACTTCTGACCGACCTCGGGACGCACTATCATCTCGATCCAGGAAACCTCAAAAGCTATTTCAATGCCGGCATGCACACGGGCTCTGGCTTTGCAGCCGGGCGCGCAAAAGGCAGCGTCTTTATCGTTTTCGATATCCTCAGCGAGAAAAAATTCGACGCATGGTGGGACACATTTATTAATGAAGAATTCGGCAGGCCTCGATACCATCAGGAAAAAGACGGCGACCAGGCGCTCACATCCATCCGGATACTCAAAAAAGATTTCGCCACTCTGGCACATAAAAACGGCAAAGTCCTGATCGTCTTTGGCGATGAAGCTTTCCCCGGAAGCCCCGATTCACTCGAAGCCATCAAAACATTCATGAATGCGCCGAAACTCGCGGGTTCTGATGCGCTCAAAACAACATCCGCGCGACTCTCTCATGCGCCGATCGCCCTCCTCGGCGGCTCGGCACTCCTCGATGCTGTCCCACAGCTCGCAGACCTCAAATCATGGTGCACCGATGCCGGAATTGAACTGGCCTTCGAAAAGACCGGCCCGGAACTCCGCGCATTCGCCGGCCTCAGCAAAGAGACGTTCAAGGGCACGACGCGCGCAGCATTCCTCAGCGACCTCACACGCGGCGCAACAGGCAAGCAAGCATCCCGCATCCTCGCCACCAACCCCACCTCCATCGCGCGCATCCTTTACGATCCGAAAAAACTCGAAGCGCTCCTTCTGCCCATGATGCCCGAAAGATCGCAGCGTCAGTACGCAGACATCAAGGACAAGCTCACCCAGCGCCTGTTCAAGCTCGACATCGAAGATCAGGTCATCTACAATTCCGGCTCCGCCTGGGCCGCGCTCTATGGCGCCACGCTCCCAAAACAGCAAAATCCTTCCCCAGCCGATATGATCAAAGCGCAAAAGCTCGCGGTCTTCCTGCCTATGAAAGATGTCGCCAAAGCCGACGCCTTCTTTGGCAAAGTCAACATCCTCAAGCGCTTTATCCCCGAAAATCTCGCCACAATCGATCCGCAGAGCGACAGGCTGCATGCCATCGTCAACATCCAGAAAGCCAAAATCCACGTCGCATACGACGCCGGACTCATCACCGCAGCTACTGACGATATCTGGCCGACGGTTTCAAAAATTTATGACGCGCCTGCCCCGCAGACAAACTCCCCGCTGCTCCAAGACGGCCATCTGTTCGCCGGCACCTTCAAGACCTCAGACATCGCGCAGCTCCTCGGCGCGCGCTTCGCCATCGTCAAAGAGCAGATCGAAACATTCCTCACGCCGTTTGACAGCTTCACTGTCACATCATCTATCCAGAACGATTTGATAGAACTGCGCGCAACTGCCCTGACGCATTGATCTTTTTTTGCGCGTCCCTATGCGCCACTTGCGGCGCATACGGTCCGCAAACGCCGCTATCTGCTTCGCCGATACGCGGCGTTATTTTTCCCACATATCCCAAATCCCCTGCCATTTACAGTCGTATCCAAAGTGCTATACTGCCGCGCTCCGCATCTCATGCCTGACGACATCAATGCGAACATTCATCGACGGGAATTGGGTATTATGGCGAGTAATACATCTGAAAGTACAAAGACGATATCAAGAGTGACGTGGATCGGCGCGGCAGTCAATGTCGCCCTGTCTGCAATCAAGCTGATACTCGGCATCTTGTTTCACAGCGCCACGCTTGTGGCAGATGGCATTCACAGCCTTTCAGACCTGATTTCTGATGCCGCCGTCCTCATCGGCGTGCGCTTCTGGAATGCCGCGCCAGACCAAGACCATCCCTACGGACATGGACGCATCGAGACGCTTGTCACCGTGTTCATCGCGGTCATGCTCGGCGTCGTGTCACTCGGCATCGCCAAAAGCGCATACGACAGCCTAGGGCAGCCACAAGAAGCCCCCGGCATACCGGCCGCCATCGCAGCCGCAATCTCCATCATCGCCAAAGAAATCCTCTTCCACTGGACGGCGCGCAGTGCCAAGCGCGTTTCCTCCTCCGCGCTCTATGCAAACGCCTGGCACCATCGCAGCGACGCGCTCTCATCTGTCCCCGCATTTCTCGCGATCCTGCTCGCTTGCATCTATCCGGAAATCACATTTATCGATGCAGTCGGCGCGCTCATTGTGTCCGCCATGCTGCTCGTCATGGCGTTGAAGCTGCTCATCCCCGCGCTCTCACAGCTCACCGATCGCGGCGCATCCGAAGATGTCTGCACCAAGATCCACAGCATCGCGTCCTCTATTCCAGGCGTGCGCGATGCCCACGCCATCCGCACACGCCAGATCGGTCAGGGCTATTTTATTGATTTGCATATCGAAGTTGACCCGACCATGAATATCGTCGAAGCCCACGATATCAGCGAAAAAGTGGAACATGAGATTATGAAAGATTCCCTCGATGTCGTCGATGTCGTCGTACATATCGAGCCTTATGGGCAAGCGAATTAGAGAGATATAGGTCTATTTATTTAGATATCTTGGATATATTCAATTCTGAGAATATGAAATGAAAGGCAATAGGCAGTAGGCAGTAGTGAGCATGATAAAGGTTATAGCTATTTTGCGGAGGGTTGACGTTGCTCGGTTACCGATTGCTAATTTTAATTTTGCTATATCTATCGTTTTGTGAATATAGAGTTCTATTTAATATTTATACATAAATTTTCACATCTTAACACACTATATATAAATATTTTACATTATCAATATATAACATATTGTACTTTGTATAAAACAGCTCATATATTATATAATATAAAACAACATAAATCGCCCCTCAATCAAACGCTAAACCAGCTTTGAACACGGGATAAACATCAAATGCATGATATGCATGAGAACATTCGGATGACATAAAATCATTATACCACAACAATGCTCATTTGTATATGTTTTTTTTTACACTTCATGCGTTTTGCAAACGCGCGGGCGGACGCGCCCGAAGTCTGCGCAAAACCCTCGCAAACCCGCATGAATCCTAGTCTTACGCGTTGTCAATTTTTTTACATTTTTTCGTAAAGAAAGGTTGACTTTTTTTTTTTTTTTTATGATGCGATAGGTTTGTAGCCCATCGTGGACTGTAAATCATGGTTAGCCTCTCAAACAAGGGTGTAGATTATGGCAGAGCAATATTTGAGACAACCCGTGGCGAGCTTCATCTTAAAGGCACTGCAATCGTTAGGTGGTAGCGCATCGAAAAAAGCCATCAAGGAAGAAATTGTCGCTGATACTTCAATCGATATTTCTTACGAGCAAGCCTTTGAACCGAGAATATCCAAAAACGGTACACTATACAACCCGTTCAATCTGGACTTCAATTTCGGATTAATCAATCTCCTCGCATGCGGATATATTGAAGACTATGGCCGACGCGGAGATATTACACTTACTGAACAGGGACGCACAGCGAATTATGCCGAGTTTCCGTCCGTCGATGAGAAAGAAAAAATAAACAAAGAGTGGGAGAAAAGATGCCAAGCGCGCTCCAAAAACAAAAAGCAAGCCACCACAGCCCAAACAACTCCAATCGACGATAACACGGTTGTTCCGGATAATTTCGATGAGATAACTACTGATGACGAAATTGATTCGAGTGATAAGTGGAAAATAACGGTTCTCGATCAAATCAAGCAATTCTCGCCAAAGAAATTCGAGAGCTTTTCGCGATTGCTCATGTCTAAGATGGGCATAAAGTTCGACAGCGAAAAAGGAATAAAAATGTCTGGGGATCATGGCATTGATGGATATGGATATTTTGAATCTGACGAGTTCAGAACAGCAAAGGTCGTCATTCAGTGCAAGCGTTTTACAGATTCTCCAGTATCCGAGCCAGACATTGATAAATTCAAAGGCGTCATGACAAGTTTTAATGCGGATTACGGCATTTTCATTACAACGAGTAGCTTTACCAAACAGGCACAGGAAAAAGCATTGCAAGGCGGAAATACAGTCACCTTGATAGATGGACAGCGATTAGTCGAACTGATTGAAAAGTATCAACTACATATCACGCCAGTGCAGACATTTGTTCCGAATGATTACTATTTTCAGAAGGACTGATGAAATGCTTATGAAGCAACTACTCTTCCGAACTTGAATAATTTGGCTGCCCCCTGCTCGCTTTGCGGTCGCGTTAGCCGCAAACACTGAATTAGCTCATATCTTCATAATCATGTCACAACAATCATAGACAACGGAGTATTTGCCATGTCAAAAAAACCACTAGTTTTGCTTTTAAGCGCACTGTTGCTCAGTGCATGCACTGACTCTTCGGACGAAGACAAGCCCCAATGCAATCCAGAAACCGGATCGTGCGAGCCTGGCGGCGAAACCGGTTGCACAAACGACACATGGAAATGCGACGAAAACACGCTTTCCAAATGTATTTCCGGCAAATGGGAAATCATTAATACATGCGAAGGAAATACCCAGTGCAGTACTGAAACAAAATCGTGCGAGCCCATCGGCAGCGCCGCATGTACAAACGACACTTGGGCGTGTGACGGAAATAATCTGTCCAAATGCGAATCCGGAAAATGGGAAGTCATCCAAACATGCCCAGATCATGCGCAGTGCGATGCAGAAAAAGGCTTGTGTGAAATCGCCGGACCTGAATGCACAA
>JAFUEE010000047.1 GCA_017464085.1 Pseudomonadota bacterium
CCCCCCGATAAATATTTGAATTATATGCGATATCATAACAGAGAGGTGTAATTTAATGCAGTATTAAAGGCTTGGGCCGTGATAGCCCTGCGCAAAATGGTTTCATTTTTGGAATCTTGTGTCAATTGAATTTTGGGCTCAGAAGTTGTTACGAGTAACTATTCAGCAGAATGCTATTCTGAAGCATGATGAGCATTGCGTGACAGGCAGTAGGCAGAAGTTGGCAGGCAATAGTAAGTTTTCGCGAAGTTTTGGTGCTTAAGAAGTGATGAGATGGGCTTTCCCAAAGATGGAATTGTCGAAGATTTGGAGGCCGGCTGAATAGTTACGGAAAGTCTGATTAATTGGCCCCTAACCCCCGGCCCCTTTCCCCGATGGGGCAAGGGGAGCGGTAGCCACCGCGCCCCTGGGCGCGGTGCTAGATGCCTTTCCCCGATGGGGCAAGGGGAGCGGACGGATGCCCCTCGCGCTAAAAATCCTCGCGCGCCTTTCCCCGATGGGGCAAGGGGAGCGGATTTGCGCGATATCATGATTGAAGATTATGCAATTGTTCAGAGTTTCCTTACGTAACTTGCGATGGGATAAGGAGTTTGTTTGATTTTTTGTGGTGATGTGGTATAGCGATAACCACAGTTTGTTTGGTGTTGCATGTGCATGCAGAGGTAATTGTGTCTGCCTTCTCACGGTTTTCTGCTGGTCAGAGTTTGCAGGGAAATGATTGGAGAATGGCTATAAACCTGAAAGCTCTTATGCGTAAGTAAAAGGAGGAAAAATGGGAGAAATTCAGAGTAACATGAGCACAGAGTCTTATTTTGATGGCGGTCTGCTTCAGTTGATTGGCTGGCAGATTCTCGGAGGTTTGGTCACATTCCTCACGCTTGGGATTTGTTTTCCGTGGGCATTTTGCATGGTTTATCGCTGGGAAGCGAAGCACACGGTCATTAACGGCAAGCGTCTGGAGTTTGATGGAACAGCCGTTCAGCTGTTTGGAAAATGGATTCTTTGGATGATTTTGACTGTGATAACGCTCGGCATTTATAGTTTCTGGCTTAATATCAAGCTGAAGCAATGGAAAGTCAAGCATACTCACTTTGCATAGTGCTCTGTTCGTTACTATTCAGCCCCATAGGAGTTTTCTGAAGTATTGAAAGTTTTTGCGTGCAGGCTGTAGGCTGTATGTAGCCTGCTAAAGTCAAATAGCTCTGGCTGTGTTCAGCGGCTGTGGATATGAGAGACCAGGCAGTAGGCAATAGAAGGTAGGCAGTAGTTAGCGTGATAAAGGCAATCGCTTTTGTGCGGAGAGACTATGGATGCTCGATTGCCGATCATGCATGGGCTGAGGCTATATCTACGCTCGTTGAACAGAGCCAAAAGTTATCGTTTCTGGACGAAAAGAAGTGAGGTTTCGTCCAAATGCCGTTAAGTTTGGACGAAACAGGGGGATCGTTGGACGAAAAGAGTTGGGGGTTCGTCCAGATTTCGTAAAATTTGGACGAAACATGGGGGTGTTGGACGAAAGAAGTTGAGGTTTCGTCCAAAATTCGTTAAGTTTGGACGAAACAGGGGGATCGTTGGACGAATGGCGTTTATGAGAAATTTTGATTACGAAAGACTAGCGAGTTTAACATGGCCAACCGACCTGTTAAATCTTGTTGCAAAGATCCATGAGTGTAAGGGGAGGCTGGATATGTTTGTTTGCCAGAAGCCCATACAGCTGGATCGGCTCGTCGAGATAGCTAAAATACAGAGCTCGGAGTCGTCTAACCGAATCGAAGGAATCGTCACAACTGGCATGCGTATGAAACAGCTCATTGCTGAAAAGTCCTTGCCTAGAAATCGCAATGAAGGGGAGATTGTAGGTTACCGTGATGTGTTGAACACTATTCATGAGAATCATGCATATATTCCAATCAGAACATCCTATATCCTTCAGCTTCATCGGGATTTGATGCGTCCAGCCGGCTTGTCTTATGGTGGTAGTTTTAAAAATGTTCAAAATTATATCAATGAGATAAGACCTGATGGCAGATGCATTACTCGATTTACGCCGATTGCACCGCATGAAACATCGGCCGCAGTAGATGCATTGTGCACTGCATACGAACAAGCAATTGCCAAAGAAACGATTGATGCATTACTTCTGATTCCATGTTTTATTATTGATTTTCTATGTATACATCCGTTCAATGATGGGAACGGAAGAATGAGTCGTCTATTGACGTTATTGCTTTTGTATAAAAGTGGCTATTGTGTAGGAAAATATGTAAGTATTGAAAGGCAGATTGAAAAGACAAAAGATGTCTATTATGATGTGCTACAAGCGTCAGACATTGGATGGCATGAGGAGATGAATGATTCAATGCCATTTATTCGCTATATGTTAAGTGTGATTTTAGCCTGTTACACGAAATTTGAGGAACGCGTTGATTTGACAAGCAGAGCATGCGCATCCAGTACTGCTTATGATATCGTCAAAAAATATGTGGAAGCCAAAATAGGAGAATTTACAAGTGCAGAAGTGCTTGCCAACTGTCCAACCATTGGCAGATCCTCTGCGTTGTCCGCTCTAAAGAAGCTGGCTGAGGAAGGCATTATCGTTCGTCAGGGGACTGGCAAAAAAGTATTTTATATTAAATCAGATGGTTGTAATGAGTCGTAATTACGCCTTTTTCATTTTCCCCTATTCGCTTTCGTTCGTATAAAAAAGATATTCATTCGAGAAATTGAGCGTGTGGGGAGGTGCTTCGCGCGTGCACACAAAATTAGGATGCCTGGCGTATCGGGCGCAGCCCGATAGCCAGGCGCGCGCCGCGTATGCCGCAGGCATAGCGGGCGCTAAATATATAAAAAATTAGTAATCCGTTTTGGGCGTAATGGTTTCGATGGTTGTTCGGTCGTACTTTTTGGGGTGAAGCGCGCGGTCGAGCACGCCTGTATGTGCGGCAAATGCTTTGGTATGCGCGGTGTCCGGGCCTATCGTGAGTCCAGCGAGTTCGCCAGTTGAGGTGAAAATAGGGTAGCCGTTTCGCGCAGTGAGGTGCGAGACGGTGCCATATAGATGCGGCTGAGGAGCGTGAAGTGTATGCTGCGTCAGTGATTCGTAGATTGAATCTGGATTGAGCAGGACATAGACGAGCTGCGGCTGCGGCCTGTCGGCGGGATAGACATTGACCGGGGATATGTCTGGCTGGGGCTGGCTTTCGAGTATGGCGATGTTGTTGGCATCGTCCCGGTGAGTGATGCGAGCAGGGATGGTTTTGCCGTGTATGCGGATCTGGACGGCGGATGAGCCTGTGAGCCAGTCGGCGGTTGTCAAATAGTATTGGTGATCGCTTGTGAGCGTGGGGGCCTGGGCGTTGCGCTGGCTGAATGGGGAGGAGACTTCGGAGAGGCCGCGGTCAAAGAAGCTCGTAGGCGGTTTGTTTGCGGGGGGCGTCGGTGCGGCTGTTTCGACAAAGGAATCAGCGGGCAGAACGTCTCGGACGGTTTCGGGCGTGACGGCTGCGGCGGCACCGTCGAAGTGCCGTTCGGAGAGGAGTTCATGCGCGGATTGAGGTGTGGCAGTGACTGTAAAGACCGAATTCTTGAGCTTTTGCTGAAGTGCGCGTCGGCCGGTGTCCGTCAACATGGCCTGATCGGCCTGCACGAGCGCCTCGTCAGGTTTTTGCTGGGGCTGCGGAAGTTCGGAGAGCGCGGTTAATGGAAAGATGGCGAAAGCCAGGATGAGGGGGGGAAGAAAGGGGCGTGTCATTCCATTTCTCCGGCGACATTCCAGCGCAGGTATTCGAGTCGTTCATTGCGGTCTTTATAGACGGCGCAGGCGTGCATGAGTTTGACGAGCGCGGCTTCGAGGCGCATTTCGCCGCCGCTGATTGCGCCGGCATCGAGGAGGACTTGGCTGTTTTCGTAAAGCGGCATATCAATTTTGCCGACGGCTGCGTTTGCGACGAGAACGTCGATGCCTTTGGCTGTGGCTTGTGCCACGAAATCGGCGATTTTGCTGTCGAGGCAGGGGACTGTGCCGACGCCGAAGGGGATCAGGACGATGCCGTTGAGCGCGGCTTCATCGCTGAGCAGGCATTTGAGCGTATTGAGCTGAATGCCAGGGGTGATGTGGATGACCATGACGTTGGCGTTGAAATTCGGGCGGCAACGGAACGGTGCTGTTGGGCGGCGGATATGCTTTGCGAGCGTGATATCGACGCCGAGTTTTGCGAGCGGCTCGCAGCCGGGGGAATCGAAGGCGTGATATGCGCGCGTATTGACTTTGCATGAACGGCAGCCGCGCAGGAGCAGTCCGTCGAAGCAGATGGCGACTTCGGGGATGTCGAGCGTCGCGACTTCGATCGAGTCGGCAAGATTGCGGCGCGCATCGTTGCGAAGCGCGCCGAGCGGACGCTGCGCGCCAGTGAGGACGACCGGCTTGTCGAGGCCTTCGAGGGCGAACGCGAGCGCTGAGGCCGTGTAGGGCATCGTGTCTGTGCCGTGCACGACGATAAAACCATCATATTTACTGCGGTTGTCGGCAATCATGCGTGCGAGTTCAGACCATTGCTTTGGGCCGATGTCTGATGAATCGAGGTTGCACAGGATGGCAGAATCAATTCGGGCAATGCCCATATATTCGGGGAGCTGTTCGACAAGTGCAGATGCGTAGTGCCCAGGTTCGAGGTGCTCGCTGCCTTCCATGCCGATGGTGCCGCCTGTATGTATCAATAATATTTTTTGCATGATATCTGATGTGTTGTTCTAAAATGCTGGAAATCTGCGCGCATGGATGCGGCAGAAACGTGGTTATTCTAGCAAAATCGCGTTGCATGTCACAACTTGAAAGCAGAGTGCAGTGGCTTCTTTGAAAGACATTTGCCAGAAATAAAAAAAGGCAGGCGAAAAGCCTGCCTTTGGGTTTTGTTCATCGCCTGTGGATGTGGTTGAATGGCGTGGTTTGTGTTATTTGATTTTTTCTTTGCATTCGATCTTTTGAATGACAGCGGATTTTTTGCATGATTTTTCGCAATCGTCTTCCGCTTTGCCAGAAAGCTGAATGCAAGCGCGTTCACAGGCTTCTTCTTTGAGTTTCTTTTCGGTCTTCTCTTTAGATTTGGCGTGTTCCTTTACAGAAAAGACTTTGCCGTCGCAGGAAACATCTGCATGACAATAGTATTTCTTTTGAGGGGATTTTTTGTCAGCTTTTTTGTCTGCGTCAGAACTTTCATTGCCTGTGCATTCGATATTTGTGATTTGAGCTTCGGCTTTGCAGGATTTTTCGCAGGCATCTTCTTCATCGCCGTGGAGTTTGTCGCAAACATCGTCGCAGGCTTCATCTATGAGTTCTTTTTTGACTTTGTCCATAGTTTTGGCTGATTCGCGGACGATATGTGAATCATTTTGATAGGTGACTGTTGCTTTGCATGAGACATGGTCGTCTTTTGCTGATGCTTGTGTTGCGAAGAGGCAGAGGGTGGCGACAAGTACGGAAATATAAATAAGCAATGATTTTTTCATTTCAAACTCCTATGTCACTGGGTAGGGGCTGAATAACCCCGACGGCTGATTAGTGAATATATTTCAGGAATTTGTCAAATTATTTTTAGGTATTTGTGTAATGGATATGGTGTAATGGTATCGGGTTTTGAATATGCTGGTATGATATAATTTGGTAAATGGTATTATAAATTGTATAAATGTGCTAAGAAGTGTTTGAATGATTGTAGGTTGGGGAGCTATGGTATTGATGGGGTATAAGGTTTTGCGAGACATCCGAAGATACCAGGCGGAATTTTGCAGGGGAGATGTATTCCCGGGGAGCGGAATATTCAGGGCGATTGAGAGGCTGTCTGCTCAGATTTGAAACCTCATGTTTCAAATCCGCGTTGGTGGAACAGCGCCTCAAGACTGAGTTTTGTTATCTCGCAGAGCGCTGTAAAGCGCGCAGTTCACGAGGGGCGCCATCTTTATTTTGCAGGTGCTCGCGTTCCTGTGCGGTCTGATCAGCGAGTTCGTTCATCTGGTGGCGTCTGTAGAAGCGTTCCAGCGGCAGAAGCGCGAACAGGCGGTTGGGATGAACTTTGAGATTTTGTTTGAGATAGAGTTCCGCGCGTTCGAGATCATTTGTATTTTCGTAGCATGCGGAGAGGCGGACAAGGATTTCGCTGGTGGGTTGTATATCATTAATAATAGATTCGTAAATCTGTATGACTTCCTGATATTTTTGCTGAGCGAATTTGATGCGTGCGAGCGCGAGCTTGATCTGTGTGGCGTTTCTGGGATGGAGGGCGAGGACGTGTTCGTAGTGTTCGACAGCCTGATCGAAGTGTCCTGCGTCAGCGGCGACATGTCCAGCCATTTCGATGATGCGCGGATTGGTGGGGTGAGCTTGGAGTGCGCGTGTGATGCCTTCCTGAGCGGATGCGACATCGCCCTGTTGGAGATCGATTTTAGCCTGCAGGAGCAGGATGTTCCAGTCTTGAGTTTTGGGGCTGAGTTCACGCAGATAGGGGATAGCGAGGCTCCAGGCAGATGTGTCTGCGAGTTCTGCGGCGATGGCTTTGGAGATATCGAACTGCCAGTCGTCGGAGCCGATGCCTTGTGAGGGCGGCGTGGGCGCTGGTGGCAGGGCTGGTTCTGGTGATGCTGTAGTCTCGAATTGCGCCAGCGCGGGCGCATGATCGCTTGATGTGGGGAGCGTATCGTTGCCCTGTGCGTGCGCGGTCGCGCAGAGCGCGCACAGGAGCATGGGGGTGCAGATGGGTCTGTGCATGATCAGTTAGGGAATCCCGGGCGAAGTTTTGTTTCGTTGAGCTCGGCATCGATGCCGGTCCAGATGTCTGAGCCAGTCTGATGGCGGCATGCCCAGAGCTGTCCGACGCGTTTCATGTTTGTGTCGTGTTTGATGAGCCGCCCTTCCGGGGCGAGCTGTGCCGGCGTGGCGAACAGATCCTTATGCGGGGAGTGCGCGAGATCGAGCAAGGGGCCTTTCTCGAAGTCGAGGAAAGGGGAGTGGCCGACGGCGCAGTAGTTTTTGGAAGACGCTTTGAGGAAATTTAGGATGCGCTCGGGATGACGCAGCCAGTCGTTATCTGCGCCGTCCGGGGAGAGGAAGCATTTGTGTTCTGTGAAATGCGGGTCGTCCCATCCGTTTGCGCGCGCGTCATCGATTTCTTCCAGCCATGTGTTGAATGCATCGCGGTCTGCGTGTGCAAAGCGCTCGCTCAGTTCCCCCGTGGGGCCGCCGTGCATATAGACGGTGTCGGCGCTGAGGGCGATATGCGGCCGTTCGCTGAGCCATTTGATCCAGGGGTGCTGTAGGACGACATCTGGAGAGCCGTCTGCCATGTGAAGCTTGATCTGGTCAGGGGTAAAGCCGAGGAGCGCGAGCAGGATATATTTCTGTTTTCTGCCGTAGGCGCATCGGCCTCGAAGGAGGTCGGCATCATGATTGCCGAAGATGACAAAGAATTCGTCGGGGTGTCGCTGCTGATGGCGGCTGTAGAGCAGCAGGGTTTCGAAGCATTTGAAAGCCTGATAGGTGGCGACGACGAGGTCTTCCTGAGTGCTTTCGAGCAGTTCTTGAGCGGAGAATGCGCCTGTGATGCCTTCATCGCGGTCCCAGTCGAGGAAGATCTTGCCGGATTGTTTGAGGGCGTGTTCGAGTTCGGGGATATCTCGGATGCGCTGCTGGCTGAGCGCTTTGAGTGAAGCGATCGAGTGATCGGAGGGGAGTGCAAAGCCGTCGCAGAGGTCGCCGAGCTGGACGAAAGCCGGCTGATCTTCGCCTCTGAGCTCGCTGCGGACTGTCAGTTTCTGGACAAATTCAATCACTTCCCGACCGCAGCCGTGTGTGTCGCCGATGCTGTATATCAGGGCGTGGGGGAGGGTTAGAGTATATTTCGCCATATCAGACCTCGCACATGCACCAGGCATGCAAAAAAAGTGTTTGATCAGTATAGGCGATTTGTGGTGAATTTGGGGGAGAATTTTGGTGAAAAATGCCGTCTGGGGGTCACGCCAGTAAACTGGCGTGACGTGCGGGTTTATTTTCTCGCGGTGACTCTCTGGGCGTCATCGAGGTAGGTGTCGCATTTATTGGCCTTGAAGAAATTTACAAACGCTTCAGCGGCAACTTTGGCGGCGCCATTTTCGCCGGTGCATGTGTCGATTGAATCGCTGAGTTTGTCCGTGAGGAGGTATGCGGCCATATAGTAGCCAGAGTTGTCCATGTTGTGTGAGAGTTTTTTAGGGTCATTTTTGTTGTCGGCAAGACTCTTGTTATATTCGGTACAGGCTTTTTCCATACGTTGGTTGTTGACTGAGTTGTCGCTCAGATATTGGGTGATTTTGCCGCAATTTGTCTCATGCCCAATGGATTCATAGACAGCTTCAATGCTTTCATAGATCAATGGTTTTTCTTCTTCATTGGCCTGGTCTTCATCGGAGCAAGCGGTGAGTCCAAGGCAAAGGGCGGCTGTGAGCAGCAAAGCTGTATTTCTAAAGAGTTTTTTCATTCTCTGATCTCCGGAAAGGTAAAAAAAATAAGGCGCACAAAACGCATACAGAACTATAACATAAAACAAAGCGCCAAAATGTGCATCACATTTTGGCGCTTTTGCAAAATCGTTTGCCTCAGTTCCAAAACTTGGGATTAGAGGGCGTTGGCGGCGGTGAGGAGAAGCTGACGCCAGTTCTCAGTGGAGGTGAGTGCGTCATTCATTTTGCCAAGGTTCGTATCATCGCCAACGAGGAGCGTTTTGCAGGATTCGCCTTTGTCACTGATAGAGGTATAGAGCTGTGGAACAGTGAGGCCCTGGAGGACGCCGAGGAGGCCAAGCTTGACTTTGCAGGAGGTGCTGACATCTTTGAGGGATTCGGCTTCAGATTTGGCGGCATCGTACTGCGAAGCATATTTGTCGGAGACATCTGCAAGTTTTTCCGCGAAGTCGACGCATTCAGCGAGCGAGGTGGCGGACAGGGAAGAAACGGCTTCGAGATCGGAGATCATTTGAAATGCGATTGGATTATCGGGGCATGCTACTTCATCACTTTTTTTCTCATCCGAGCAAGCGGCGGTGGAGAGTGCCAGACCAGCGATTGCGAGAGCCATCAAGAATTTTTTCATTGTGTTTTCCTTTCATGCGTAAGCCTGTGAGGGCTAGATTGTGTTTTATATGCCATGAGGCACATTGCTTATAGCGGCAAAAAAGCGTGAACTCAACCCTGCGCGCAAACAATTACATTTCCGGATGTATCTGTTGGTATATGTGCGGTGTAATTGGGAAGGCGTGGGGATAAAAAAGGCTTGTGTTCAACGTCTGTGGATATGAAATACAAGGCTGCAGGCAATAGAAGGTAGGCAGTAGTGCGCATGATAAAGATAACAGATTTTATGCGGAGAGACTATCGATGCTTGATTGCCGATAATACATGACATTTTTGGGGCCATATCCATGCTTGCTGAACAGAGCTTAAAAAAAAAGCCGCTCATTTCTGAGCGGCTCAAATGCTTTATGATGGTACCCGTTCGGGCCCCGTGGATCAATCTTCAGCCTGATAGGGGAGAAGAGCGATATGGCGTGCACGCTTGATTGCGCGGGCAAGTTTGCGCTGGAAGCGGGCGGAAACACCCGTGATGCGCGAAGGCAGGATTTTACCGCGCGGGGAGAGGAAGCGTTTGAGGAGCTGAACGTCTTTGTAATCGATCGTCAGAGAAACGTCTGATTTGAACGGACAAGCTTTGCGTTTTGCACGGCGGAAACCGCCACGAGCGGGCACGCGGGCTGCGGAACTGGCATTCGTATTTGTATCCATCTTCTTCTCTCCCCTGATTACATTTTGGTCGGAACTTCAGCAGCACATTTCGGGCAAACCCAAAACATTCCGCTCGGTTTGGAGTGACGCACCATTTTGATGATGCTCATATCCGACTCAGTGCCTTTCGCCAAACAAGCGGGGCATTTTTTCTTGTAGACAACTTTTTTCGTTGTCGAAATCTTTGCAGGTCGCTTTGCAGCCATTTCAAAATTCCTTCTTCCGGCAGTCTGTGATCCTCGCTTATGGACATTCAGCCTACCCTGGCTGAACTCTCGGGAGACCGTACCGGAAACAGTCGCCCAAATCGAGGCGGCGCGACTTCTAGCACGGTGCCGTCTCGATGTCAATCTATTGATGAAGGCTCAGGCATTTGTATTGCGAGCTATTCTTCGAGGTATTGTTTTCTGAAGGCATCTGCTTCATTGAGTTTCTTGTCGCCTTCGAAGGATCGTATGACCATCTGAATGGCGCGCGCTTTCCATTGCGAATGCTGAGCGTCCTCGATGAGTTTTGTCCATGCCTGCCGCGCTTCGGCGCTTCGCTTGTTTGCCTGAAGTGCGCGGCCGTAGTTGAACATGGCTTCGTTCATCTGTGCGGGCTGTACGAAGCGAAGCGTCGGTTCGAGCATTTGTATGACCTGAGCCGATGCGCCAAAATCGATCAGCGGGCTGGCGAAGTCGAGCACGAGCTTGCTGAGCGTCTTGCCTTGGGCATTTTTGAAGCGTTCGAGCGAGGAAGGCGTCAGCTTGGCAAATTCGCGCGCGAACGATTTGAGGCCTTCGATGTTCCGGTTGGCTTCGAGGACGCCGAACACGCTGTTGAGGAGCTTCTGGAACTCGGGCACAGTGCCGCTGCGCTCGTACATCTGCGTCAGGAGCGATGCGGCATCAGTGAATTTGCATGCTTCGAGATAGTAGGCGATTCTGTGGCTTGTCAGGAGCGGCTGAAGGTTCGGGTCCAGCGAGAGCTGGTCGAACCAGGCTGGCATGCGGTGATGCGTGAGCATGGCCTCTGGATAGCAGATGCTCGAGGCGATGTCCGCTTCGCCATAGAGGACGGGGAACTGCGCGGAAATCTTCGCGAGCAGCATATTTTTGAGCTTTGGCGGGAGTTTTCCGACATCCAGGTCTGAGAGGTGTTCGCGCGCCATCGAGAACTGGCGTTTGTCGAGTTCGGAGGAGACGAGGATAGCCTTGGCCTGCGGTGACATCAGGGAGGGCTCAAGCTCTTCGAGGCGTGTCAGGAAGCCCAGCGTTTCATCCGAAATATCGGGCAGCTGTTCGACTGCTTCAACGCGGCATTTGGCGATCAGCCCTTTCATGTCTTTGTTCTGTATCAGCGCGGGAAAGTCGTCGTGGAATGCGATATCGTGCATGACCAGACGGCGCTGCTGTGGCGCGAGCTTGTTCGACCATTGGACGATTTTGCCCCATGTCGCCTGTTTCGCTTTGGGATCGCTCTGTGCTTTGAGGATGTCGAATTCCAGGGCGACGGCCATCATCGGTTCCGCGTTCTTGGGAAGTTTTTTTTCTGCTTCTGCTCTCCATGCATTGAGTTTTTCGGATGATACGAGCTTGGCAATCGAGTCGATACGTGACGTGTATGTCGCCGCCTGAATGCTCGATACGATCCAGTCGACGCATGCGTCTGTGCCGGCCTCGGCATCCGCCATGTCGGAGCACAGGATATAGGCCGATTCTTCGGATACGACTGAGGCAGGCGCGGCTTGCGCTGCTGCAGGAATGGACAGGAAAGCGGCTGTCAGCGCGGCAATTTTCAAGGGCTTCATGATTTTGCTCCTATGAATGATGATGGGGAACGACATCGGCATCTGGCATTTAAAATAGACGATATTTTCGGCGCTTCAAGTTTCGTGGTTTGTGCGCCGCTATCGCCTTGACGGCGATACGCGCCGCGCCGTGCGCCGCTATCGCCTTGACGGCGATACGCGCCGCCGCTCTGCATAATCTTCGCGCTGGTCGTCGCCGATCCTGCCCGGATTATAATAGGTTGCCTTGGGGTGCAGGATACTGAAGCCGCAGACAGACGCGATCGGCGACATCATCTGGCTTTCGGTGAGTTGTATGCCGATTTCTTCGGCTTTGAGCAGGCGGAGGACGTCGGCTTTGAGTGTGTGGTCTGGACAGATCGGGTAGCCGATGGCCGGAAGGATATAGGGGCCTATGCCGTCGAAGAGCTGTTGATGCACGCGCAGGTTGGCGCAGTCCACGAGGGCAGTCGCGAGCGCTTGCGCGAGCAACGGTGTGAAGCCGTCTGCCGTGTCGAGGGCGCTGAGGATATTCTCGTGTGGTGTTGTGAGCGCAAAGAGTCCGATGACGCCTTGCGATGGGTCAACAAAGTCAGCGAGCGCGCGCGGTTCAAGCGATTTCTGCTGTGCGCGTATGCCATAGAGCGTTGCGGAGTGCTGTCCGTTTTCGTCCAGAAGTTCGATGTCGTCGCCTGCGGGGCGCGCATGGACGAACTGGATGCGCGCATAAGTTGTCAGCGCGTTCGGATAGGCATCGAAAAATGCCCGAATATCCTTGAGCACTGTTTCGCGGGGGGCTTTGCGCGACCCATATAAGGTGTGTGCGAGATAGCCGATGTCGAGCGCGTCGATCAGGCTGTTTGCAGGAATCGCGCGATTTATCAGGCCTTGCGCGCACAGCGCGCGAAGTTTTTCGGTGTATGCATCGGGGACTGGGAGCGAGGAGGCTTCGGCGCGGGCCTGTGCCAGCGAGCGCATCGGGATGTCTTTGGGCGGTTCGGCCAGCGCGCGCTGAGCGTTTTGGATTTCTCGTGCTGTTTCTGCGCTTGTCTTTGGATCCAGCCATCTGGCCAGGACGCCCGGCACTCTGGAGGCATCCGCGATGTAGGCCGCAGTGCCTGGAGCGTATGCTGGCGCGATTTTGATCGCGGTGTGCAGTGCGTTGGCGGCTGCGCCGCCGACGAACAGGGGGATGTGTATGTCTTGTGCTTTGAGCGCCTGTGCGACTTCGACCATGACCTTGAGCGACGGGGAAATCAGGCCGCTCAGGCCGATGGCATCGACGTGATGTGCCTGCGCTTCGTGGACGATGCGTTCGGTCTCGACCATCACGCCGAGGTCGATGACCTCATAGCCGTTGCATGTCAGGACGATGCTGACGATATTTTTGCCGATGTCGTGTACATCCCCGCGCACAGTCGCGAGCAGGACTTTGGGGCGTGTGTGCGCGGTGCTGGCCTGTGCATTTTCGAGGTCCAGAAGTGCAATGCACTGTTTCATCAGCCTTGCGGCTTTGACAATCTGCGGCAGAAACATCTCCCCCTTTCCAAAAAGCTCCCCGACTTCATTCATGGCGGCCATGAGCGGGCCTTCGATGATCTGGAGCGGTTCGAGCGTCTTGCGCAGTTCGAGGACGGCAGGGGCGGCCTGAGCTTCGAGGTTTCCGCCATAAATGAAGGCATCTCGCAGGCGTGCGGCCGAATCAGCTGTATTCTGGGGGGGGGCGGGTGATTTTGCGGCGTTTTTTTTGACCGGCTGGTTAGCCTGCATCCACGCGAGCATGTCTTCGAGCGCTCGGTCTGAGGTGTCGTTGACGAGCGCGCTTGCCAGGATTTTGAGCGCGTCGGGGCTGTCGGCCTTGAGCGTGGCGGGATTGGCGATGACGAAGGAAAGCGCATCGCCTGCAAGTTCAAGAAATGCGCGGTGTATCGCGCATCGGACGTCGTCTCTGCCCCTGAACGCGAACGAGAGGTTGCTCAGTCCGCCAGTCGTGAGGATGCCTGGAAATCGGTCGCGCATGACGCGGCAGGTCTCGACGAAGCTGATCGCCTGGCGGCGATGTTCCTCAAGTCCGGTGCCGATCGCGAGGATGTTGGGGTCGAGCGCGATGTCGCAGTGCCTGAAGCCGAGTTTTTGCGTGAGCAGGCCGACGGCGCGGGTCAGGATCTCGACTCTTCGATCTGTCGTGGCAGCCTGCCCCTGTTCGTCAAACGCCATGACGATGACTGCAGCGCCGAGGTCTCGGATTTCGCGCGCTTTCTGCAGAAAAGCGGTTTCGCCTTCTTTGAGGCTGATGGAATTGACAAGGCATCTGCCCTGGCATTCGCGCAGGCCGGTCCGGATGACTTCAAAATCGCTGCTGTCAATGACAGCGGGATATCGCGAGACAGTCGGGTCAGCCGCGACGCGGCGCAGGAATTCGCGCATATCAGCCGGTGCGTCCAGAAGCGCGTCGTCCATGCAGACATCGAACATGCAGGCGCCTTTCTGCATCTGTGAGCGCGCGGTCGAGACGGCTTCGTCCCAGAGCTTTTGTTCGATGAGGCGCTTGAACTTCTGTGACCCTGTGACATTGGCGCGTTCCGCGATGATGCCGGTGTGGCGCGTGTCGGGCAGGGATTCCAGGCCTGAAAAGCGCGGCTTGATTTCGGCGGCTGTGAGCGCCGTGCGAATCGGCCGAGGACAAATATCTGCGCACATTTCCGCGAGCAGGCGGATGTGATCGGGTGTGGTGCCGCAGCAGCCTCCGGCGATGTTGAGGAATCCTTTGCGCGCGGCGTTCGCGAGTATGTCAGCGAACTGCGCGGCGTTAGGCGCATAACGCCCTTCGTCGTCCGGAAGGCCTGCATTTGGATGGTAGCTGACGGCGATATCGCAGGGGACGAGCGCGGCAAAGCGTTCGATGAGCGGCTGCATTTTTTCTGCGCCGTTGCCGCAGTTGAGCCCGAGCGAAAGCGGCCTGAACGGTGCGATGGCGTCGATGAAGGCTTCCGGGGTCTGACCGGAGAGCAGGCGTCCGTGGTCGTCAGCGGGCGCGGCGGAGACCATGACGGGAATATCTTTGCGGGTGCGTTCCCGGACTTGAGCGAGCGCATAGAGGGCGGCTTTGGCATTGAGCGCGTCAAAGGCGGTTTCGATGAGTATTACGTCCGCGCCGCCTTCGATGAGTGCGGAGATCTGCGCGTCGAAGGCTTGGGAGAGCGAATCGAACGAGAGCGGGCGTGCGGATGGGTCATCTGCGTCCGTGGCAAGTGAAAGGCTCGTGTTCGTTGGGCCGACGGAACCTGCCACGAAAATGCGCCTGCCGGACGCATCTGCGGCCTGTCGGGCCAGACGCGCGGATTCGAACGATATCTCGGGCGCGAGTTCGGCAAGGCCGTATTCGCGCTGGGAGATCGCGTTGGCGCAGAAAGAGCAGGTGGTCAGGATATCCGCGCCTGCATTTGCATACGCCCGGTGGATTTCCAGAATGATATCGGGGCGCGTCAGGACGAGCGTTTCGTGGTTGCCCTTGAGCGGGCTGGGATGCGAGGCGAAGCGGCTGCCCCGATAATCGGATTCTGTCAGGGCATGGCTCTGGATCATTGTGCCCATGCCGCCGTCGAGGATGAGGATCTTGTGTGCGAGCGAACTGAACATCATGCGTCCGGGCGGCGCGTATGCCGGCAGGCATAGCGTCCGCAAAAAAAGGCCGCGTATGCCATCAGGCATAGCGGCTGAAAAACAAAAAAGACGTTCGTCAGAACGTCAGAGCGGCGTATCGGCAGAAGGCCGGTAGCCGCGTCAAGCGAGCCGTATGCGCCCCTTGGGGCGCATAGGGGAGCCAGGACGTTCCATGGAACGTCTCATAAAAAGCCATCAGCTGATGATGCCGCCGATGATCGCGAGGAGCAGGCCGATACCGGCACCGACGGCGCCGCCGATGAACATCTTCTGGCCCGTTGCGAGGGACGACTTGCTCTCAGCGAGCATTTCATCTGCGGATTTTGTCGAGATCAGGACGTTATGCTTGTTGGATTTGCGGAGGCGGAATTCGCCCATGTTGTCGCAGATGGAGCCGACGACGGTCACATTGCGGTCGAGGCCGATGATTTCTTCGACATATTTGATTGTCTCGGGGGTGCCGCTGTTTCCGGTCATGCGGCTCATGTTCGACATGGGGCTCATGCTGGACATGTTGGGGCTCATGCTGGACATGTTGGAGCTCATGCTCATGTTGTCGCCAAAGAAGCCGCCGAGGTTGATATTGAGCCTTCCGAGCGAAAGGTTCATGCCGTTCATGTTGTTCCGGAAGTTCGTTTCGGATTTGTTCACGGACTGGATGAGGCCTTCGAATTCGCCGTTCTGTGGCTCGACCGTGATTTTGCCGGTGCCGTCATCGACCTGGAAGGACTGCACGCAGCTTGAGCCGGAGTCGAGCGTATCTTCGACCTGGCGTGTTTTGGACACCTGTCGTTTGTTTCCATTGGCATCAGTCTCTTCTTCCATATAGCGTTCGGTGCGTTTGAGCGTGACGCGGTAGGAATAGTAGAGGCAGGGCACGCCGCCGATGGGGCTGGTGAGTGGATTGTCGCAGACGGGCTTGCCCATGACGGTGGCATTTTCCTGGATTGCGCCGTCATCGCCGATTTCGCTGAGCGATTTCTTTGTCTCCTCCAGGATGGGAAGAAGCTCTCCGATTTTCTGCTTGCCAGCGCCGCAGAGCTGGTCAATGCGTTTCTGTGCGCCGTTTTTGTTGACCATGCCGATGATCGCAACGATGATGCCGATGATTAAAAGGATGATTCCAATGGGTAGCATATCAGCCTCTCAGATGAGCAAAGGGTTATAGAGGTTACATCTCTTCGACTTCGGTACCGGCGATGCCGCTACCTCGTTCGCGTTTTTTCTTTTCAATGGGTTTTTCGTCCTCGGGGACGAGTTTGTGCGGCGGGAGCGGCTGTGCATCGCGATAGGCAGACGTGATGCGGAGATTGAGCGCGTCGAGGAAGAGTTTTTTGAACGCGCCGATTGGCGTTGTGAATCGCGCGCCACGGATCTCGATGGACCAGTAGAGCGGGCGTTGTGGTGTTTCTGAATAGTCGCAGAAATACATCTTGTCGGCGAAGCGCATGATGATCTCGTGATAGACTGGGGCATCGTCGCTGTAGCCTTTTTCGAGGAAGATCTCGTGTGCCGTGGGGCCTGGCTCGAAGTAGATTTCGGTCCAGGTTTCGGCGATGGCTTCGTCGACGGGGCTTGCGAGGCCGCGCAGCGCGAGCTGTGAGACGATCGAATAGACGGCGGCTTTTGGCGGGCGATAGCCCGGCCTTTCGCTCGTGATCATGATATCATAGCGATGGATGCGTTCATTTTCCGGCACATCCGGGAGGTCTTCGGGGAGTTTTGATGCGTCATCGGCGGCTTCAGGCTTGACCTGATCGGGTTCGGAGACAGTTTCGGCCTTGTCGTCGAGTTTATCAGCCGCAACGGTTTCGGCCTTGTCATCTTCGGCCTTGGCCTCGGAGATTTCCTGCACGGCTTCTTCGAGTTTCACATCGGCCTCTTTGGCTTCTGTTTTTTTCGTGCGTTTGCGTGGCTTTTTGGCTTCTGTTTTTTCTGTCATGATTTCCTCTTTAGAATGAGATTGGATGTCGTTATACCAATGACACAAAGAATGTTTTATCAGAACTGAGGTTGTATTTACCACTTTTTTAGGTAGCAATACCAACTGAATGCATGTTTTGTAATTTTTGCGCGTCTATGCGGCCTTTTCGCGTTGCTTCAATGCGCGCATACGCCGCGCCTGGTTCGCGCTATCGCCGTCTGGCGATACGCGCGCTCAATTTTGGTTTCTGCAGTCGTCATCGGCGTTCAAAAAATCGTGTATAGTGCGACCAGGCAGGGCGGGGTTCGCCTGACCGTTTCCGAAGCGCGTGCGCGAGCCGCGCATTTCATTCATCATCGCTTATGTATTGTTCTGTCGTTATATTTTCGAGGCCGCTCGAGCCGCTGTCGTATCAGCTGGGGTTTGCAGCGGAGGTCGGCACGGTCGTGCAGGTGCCGCTGGGGCGCCGTTCGTGCACGGGTATCATCACGGAGATCAGCGAAGCGAGGCCGGCCTATAACGGGAAGATTCGGAGTGTCCTTGAGATTGTCGATCCGCGTCCGTTTATATCGGACGCGCTGATGGCGACGTTACGCTTCATGTCGCGATATTACTGCGTGCCGTTGGGATTTTGTCTCAAGCTTGCGATGCCCGGCGGGATGATGCGTGCGGGCGCATGTTATTATCGGCCCGGTGCGGAGGCATTGGTGTCGGCAGAGAGCGGTGGTGCGGGAGAAAAGACGCTTTTTTCGTGCGGTGAGGGAAAAAAAAGCAAGGCGGATGAGGTGCTGGCGGCACTTCGCGAAGCCCCTTCCGGGATGACGGAGACGCAGATTCGCAAGCAGTTCAAGGTTACGGACGAAGAATTTTCGCAGTGGGTGTCTTCAGGGATGCTCGTGCCGGAGTGGCGTCTGGATGCCGAGCGCAACCGTGAGACGATGGAAGCGAGCTATGTGGTGACAGACGCCGAGATACCGAAGCGTTTTGGGCGCAAGCAGCAGGAAATCTATGATTGGATCAAGTCTCAGGGCGGCGCAACTCGCCATTCCGCTGTTCTGGCGCAGTTCGGTTCGTGTTCTCCGATGCTTCACAGGCTTGAAGAACTCGGTCTGATTGCGACATCAGAAGTCGCGCGGGATAAGACATCGTTTGATTCAGTGCAGCCGGTGGTGCACGATATCGTGCGCACGGAGGAGCAGGAAGCGGCAATCCGTGAGGTCGTTTCGCATCAGGGGTATGGCGGATTTCTGCTGTTTGGCGTGACGGGCAGCGGAAAGACCGAGGTTTATCTGGGCGTGATGGAGGCGATGCGCGCCCGGGGCAAGGGGTGCATTTTTATTTTGCCGGAAATCGCGCTCACGCCGCAGTTCTGCGCAGTGTTCAAGGGGCGTTTTGGCGATGATGTGGCTGTTCTGCACAGCGGGCTTGGGGAGCACGAGCGTTTTGACACGTGGACGCGCATCCGTGAAGGTCGGATTCACATCGCGATCGGGCCACGGAGTGCGCTGTTTGCGCCGGTGAAAGACCTCGGGCTGATTGTGATTGACGAGGAGCATGACGGTTCGTTCAAGCAGGGGGAGACGCCGCGCTATCACACGCGGGATATGGCGTTATTCTTGGGGCTCAAGAGCGGCTGTCCGGTCATCTTGGGGTCTGCGACGCCCTCGCTCGAGAGCTATTCGCTCGCGCATTCCGGGCGCTTGAAGATGCTGACGCTGACGCGTCGGCCGCAAGCGCGTCAGATGCCGGATATACACATCGTGGATATGCGCAACCGCCCCAAGCCGGAGATTCCCGAGGGGATTGACGAGTCGGCGAAAGTGCTTTTGCTCCTCAAGAACAGACTGCTTTCAGAGGAACTGCTTTATGCGCTTAGAGAAACGCTTGAACGTCGCGAACAGGCGATCATATTTCTGAATCGTAGAGGGTTTTCGACATTTATCCAATGCGAGTATTGTGGCTATGTGATGCGTTGCCCGAACTGTGATGTCGCATTGACGTATTACAAGTATTCAGGGGAGCTTCACTGCCATTATTGTGATTATGTGGATCGTCCGAACGGCGTGTGCCCGAGGTGCAGCCGGGCGGATTTGAGCTATACGGGATATGGCACGGAGCGTCTGGTCGAGCTTTTGGAGCAGGAGCTGCCGGGTGTTCGTATTGACCGTCTGGACCGCGATCGCGCGACAGTGCGGGGAATCAGGCGCGTGCTGGATGCATTCCGGAACGGGGATCTGGATGTATTGGTGGGCACGCAGATGGTCGCCAAAGGGCATGATATCCACAATGTGACGCTTGTTGGGATTATCAATGCGGACATGGGGCTGAACATGCCGGATTTTCGCGCATCGGAGCGCACGTATCAGCTTTTGACGCAGGTGAGTGGCCGCGCGGGGCGTGGCGATCATCCCGGGAGAGTGATTTTGCAGACATTGATGCCGGATCATCCGGCGATACGCGGCGTGATCGAACGCGATTATGGTGCGTTTGCCGCACAGGAAATCGAGATACGGAGAGCGCTTTCGTATCCGCCGTTCGTCTATATGGTCATGATTCGCTTTGAGAGCGAGAATGTCGTGGAGGTCGAGAAGTTTTCGATACGTTATGCGGAGATTGCGCAGCGACTTTTGCGCGATATGTCAGCAGGTCGTGTGCTCGGGCCGGCGCCATCGCCGATACAGATGCTTTGCGGCAAAGCGAGATATCAGCTGTTTTTGAGGCATCAGGATCGCGGCAAGCTTCATCTCTGGCTGGACGATATTTTGAGGCAGGCAGAGGGGCTTTGTGCAGCCAATGCTCAGGTTCGCGTCATCGTGGATGTCGACCCATACGATATGCTGTAATTTTAATGTGGATTTGTTCCGCGTCGTTGTTTTTGTTATATGATGCGGTGTGTTGGGGGATGTGTGAGTGCCGGATATTTCTGGCTTTGCTTTGGAGTGATTGAATCGTGAACAGGACTCGAATAGCGATCATGGCTGTTTTGCTGATGCTGCCGCTTGGGTGTGATACGCAGATCGTTACGCCGAACGATATCTGTCCGAATAATCCTCAGAAGCGGAAGTCAGATCCATGCGGTTGCGATGAAGCGAATGAAGTGCTCAACATCGTGACAGGCACTTATACTTGTGTGTCAGAAGATCTTTGTCCGAATGACCCTGACAAGACCAGCCCGGGGATTTGCGGCTGTGGCGTGTCGGATGAGGTCGGGCCTTCGGGCATTCCGATTTGCCTGATCGACAACCTTGACCTTTGTCCGGAAGATCCGGATAAGAAGCAGCCAGGCGTGTGCGGCTGTGGCGTGCGGGATATCATTGACCCGAAGACTGGCACATATAACTGCCTTTTGGGAACGGATTTGTGCCCGGAAGATCCGGATAAGACGACGCCAGGCGTGTGTGGCTGCGGTGTGCCGGATGATAAGGACCCGGAGACGGGGATTCCGATTTGCCTTGTGGATATTGACTTATGTCCGGGGGATGACAACAAAGTGCGTCCGGGAATCTGTGGCTGCGGTGTGCTTGATAACGACACGGATGGCGACGGTTATGTGGACTGCGAGGATGCCTGCCCCCAGGATGAGAGCAAGTATCAGGATGAGGGCATTTGCGGTTGTGGCACGCCGGATACTGCGCAGAATTTGCTCGATACGGATGGCGATGGCATTCCATTTTGTCTGGATGTCTGTCCATCGAGCAAGTGGAAATCGGCGGATGACGGCTGTCCGTGCACGAGCTTGGCCTATACGCTCAACAATACGCCTGGTTGTGCGGAGATTATAGCGACGGCCAATGATTTTCAGGCCTTTAAGACGCGGTGGAATGCCGGGGAGTATACGCAGACGGGTGCCGCAAGCGATTTGGCATTTATCGTCGTGGATGATATCAATCTGGGCAGTGCGACCTCGATTGTGCCAGAGAACTGGGAGGGTGTTGGCACGCAGGATGTGCCTTTTAGCGCGATATTTCTTGGGGATGGGCATGTATTTTCGGCGATACGGACTGCGGGGACGACAGAGCAGCGCTTGACTTTTGGCACGGAAACCTCGAAGAATGTGGCGCTTTTTAGCTATACGAAAGGTGCATATATCGAGAATTTGCAGGTGCGGATGAACTTTGCTGGAGAGAGCAAGGTTGCCGGTCTGATTGCCAATGCGGAGAAGACGTCTGTATCGCGTGTGACGGTGTCTGGAGAAATCGGCGCACAGAACATTGCCGGAGGTGTGGTCGCGCAGTTTTCAGGCGGTTCGCTCAAGAATATCGTGTCTTCGAGCAATGTGAGTGTATCGGGAGCGATTGCTGGCGGAATTGTCGGGTATATGACAGATGCGCAAGTGAGCCAGGTGAGGACATCTGGCAGCATTTCCGCAAGCGCGTTTGCGGGCGGTTTTGCGGGGGTTGTGACGAAGGCTTCGACATTGAGCAACATCGCGACAGGTGGCAGCGTTTCGGGCGGAAGCATCACGGGCGGCATGATCGGGGAGCTTTCGGCGCGTTCGACGCTTGTCAACGCCTATACGACATCGAAGGTCACGTGCAAAAACAAGCCGTGCGCTTCGCTGATTGCTTATATCAATGAGTTTTCGACTGTGAAGAATGCCTACACGACGGGGGTGATGATTGATGAAGTGCCTGAAACGCCCGTGTGTGATCCCGAAGATCCCGAATGTGCGGATGCCTGTGATCCCGGTGATCCGGAGTGCACGCGCGAATGCGATCCCGAAGATCCCGAATGCGTGGGCGATTGCGATCCTGAGGATCCCGATTGCGAGAGTGCTGAGCCGGAGCCCTGCAGTCCGGATGATCAGGAATGCTTGGAAAAAGAGCAGGAAGCGAAGGAAAACGAGAAGCTCGATCCATCCAATAAGTCTATTCTTCTGGAGCGTTCAACTGCATCGCTGATTGCGGCCTTTGGCAGTGCGGACAACGTTGTGGACAGGCTTTATTACTGGGAGCAGATCAAGGCGGGGCAGATTCCGGACGGTGCGCTCGACCTCGGGACGGTGTCAAATATCTTTGCGTTTGACTATTCTAAGACGCTTATGCCGTATGTCCGGCCATCGAACACGAAGTTGCTGACGCTTTTGAAAGAGAATTTGTTGTGCAACAACACGGCATGCACGCTTGATGGCATCAGCTGTTTGCAGTGGGATCAGGGCACGTTCCAGATCAGCACGAATGCGGGCGCGAGTACGGTTTCGATACCGCTGCTGCGCATTTCTGCGAACTGATCGGCAGTAGGCAATAGCGAGCGGCCCCATGGGATTTGAGCGTTTGCTTCGGTGGAACAACTATGACGGAAAAAATACCCCATCGCGGGAACCGATTTTTTACGCAGATGCTGGAAGACGACATCTATTACATCGACAAGACTGATGTGATTCCTTAGGCCGAGGGGGTTATACAACGCCATCCCGATGTGAAGACGATGAAATGCTATGGCGTGGCTTTTTGTAGCAAATGGGGCGAGATTGCGATGAAGGGGTAGTTTTTTTTTGGGGGGGGCGGGCTATCTCGCTATCGCTCGATACGCCTCGCCTGCGGCGGCTATTGCATACGTCGCCGCTTTATCGCTTGACTTGTGTCTGTCGGGGAGCCAAAGAATAGATGTGATTGGATGGAGGCCATGATGTCAAAATATATTAATCCCTACACCGATTTTGGATTCAAGTGGCTGTTTGGAACAGAAAAAAATAAGGCTATCCTTATCGACTTTCTGAATGCGCTGTTTGACGGGATGGAGGTCGTAAAGGATCTGGAATATCGTCAGAACGAGCATCTGGGGGCAGGTCCTGAGGATCGTCACGTGATTTTTGACGTTTACTGCGTGACGAGTACCGGGGAGCATATCATTGTCGAGATGCAGAACGTGCGGCAGAGCGCATTTCGGGATCGGATGCTTTTTTATGCGGCGGCGCCGATTCGCAAGCAGGCTCCAAAAGGAGCCTGGAATTTCGAGCTCAAACGCGTCTATTCCATCGGGATTCTGAACTTTACGCTCGACAAGGCGGATCTGAGCGTCCCAGAAGGAACACGGGCGGTCGAGCAGACCAAATCGGATGGCGAAGATGTAACACTCAAGTACCGCCACGTGATCCAGCTTATGGACATCGACACGAAAGTCATCTTTAGCAAGACGCTGACGTTTATTTATGTCGAGATGCCGAAGTTTTCGAAAGCAGAAAACGAATTGAAAACGCTTCTGGACAAGTGGCTGTACGCGATCAAGACTATGGCCGAGACCGAGTGTGAGCGGCCCGTGTCATTGACCGGCGATGCGTTTGATCAGTTATTTGAACAGGCACGATACGCCAGCCTTGACGAGGACGAGCAGCGCATCTATGACCGCAGCCTGATGGATTACTGGGACATCTTCGCCATCGAGCAGACGCACTATAATGAGGGTCTGGAAAAGGGCAAGGAACTTGGTCTTGCTGAGGGCAAGGAACTTGGTCTTGCTGAGGGCAAGGAACTTGGTCTTGCTGAGGGCAAGGAACTTGGTCTTGCCGAGGGCAAGGAACTCGGGCTTGTCGAGGGCAAGGAACTCGGTCTTGCCGAGGGCAAGACACAGGGCGCATTGCAGATGTTGATAAGCCTTGTGCGTAAAGGATTGATCTCAGTACAGGATGCGGCGGTGCAAGCGGGAATGAGTGAGGCGGCGTTTAGGGTGGCGATGGAGCTGTGATGGGGGGGCGGCCGATCTCGCTTGCGCTCGATACGGCCAGGCGTGCTCACCCTACCTATTGATTAAGGAAGGTCTGAACAATTGCCGTTTTTTGGACAATAGTATTTCAGACGCATAAGTTTTGTGCGGGCGAGACGCCCGCATCCCCAGGAGGTTTTCGAATTATTCAGAGCTTCCTTAATGTACGCCCTGCAAGTGCGGCTATTTGCGCCGTATAGTAGACGTTCCACGGAACTACTCGTCACAAATACACCACCGCGCGCTATTGGCAACCGATACGCGGACGAATTAGTCAGGAGCTGCTAATCAAAAGATATAACCTCCTTTACTATCTATTGAAAAAACTTTTCAAGCTTTTCATGCTTTGTTTCGCTCTTTGTTTCTCTGCGAATTCTTTTATCACATCAGAACATAAATTATCGCATATAAGCACATGAGGGTTTTCAGATGCTCTATACTTGTTAAGTCTTTTAATATAATTAGGGTATTCCATTGCTGCACCAAATCCACTACAATGATTTGACGATAGATCAGATGGTGGGCTCAGATATAAATGTTCTCCGGTGTCTACAAAATAGGCTTCTGTTAAAAATTTATCGACCACATCATGTAAGCCATTCCAATTTAAGCATGCACATACACATACATCCTGTCTATCTACGCCGTCAACTGCAGCATTTCTTAAACGATTTTTAAGTTCATTTTTGAGTTGTTTAGCCAATGATTCCATATTTTTTTTGCTTTTTCTCTTTCGATCTCAGCTTTTTTTCTCGCGTCTTCTGCCAGTTTTTCCTGCTTTGATTTATCCTCTGCAATTTGTTGTGCTTTTATCTCATTCTGCATCTTCGCTTCGCGTTGTTTTAAGATAATATAATCTGGAGAAGCATTAATTACATTATCCAAATTATTCGATAAAGGACCTGCGAGATTAATAATTGCTTGGCTGTTGTAGCAGGTGGGGAAACCACAGGAAGATTCTGTGGCAGCAACTCTCATTTTAATGTATGATGCTTGTAAATTTTTTATTTGTGTTTCAATGAGATGAGAGTTACCTGCTATATAATGTCCTGTTTCTAGGTCAAGTTTTGGTAAGGAACAAATCTCTTTATAATCATCAAGTGATTTTGCTACTGTTTGCCATGCAAGATATTTGACATTATCAGCAATGTCCCTGCAAGGTACATAAGCATAATTCAGGCAGGCTTCCTTTAGTCTTTCAATGGCGATAATTGATTCTTTTTGTTCTGGAGTGATATCTGTCTTTATCTTGTTTACTATATCTGAATCTGCTTTGGCGATGTTTGGAGCCACTCATAGTGAAATCGCGGTAATGCCAATAATTCCAGCGAATCCAAATTGATATACGAGATTCTTTGTTTTCATACTTATACCTCCTTAAACAATTTTCTTGTATAGTGCGGATCCAGCCATGCCTTTCCCTCTGCCGATATAAAATGTCTTTCCGTTACGGGGATCTATCAGGCGATAGACGTAACAGCCAAGAGACTCAAAACACTCTTCTGGAAATCTGTTCATGCTCCACTCCAAGTGCCCAGTTTTTGTTTGAATCTGAGCAAATACAGTTATTGCCACGATTTACAGCCTTTTGATAGCTATAAATCCATTGCATCTTAAAAAAAATCAATCTTTTTCGACCAAAAATTTCAAAAAATTGGAATGTGTGCAAACGTAGCATTGACGCGGTTTTGCGGAAGAACTGCCTGCGTATAGGCGCAGCCAATAGCGGACGGCAGTGAGACCGTAGCGAGCGTAGGGGGCGGTCTTTGACCCGCCCCGCAGCGAGTTAGGCCGAAAAGGCGCGGCGTATTGAGTGTAGCGAAATAGCCCGCGCCGGCGAGCCGTATGGCGCGTAGCGAGATAGGCGAGCGCCCAACAAAAAATTCGCTTTATGTGGAATGGCGAGTTATGGTGAAAATGAATCGTGTATCTGTGCACGCTTGAAATCACTTTCTAATGAAGCCCTGCAACAGAATCGAAGATAAACAAATATGCGAGGTGGTATACAATGCCATCCCGATGTGAAGATGATGAAATGCTATGGGATTGCATTTTGTAGAAGATGCGCTGAGATTATGGATAAACACCCCCATCTTCATGCGGCTCAAAAGATTGTTTTATTGGAATATCAGAATCCAGAATCGTATGAATTGAGATGCGGATGTTGAGTTGGCGCATAGGCGAGCATGCGCCGCGTATCGGCGTGAGCCGATAGCGGCGCGACTGTCAGCTCTTGACACTGAAGACCATTTCACCCTGCTTGAAGTCGGCGCAGATCGTGGAATTTTCGGGGATTGGTGTCGAGAGCAGGAAGCGTGCGAGCGGATTTTCGAGATCTCGCTGGACCGCGCGTTTGAGCGGACGGGCGCCATAGGCGATGTCGCAGCCGGATTCGGCGAGTGCGTTGAGAGCGTCTTGTGTCAATTCAAGGCCGAGCTTGCGTTCTTCGAGGCGTTTTTCGAGGTGCGCGAGCTGAATCTTGAGGATGGCGCCGATCTGGTCGCGCGAGAGTGGGTTGAAAGTGATGATTTCATCGACACGGTTGAGGAATTCCGGCTTGAACATTGAGCGCATTCGAGCCATGACAGCGTCTTTTTTGGCATCGGCGGTCATGTCTGTGCGTTGCAGTATGTCGCTGCCGACGTTGCTTGTCATGATGATGACCGTGTTTTTGAAGTCAACGGTTCGGCCTTTTGAGTCGGTGAGACGTCCGTCATCGAGGATTTGCAGGAGCATGTTGAAGACATCGGCGTGAGCTTTTTCAATTTCATCGAAGAGGACGACGCTGTAAGGTTTGCGCCTGACGCCTTCGGTGAGTTGTCCGCCTTCGTCATAGCCGACATACCCCGGGGGTGCGCCGACGAGGCGGCTGACGCTGTGTTTTTCCATGTATTCGCTCATATCGAGGCGGACCATGCATGATTCATCGTTGAAGAGGAGATCTGCGAGTGATTTAGCGAGTTCTGTTTTGCCGACGCCGGTGGGGCCGAGGAAGATGAAGCTGCCGATTGGCCGACGCGGATCCTGAAGGCCTGCGCGCGAACGTCGGACGGCATCCGATACGCTTTTGACGGCTTCATCCTGGCCGATGACGCGCTCGTGGAGTCGTTTTTCGAGTTCGAGGAGTTTTTCCTGTTCGCCAGCGAGCATTTTCTGGACGGGGATGCCAGTCCATCGTGCGACGACGGATGCGATGTCTTCGGCGGTGACGGCTTCGCGCAGGAAGGATTGTCGGCTGTCTGCGTATGATTTCATCTCGGCAGTGATTGACTCGATACGTTTTTCGATTTCGGGGAGACGGCCGTATCGGAGCTCTGCAGCGCGGTTGTAGTCGCCTTTTCGCTGGACGTTATCGATTTCGATGCGGATGGCATCGCGTTCTGCGCGGCATTCTTTCATGGCCTGAAGGAGTTCGCGTTCGTGTTTCCACTGTGCTTTCATGCCGGCGGATTTTTCGCGGAGATTTGCGATGTCTGCTTCGGTTTTCTGGAGGCGTTCTTTGGAGACGTCGTCAGTTTCGCGCAGGAGCGCCTGTCGCTGGATTTCGAGCTCGATGAGTTCTCGCTCGATGTTGTCGATCGGCGTGGGGAGGCTTTCGGATTCCATTTTGAGCTCGGCAGCGGCTTCATCGACGAGGTCGATGGCCTTGTCGGGGAGGAAACGGTCTGCGATATATCGCTTGCTGAGATTTACAGCGGCAATGATTGCGCCATCGGTGATGTGTATGCCGTGGTGGATTTCGTATCGCTCACGAATACCACGGAGAATCGTGATGGCATCCTGGACGGAGGGTTCATCGACCATGACGGGCTGGAAACGACGTTCGAGTGCGGCATCTTTTTCGATAATGCGGTATTCCTTGAGCGTTGTGGCGCCGACGCAGCGCAATTCGCCACGCGCGAGTGCCGGTTTGAGCATGTTGGAGGCATCCATGGCGCCTTCGCCGCCGCCGGCATGAACGAGCGTGTGAAGTTCATCGATAAAGAGGATGATCGAGCCGTCAGCGGCTGCGATTTCGTTGAGGACGCTTTTGAGCCTTTCCTCGAACTCGCCTCTGTATTTTGCACCGGCGACGAGGAGGCCCAGGTCGAGCGAGAGCACGCGTTTATTTTTGAGGGATTCGGGGACGTCGCCTGCGGCGATACGCTGTGCGATGCCTTCGGCGATGGCGGTCTTGCCGACGCCCGGTTCGCCAATGAGGACGGGATTATTTTTGGTCTTCCGGCTCAGCACCTGGAGTGTGCGTCGGATTTCTTCATTTCGGCCGATGATTGGGTCGATTTTGCCTTTTCGTGCGTCTTCGGTGAGGTCGCGCGTGTATTGCTTGAGCGCTTCGAAAGTCGCTTCGGGATTTTCAGATGTGACGCGCTGATTGCCGCGCACATCGACGAGCGCGTGCAGCAGATCTTCGTATTTGACGCCGCAATTGGTGAGTATTTCGCGTGCCTGGCATTTTTCGCGCGCCATCGCGAGGATCATGTGTTCCGTGGAGACGTATTCGTCGTGCATATCCTCTGCGATGTTCTGACATGCTTCGAGGACGCCGTTGAGTTCGCGTGCCATGCTTGCGTCTGTGCCATTGACGCGCGGCAGGCGGTTGAGTGCTTCTTCGGTACTTGCTTGGACCGCTTTGGCGCCGATTCGTTCAAATAATGAAGTGACGATGCCGCCTTGCTGACAGAGCGCGAGCAGAAGATGCAGTGTTGTCAGTTCAGCGTTTCGGCGTTGGGAGCAGATGCGCTGCATGGATTCAATGGCTTCTCTTGATTTGATCGTTAATTTATCTAATCTCATCATAACCTCCATTTTGATATAAGGTTCACGCATAATGGTTAACGCCGCTCGGGGGAGCGGCTGAACAGAAGCGGAAGATAAGCACAGATGTCTGAGGTCAAGCGCAATTAGCAATTGGCAGTTGGCAATGATGAGGGAGCGTGTGCTTGCGAAGATGTGGGGAGTGATGGGCTCACGCGACTTTTTTGATGAATTTGTAAAATTTTTCTGTGATGAGGTGCGCGCGGAGGAGCTCACGTCTATGAGCCTATTTCGAGTGTCTATGGAAATTTGATGAGGCGTGCGCGGAGTGGTTAAGCGCAGGAAAATGCTGTGATTTGCGAGACGGCAGGGGGCTTTAGACGCAAAATGTGAAGGGGGATGGAATAAAAACGAGGCGAAATTGCTTATTTTGGGCAATGCAAGCACGCCAGAGACGGCTGCCGTCCAGAGGGTGATACGTAAAGTTGCTTGCACTAATTTTGAATATCGCATAAAAGGCAACGAAATTTTCAGATTTTGGAACGCATTGGGCGTTTCGGATCTGATTTCCTGATATTGATAAGTGATGTCAGTTTAGGGGGAAAACCTCAACAATGAGGCCATGTTCCTCAGTTTTTTTAGGAGTTAAAAAAGCAAATGAAACGTGCGATTATCGTTCTGGCAGCAATTTCACTGTTTAGTTTTTCGGCCTGCAAGAAGGTTGAGAACAATCCGACGCCAGCGCCTGCGGCGCCTGCAGCTGAAGCTGCGGCTGTTCCGGCAGCGGTGACAGTGGATGCGGCCAAATCGTTGGTCCTTCAGCTCAATGCGCTTCCGATGAAAGCAGAGACGGAAGCAGCCAAGAGCAATGCAAAAGTCACGATCGTGGAGTTCAGTGATTACGAGTGCCCGTTCTGCTCGCGTGCGGAGCCCACGATTGCCGAGATCATGAAGAAGTATCCGAATGATGTCCGCGTGGCGTTCATCAACAATCCGCTTCCGATGCACAAGAATGCCGAAGGCGCAGCGAAAGCCGCACTTGCCGCACAGCGTCAGGGCAAATTCTGGGAAATGCATGAAGCTCTGTTCGCGAATCAGCGTGGCCTGAACGAAGAGTTCTATACGAAGAAAGCCGCTGAGCTCGGCCTCGATGCTGCGAAATTTGCGGCGGACATGAATGATCCTGCCATCAAGAGCCTGATTGACAAAGGTATGAAGGATGGCGGTGCTTATGGCATTTCCGGCACGCCTTCGTTCCTGATCAACGGCGTTCTTCTTGTCGGTGCTCAGCCCGCCAATGCTTTCTCGAAAGTCATCGATGAACAGCTCGCTCGTGCGAACAAAGTCGCAGGCGAAAAGAATCTTTCCGGCGATGCCCTCTATGAAGAACTCGTCAAGACGGCGCCGAAACCCGCACCGGAGCCCGAAGAAGATGAAGCTCCGACCGGCCGCGTCCATGTCGATCTGACGAATGCGCCGATTCTCGGCAATGCTGATGCCCCTGTGACGATCGTTGAGTTCACGGACTTCCAGTGCCCGTTCTGCAGCCGTGCCAACAAGACGCTCCATGAGCTTCTCAATGCCAATCCGGACAAAGTCCGCATCGTGTTCCGTCACTATCCGCTTCCTTTCCATGACAAGGCCAAGCTCGCTCACCAGGCCGCAGAAGCCGCCAAGATGCAGGGCAAATTCTGGGAATACTATGACAAACTGTTCGACAACCAGAACGCGCTTGATCGCGACAGCCTGATCAAACATGCGAAAGACCTCGGCCTGGATGAAGCCAAATTCGTCGCCGATATGGACAGCCCGGCAGTTGCCGCAGTCGTCGATGCTGACCTCAAGGCCGGTAGCGAAGCTGGCGTCCGTGGCACACCTCACTTCTTCCTCAACGGCACGCTTCTGAGCGGTGCGCAGCCTCTCGCGGCATTCCAGGGCGCGCTCGATAAAGAGCTCGACGCTGCCAAGCCTTATATGGATAAGGGCCTCAAGGGTACGGCGCTCTATGAGCAGGTCATCAAAGACAACAAGCCTGCGCCGCTCGTCGTCGATATCGCCGGTTCACCCTTCAAGGGTGCAGCGGATGCGCCTGTCACGATCGTCCAGTTCTCCGATTTCCAGTGCCCGTTCTGCTCGCGTGTTGAGCCCACGATCGATCAGCTGATGGCAGATCCTGCTTATGCTGGCAAGATCAAGGTCGTCTTCAAGCAGCTCCCGCTGCCTTTCCACGACAAAGCTCAGAAAGCTGCTGAAGCTGCACTCTTCGCGAATGCAAACGGCAAATTCTGGGAAATGCACAAGAAGATGTTCGCGAATCAGAACGCGCTCGATATCGAGAACCTCAAGAAATATGCGACCGAAATCGGTCTGGATGCTGCTGCCCTCGAAGCCGCGCTCAACAGCGATCAGTACAAAGCAGCTGTCGAAGCTGATGCTGCCGCAGCCGCTGGTGTCAAGATTTCTGGCACGCCTTCGTTCGTCATCAATGGTAAGAGCCTCGTCGGCGCCCAGCCGATCGAGAAGTTCAAAGAAGCCATCGATGCCGCTCTCAAAGAAGCTGGCAAGTAATTGGGCATCTGATTTGGGAGGGGGAAGACTCCCCCTGCGCGGCTATTTGCGGGCATGCCCGCAAATACGCCGCTACCCCCTCTCGTGATATAAAAAAAAGCCGCCTTTTCAGGCGGCTTTTTTTGTGCGCGCTGAATGTGTTCAGCCGGCATAAAGCGATGTGAGCTTGCTCAGAAGCTCATCGCCGAACGCGAGATAGCCGATGCAGCAGAGCATCAGCACGATATAGAGGATCGCCATGCGGATGTTTTTCTGCGCGATCGAGTGTATTGCGAGGCCGAGAAATATCAGGCCCACGAGGATCGGCGTCCAGAAGGTTGTCAGATGGTCGTTCCAGTTGACGATATATTCTTTGAAAGGATGTTCTAGGAATTTCATATCAAAAAAAATAGGCTGTGCTCAACGTCTATGGATATGAGATACCAGGCAGTAGACAGTAGACAGCAGTGAGCATGATCAAGGCTATATTTTATGCAGAGAGACAGACGTTGCTCGATTGCGATTGCTGGTGATACATGCACGTTTTTGCCATATCCGCGCGTGTTGAACAGCGCAAAAAAATAGCCCGCTGGAAGCGGGCGTTGGAATTAGAGTAGGCCAGTGACGAGGTCGCGAACTTTTGCGGGGGCGTTTCCGATGACCCGGCCGACTTCGACGCCGTTGCGGAATGCGATGATTGCGGGGATGGACTGGATGCGCCATTTGGCGGAAGCGTTCGGGGAATCATCGACATTGCACTTGGCGATTTTGACTTTGCCGGCAAATTCGTCCGCGAGCGCTTCGATTGTCGGGCCGAGCGCGCGGCAGGGGCCGCACCATGTCGCCCAGAAGTCGACGACGATCAGGGCGGAGGATTTCACTTCGCTGTCAAAATTTTCGTCATTCAGATGGATTAGATTGCTCATATTCAAGCTCCTGCATTGAAGTATGTGAGTGGTTAATAGAACGATACGATATGCATGCGTTCCAGTTCGAGTAATATGTCAGCCGTCTCTTCCGCAGACCAGGCGGAAAGATCGAGGATATCCTGAAGCGTCGTGATGCCGTCAATCATGGAGATGATGAAGCCGGCGCGCGAGCTGATATCTTTTCGAGTGATGATTTCGCTGAGTTTGCATTTGAGTGCGGGCGTGCGCGAGAGCGGGGCGAGTTTTTCGAGTGGGCTTTCAGCGGATGAAGCTGTGCTCCGGAGAGGCTCTCCGGAGGGTTTGGTCGGCCGCTTGTCGCTATTTTTCTGGAACCTGCCGATGTTGGAGCGCTCGTTGGGGTCTCCGACTTTCGAGAGATCGCGCCCGAGTTTTGAGATATCCTGGCGCTTGAGCGAGTGCATGTGGGCGCTTGAGGAGAGCGCGGACAGGCTGGGGATTGTCGATCGCGGCGCGGAATCAGAGAAGTCGCTCATGATTGCCGCGAGGTTTCTGGCGTGGAGATCGCTGGCAGGGGGATCTGGGGTGACATTTGGCTTTGCAGGCTTGCGGAAAGTCTTTTCCTGAGCTGGCTTGTCTTCGAAGATGTTGAGCGAGGAATTGCTCAGGCTTGCGAAGTCGATATCTCGTTCCGGTGCACCTTGTGGCTCGTCATCGAGGTCGAGGTGGAAGCTGTTGCGTCTTGGGCGATTTGGCAGTGGTGGGGGCGGCGTGAAGCTGAAAGGCTTATTGAGATCGCGCGAGTTGCGCCGCCGTTCTTTTGTGTCGATGCGGTCGAGCGCGGGCCTGGATTTTCCGAAGTCAAATTCAAAATCGTTTTCGACGATGCTTGCCGAACCGGAGTTCGATGCAATTTTTTGTGTGTCGGAGACCAGGCTGCGGGCGTCATTTTTTTCAAAGTGCGCTTCATTTGTGCGGAAAGAGCCGGGCAGAGGCGTGCGCTGATTTGTGTTTGGCGACTGGAAGCGCGGCGTCTGAATGGCTTTTGGCACGGGCGTTTTGCTGCTGAAGCTGCTCGGGAGCGGTGTTTTGATGCAGTGTATAGATTCGTTGTTGTGGTCAATATTTGCCGATTGGATCCGCTGATGCACTTCCTCTTCGCTGAGGAGGTCTCCTCCGAAGAACATGGTTTTGTTGCGCTTTTTGGGCGAATCGTTTTTGAACGCAGGAAGGCGAGAATGTTCCTGAGCCGCAGCGAGCAGCTCGCTGAGTTTGATTTCGGCATCATCGTGCAGGGTATGCTGTATTTGGTCTGGAGCTTCGATGGTGCCGAGGCGTATGGCCGGTTGTTCGGCGGTAGGCCCTGAGGGCGGAAAGTTTTCGGGGGTGGCGGGAGGTGAGATGGGGGCTGGATCTTCCGCTGGGGGGTTCTGTTCATCCATCCAGTCGCTGACGGAGAAATCGAGGTCGATGCTCATATCCTGAGCCGCGTATGCGGCGATCAGCTCGTCATAGAACATGAAGACGCTGTCCGGCGCGTTCTCGAAGAGCTGAAGCGTGCATTCGATGAGCGGGATGAGTTCGGGCTTGGCGTGTTTGAGCCCGGGCACAGAAGCGAGCGCGACATCGAGCCCCTGCATGTAGAATTGCTCTACCAGGCCTTTGATCTCATCTGGAATGTCTTTCGAAGTTCGAATGTTCATACGAAATTGAGTTTGTGCAGGAAAGTCCGGGCAAATTGCCAGAAGGCAAAATGATGCCTTATTTAATGCATCCGAGTCTTGATTTCAACGAAAAGCCGCCATGTTTCGATATGTATATGAGGCGGTTCGGCGCAAGGCGTCATGCGGCAATCATGCGGTTGCGCGGCCGTATGGCATAGGCCGCGCCGCGCGCGTATCGGAAGTTTTTCCGATAGCGCGCGAAAATGCAAAAAATACTTGCCTCATGGTTATGAAAGCCCTAAACTTCTGGGGATTATAAACAGGCGAAAGCCTTTCGAAAGGGAGACGTGGTTATGAGCGATCTTATCACAGAAAAAAAAGACGATGCGTTGACTGAGAAACTGGAAGCCCAAAAGCAGGACGCGGAGCTTGCGCAGAAAATCTCGCAGCACTCCAAGAGCGATGTGAGCGTCACGGTGACGATCGAGACGAAAGTCGAAAGAGTGAATCGTCCGCGTAATAATATGGCGAACGCCATGGCCTCGCTGGGCTCGGAGAAGAAAGAAGAAAAAGATACGGCCGAGCTTGACAAAAAAGAGGAAAAAGACGCCGCAGTCGCGGATGCTTCAGCGCCAGTGCCCGAGCCCGAAAAGAAAAAAACGCCGGAACCGCTCGGCAAAGCCAAGGTCACTGCCGCGATGCTCCGCATCAACCGTTCCCCGAAGGATGATCCCGTGTATCTGGGCACGCTCCGCAGCACCGATGTGGTGAATTATTATGGAGAAAAGGACGGCTACCTCGAAGTGCATGTGGGCAATCAGGTCGGCTATATTGCCGCCAAACATACGGACAAAGGCGACAAGAAAACTGACGCGCAGAAAGCGGACGAGCAGGATTCAAAGGCTGTCGAGCAGGCACCGGAGCCCCTGCAGGAACTTCTGGCGCATGATTCGCTCAATGCCGAGCAGGTCGCAGATGCGCGCAAGATGATCGAGCAGTCGCCCGAAAGCATGCGCGGCGATCTCTATGAAGAGCTTCAGCTGAAAGCCGAAAAAGCTGTGGTCGAGAGTGAAGAGCCCACAAAGGATGAAGTGGAGTATGCCAATCTGGCGACATGCATGACGATGCTCGGCGTCAGCAACCCGACGCCAGGGCAGTCGATGACCAACACGCTGATGCAGGTCAAGCGCGAGCAGAAGCTGCCCGAAAGCGAAGGCATGCAGAACTGGGGCTCGGTCGCGAATGCGATGGGCGTGAACTATCAGGCCCTCAACATGAGCGGCGACCGCAAAGCGGAAGAAAAGACCTTCTGGCTCAAGAATGTCCGCGAAGAACTCCGTTCCGGTCAGGCCGTCATGGCATCGGTCGACAATCAGGCCGTGCGCATCGAGGGCGTCGAGCAGGAAGGCCTCGTCGTGACACTTCCCGAAAGCGTCGAACAGAGCCAGTTCAGCGGCTTCACCGCCTATAACGGCAATACGACAACGACAGAGCAGAAGAGCGCGGGGCAGCGCGGTGTCCTGTCGTTCGAGGCGCTCAAGGACAAGATGGACTGGGTCATCTCGATGGGCTGATCGCTCTGGGTTTCCGATGTGAAGCTCTCCCCGGCCTCGGGGAGAGCTTTTTTTTATCAAATAATGTTCGCAGACGGCTGGGGTCTGTGATAAATGATTTCGCTTTTTCGGGGGATGATGTGCCCTCGTGTGCCTCGTGCCACTGCGATGTCGGGGCATGAAGAACTTTTAAGCTTGGGAAGGAAAGATAAAATGCCAACCATGTATGATGAGAAAAAATTTGACAAACGCCTGATCGATCGTCACCTCTCGGGCGGCGCGATCGAGATGGCGCGGATCACGAAAGAAGAGCTTCAGGCGCACCTGGATGCCCTTCCCGACCTTGCGGACAAATGCGAGCCCGTGAGCGTCGTCCAGCCGATCTTCGAAAAAAATGAAGATGCGGAAGCCGAAGCCGGTGAATGATCCATCAGAGGAGGTCTTCCATGTCAGATCAGGTTCGTGAAGAAGGAATGCCCTTTTCTGCATTCGTGCTCTCGCTGTCGACAATGGCGCTTGCTTCGCTCGGGCAGTGCGACGATCCCGCGTTTATGGATGTGCCCAAAGATCCCGTGATCGCGCGCAACAATATCGATATCCTTCTGATGTTGCGCGATAAGACAAAGGGCAACCTCTCTCCTGATGAGGAAAAGCTCATCACTTCTGTCATTTATGACCTTCAGATGCGTTATATTCGCGAAACGCATCACTAAACAGGAACAGCATGGCTCAAATTTATTGCGGATGTTCAGATTTTCCGCACCACAGAAAAGAATTTTTTAAGTGCGCGACGGCTGTCGAGCACCGCGTCGGCCTGTTTTCGCCGCCGAAAGCGCGCGTCCTGAAAGAATGGGCGGCAGAGACCGCTGCGGCAAACGCCGGCATGCGCACGGTCTGGGTCGCATGGCAGGCGTTTACTCACCGGCCTGGCGACATCCGCAAGGGGTTCGGGCTCAAGCTTCTGCCCGGCGAAAATGCTGCCAATCTCGGCCATTTCCAAAAGACAGCGGAAAATCAGCGCGTGTGGGCGCGCATCAAGGAACAGGCCGTCAATGTCGGCGCGTCCCGCATTCTCCTCGAAACATCCGCGAACTTCTCCCCGTCGGACGCCAACAAGCGCGCGCTGACTGATTTCGCGAAGGACTGGTGCGATCTTCCCGATGGCATCAGGCTCGTCTGGCATGCGGCAGGGTTCTGGGAACGCGATGAAGCCGTATCGCTCGCTCGGTCGCTCGGCATCGTGCCCGCCATCGATCCGCTCGTCGATGAACGCGAAGCCTTGCCCGATACGGACGAGATCTACTTCCAGATGCTCGGCAGGCACGGCCTGATGGATACCTATTCGGATGACGATCTGGCCTGTATTCTCGATGCATCCGCGCGTTATGACGATGTGACCGTGATTTTCCGGACCTGCGATTCGCTCGGCGATGCGAAACGCCTGATCAAGCTGTCGGAGACGTATGAGCCTTCGGGCGATTTCTCGTTCGACAGTGATGACGGATTTGATGACGAGGATTTCGATGACGAGGATTTCGATGATGCGGATGACCTCGACGACGATGATCTCGACGATATTGAATAGCTCGCTGGCGTGACGCGCCTCGGCGCGCACACGCGCACGCTCGCTGGCCCGGCTGTGCAGCTTTTGGCTGCATACGCCGGGCTTTTTTGGCGCGTCCTATCGCCGGGGGCGATACGTCCGCGCGCGTTGCCTCAATAAATTGATATCTGCGGAAATATCTATAGACTGTCCGAGCTTTGCCATAGGAGGCAATGGTGCTCGCATGGAGGCGGTGATGAAAAAAATTTGTATATTTGCGATGGGCGCTGTTTTCGCGCTTTCAGGCGCGGAGGCTTATGCGCAGCCGGCACAGCCGGTCAACACAACAGCATTTACGGTGCAGGTCGGGTCGCAGCGGCTCGCGCTTGCGCTTGCGCCGGTGCAGGCCAATACGGACGGCAGCCAGATCGATGCGCTGCTCAAGCACACGCTGCAGCTGACGGGGCTGTTCGACCTCGTGCCCGAGGCTTCCTTTTTGCCCGGCCTGGCCACCGAAAAGCTCGCAGCCACGAATTATGATCAGTGGTATATTTCCGGGGCTTCCGCTCTGATCAAAGGCGAAGTCAGGCTGGATGGCTCAAAGATGACGCTCGACTTCGGGCTGTTTGATGTGCAGGGCAACCAGCAGATACGCATCGAGTACGGCTCGCATGATGCGAGCGCCGAAAACTACCGCAAGGTCGTGTATGCCTTTGTGAATGCGGTCGTCCAATTCTTTACCGGTGAGCCCGGATTTTTCGGGCAGTCGCTGCTGGCTGTGACGCGTGATGGCCGGTCGAAGACCGCGAAAATCGTGTCTATGACGACAGACGGCAGCCAGGTGTCTCGCGTGACGAAGTCTGAGGCGATCGAGCTTTTGCCCGCATGGGGGCCCGGCGGGACAGTCCTTTTGACGAGCTATGCCAAAGGCAATCCGGATCTCTATACCGTGAGCCGTGGCGCAGGGCACAGAATCTCGTCGCACCCGGGCATGAACAGCGGCGCATCCTATTGCGCGGGCAACGGCCGCATTGCGCTGACGCTTTCGAAGGACGGCGATGCGGAGATTTATACGATGGCTTCGGACGGGTCAGACCTGAGGCGCCTGACGAACAATCGCGCGATCGATACGTCTCCGTCCTGGTCGCCGGACTGCTCGAAGATCGCATTCGTCTCGGATCGCGGCGGCAATCCGCAGATCTATACGATGGCTGCCGATGGGAGCAATGTCACGCGGCTGACGATGGCCGGCAAGTACAACACGAATCCCGCTTGGGGCAAGAATGGCCTGATCGCATTCAGTGCACGCGATGAGCAGAAAGGGCTCGATATCTTTGTCATCCGCGAGGACGGTTCGGATCTGATGCGCATCACGCAACAGCAGGGCAAGAATGACAAGCCGACATGGTCGCCGGACGGCAGGTATCTGGCGTTCTCGTCGACGCGCGACGGTTCGAGCAGAATCTATATATCGACCGCAGATGGCAAATCACAGAATGCGGCAACATTGACGGGCTGGTATGAAAATCCCGTTTGGGGACATTAGGAGACGCGATGAAGAAGATACTCATATCCTTAGGGCTTGTATTGAGCGTGTCGTTTGCGATGGGGTGCGCTAGCCAGGAACCCGCAACTGATCTGCTCAAAGATGCGGCAGCGGCTATGGCAAATACTGGAAATGCCAAGGAATGTGCGGCCGAAACATACGCGCTTGCGCAGAACGCCCTCAAAGAGGCGCAGGCCGCGCAGGAAGCTGGCGACCTGGAAACTGCTCGCCAAAAAGCACGTTTGGCGCAGACGCTTGCCAAACAGGCCAAAGAAGAAGCCGAGATGAACGCAGAAGAATGCGAGCGCCGCAAGAATGCATCGGCCGCTGTCGAGGAAATTCTGAACGACGAATTGAGCGGCGGACCGGTGTTCGTGCGCGATGATTCGTTCAAGGTGATCTATTTTGACTTCGATGAATCATTCCTTTCGTCTTCGGCAGTGCAGGATCTGCAGTCGAATGTGGCCGTGCTCAAGGCGAAGCCGGAAATGAATGTGATCCTCGCGGCGCATACCGATGACCGTGGGACGACAGAATACAACCTGGCGTTGAGCCAGCGCAGAGGCGATGCCGTGAAGGCGCATGCCGTGAGCCTGGGCGTGGATGCATCGCGGATGTCTGTCGTGCCCTATGGCAAGGAAATGCCGGCATCGCACGGCACGCGCGAGCAGGACTATGCCTTGAACAGGCGCGTGGAATTTGTCCCGCGCTGAGAATGAGATGATGAAGCGAACATGGGCATACATAGTGGGCGTGCTGGCACTGCTGCCATCGGGCGTATATGCGCAGCCGGCTTCGGGCGACAAGGGCTCGAAAGCGGCGCTTTCTGCGCTTGAGGCGGCTGGCAAGCCAGCTGAGGGCGCGCCGGCTGGGGAAGCTGGACAGACTGCGATCAATGACCAGGCGATCGCCTTGGGCGTGGATCCGCTCAGCCTGATCACGGTCACGCCCGGCGGACCGCCTGTGCGCATCCCGATTGCGGTGCCCGATTCCATGAAGATCGGCGACAATATCGATGAGGCCGGGCTTGGCAGAACGCTTGCCGAGGTCATCCGCAATGATCTCACGATGAGCGGGCTCTTTGAGGTTCTGCCCGTCGAGACGTATGCTCTGGTCGATGCCTCAAAAGAGGGCGTCACGCAGTCGACGATACAGTTCGACAGCTGGTATAACGTCGGTGCCTCAGTGCTGGTCAAGGCGCATTACAAGGTCACGCACGACAAGGCGGACTTTGAGTTTGCGGTCTTCAATATCGATTCTGCGGCACCGGTTCCCATTGCAATGGGCAAGCGCCATGTCAATCCGGGCAATGTCCGCGCGGTCGCGCATGAGTTTGTCAACAAGCTGATCGGCTTCTTTACGGGCACAGACGGCGTGTTCGGGACGCGGATATTGTTTGCGGCGCGTGGCAAGAACAACTTCCGCACGATACGCTCGTTTGAGACGGACGGCTTTGGCGGCACGACATACGATCTGCCCGAGGCGATCAATGCCATGCCGGAATGGGGGCCGAAAGGCGGCGTGCTGTTTACGCAGCTGATGACCAAGGGCGACAACATCATGCTGTATGCCGATAAGGAACTCAAGCAGCTGACAGATTTTGAAGGCTGGGCCTCGGGCGCGGATTACTGCCCCAGGTCTGGGAAGATCGCGTTTACGGGCGCGCGCGAACAGAACGGCAATATCTATATTATGGATGCGGATGGCTCTAACCTCGTGCAGCTCACGGATATGCCCGATTCGATACAGACATCGCCTTCGTGGGCGCCGGACTGCAAGCGGCTGGCATTCGTGTCGAGCACCTCGGGCAAGCCGCAGATCTATATCATCAATGCAGATGGCACGGGCATGCGCCGACTGACTTGGGTCGGGAATTACAACACGACGCCGGACTGGTCGCCAAAAGGCGATCTGATCGCGTTCACGGCGCGCGACGAGCGCAATGTCTTCGATATCTTTACGATCAATGTGAACACGGGCGAAGTGATGCGCCTGACACAGGATCAGGGGCATAACCGCGAGCCGTCGTGGTCGCCGGATGGCCGTTATCTCGTCTTTGAATCCACACGGGACGGCAAGCAGCCGCGACTGTATCTGATGAACCAGGATGGCCGCTGGCAGACGCGCATCTCTGCGACGCCGGGCCTCAAGACGCCTGTCTGGCATCCATAAAAAGCTGTGCGCAACAACTGTGGATGTGGGTTCCCTGGGGGGAAATCACTTTCACATTTCAGAACGGTTTCATGACTGGGTGAACGTAAGGTTCCCCTCAATGCGTCACATATCCGCGCTGGTGGAACAGATAAAAAAACGCCGACCGTATCGGCTGCGCCGATAGGACGGCGCGGCCGGAGCGTATCGGCGCAGCCGATAGCGAAGGCTCAGAATATTATTTTGCCGGGGAGAGTTCGCCGTTTTTGAGGAAGAACCGGGAGACGACCTGGTGAACAGGGCCGGATTCCTTGAGTTCCGAGCTGTATAACGCGAGTTCGAAGATTTCCGATTGGCCGAAGTTGAGGCCTTCGATGGCGTGAACCGCATCAGCGAGGCTGATTTTGTCGCCTTTTGTGGCCACGCGGCCCAGAAGAAGCGTCGCGCGGAAAGCGCTGCCGTCAAAACCGATATTTACGGCGCGGAAACCGTCCATCAGGCGTTCGCGGATCTCGTTGAGGATTTCGCCGGCGCGCGCATCGATCTGGATCAGGCGAGGGCATTCTGGGGAGGGATAGGCACTGATGCCGGCGATTTCGAGCTGGAAGGTGGCGAATTCGTGGGCCGTCTGCCGGATGACCTGATTGATGTCGGGAAGCTCGCTGTCGTCGCGGTTGCCGAGGCAGAGCAGCGGGACATGCATATATTCCGGGCGAATCCAGCGCGAGTCCGCGCCGCGCGCAGTGATGATCTTGCCGAGGTCTTCCTGGAGGAATGTCAGGCGCTCGACAAGCTTGATATCTGGTTCGATGGCAATGGTAAAAATCATGATATTTTGATAATCTGAATGATAGGGGAAGCCTTTGATGAGGCTGACGGATGCCGGGTATATCATGATTTGAGTGCCCGGTGAACATTGCATTTCCAAAGGAGGGCATGAAATGAGTGAAAGCACGATTGAGCAGCTCGACGAGCGTATCGGACAGATCAAGGCCAAGCTTCAGCTTCAGATCGAGGAGCTCGTGAACATCATCGCCAACGATCTTCCCGATTATGCGCTCAAGCATATCCGGAGAGCATTTATCGAGGATGTCGAATTTGCTGAAAAGCAGAGCGATGCCGAGCTCGCGGCGTTCAAGGCGAAAGTTGCTGAGTTTGGCAGGAAGCTTTCGGAAGATGTGCGCGCGAGCCTTTTGGAAAATATGGATGCGTGGTGGGGCAAGGATGTGTCGCTCGAGGGCGCGTCGAAGACGCTGGACGGCAATCCGGCGATCAGCGCGAAGCTCGCGGTCGTGTCGCAGCGCATTCTGGATTTCCTCGATGCCGCGCATCTGCAGCGCGTCGAAGTCGTTTATCGCACGCCTGCGCGCTTTATCGACGGCAAATATCCCCCGGGGATGATCGAGAAATATTGGGCAAAACTTGCCGATCTTCGCGCGGCAGAAGACGAGCGCGAGCTTCTGGACCGCGAGGCGCGCAAGGCAAGGATCGCTCAGCGCTGGGACAGCATCTGACGGAAACGGGGTGCCATGGCTCAAGATGCCATGGCATTCAAGCCCTTGAAATTGACAATCGGCAGCCATCGCGTGATAGTTGGGGCCGCAGGATTGGGTGCCTGCGGAACTCTTATGAAATGGATGAAGGAATTGGAGACATGAAAGATCCGTTTCCAGAAAACTCACGTGTGGCTGTGTTTGGCCTTGGTGGGTCAGGTCTTGCCGTTGCGGACCTGCTCGCTCGATATGGCAAGAAGATCATCGCCTCGGATACAGCCGATGAAGCGAAGCGCGCGGAATTTGAATCCAGGCTGCCTGAGGGCGCGTCGCTCGTGCTCGGGCATAACGAGATCGGCGATGCCGAAGTGATTGTCACCAGCCCGGGGCTGGAGCCTTCTTCGCCGATATTTGACGAGGCTGCGGCGAGACATATCCCGGTGTTTGCGGAACTAGAAGCCGCGTTCCGCGCGACTGAGACGCCGATTGTCGCGATCACGGGCACGGACGGCAAGACGACGACGACGACGCTCACATCGCATATCCTCAGCACCTGCGGCGTGTCGAATAAAATGGGCGGCAATGTCGGCATTCCGCTCGCTAAAGTCGTCTGCGAGTCCGACGGCCTCAACTGCCTTGTCGTGGAGACGAGCGCGTTCCAGCTCGCATTTTGTCCGGAATTTCGCCCGCATATCCTGATTGCGACGAACATCGCGGAAGACCACAGCGAGTATTTCAAGGGCGACTGGCGGCGCTATGTCGATACGAAACGCCGCTCGCTGGGCGTCATGGCCGCGTCGGACATCGCGATTCTGAACGCCTCGGATGACGAGATCCGCCACTGGACTGACACGAAAGCGCGCATCTGCTGGTATGGCGCACGCCGTGCGGATATCCCCGAAAGCGCCTCGGACTGCGCATTCGTCGAGGATGGCGCGATTCACTTTGTGTTCGGCGGCGCTGAGCACCTGCTGCGCCTCGATGAACTCAAGCTCAAGGGCGACCACAACCTGATGAACGTGATGGGCGCCGTGCTCGCGTCGCTCTATATGGGCTGCGCGTTCGATGAGGCTGTCGCTTCTATCGCGTCCTATCAGCTGCCGCCGCACCGCATCCAGCATATCCGGACGCTGAATGGCGTTGATTTTATCGATGATTCGAAGGCGACGAACCCGCATGCGGCGATTGCGGCGCTGCTCGCGGTCGACAAGCCGACAGTCCTGATTGTCGGCGGCGTGGACAAGGGGCTTTCGCTGACCGAATGGATTCAATTGATGGGCAGGAACGTGCGCCACATCATGGTGATCGGCGCGATGGGCGACCGATTCTGCCGCGAAGCGGCGGTGATGAATATTCCGATGCATCGCTGCGAGACGCTCGAAGATGCCGTATGCCAGGGGTATGCGCGCGCAAAGGAGAGCGGCTGCACCGTCGTCATGCTCTCCCCGGGCTGTTCGAGTTACGATATGTTCAAGAGTTATGGGCAGCGCGGCGACGTGTTCGCACAGGCTGCAAAGGCACTTTCATGAAAAAGAATTACCTGATTGCCGTCGAAGGAATCGATGGCGCTGGCAAATCGACGCAGATCCCGAAAATCGCGCAATATTTCGAGGCGCGTGGCTGCACCGTGTGCCTGACCGCCGAGCCGACAAAAGGCCCGTTCGGCCAGAGAATCCGCGCGGCACAGACTCGCCTGGACCCGCGCACGGAGCGGCAGCTCTTTGTCGATGACCGCAAGGAGCATCTCGTGACGTGCATCCTGCCCGCGCTTGAACGCGGCGAAGTCGTCATTACAGATCGCTATTTTTATAGTTCGGTCGCTTATCAAGGCACGCGCAGGGATGCGCTCAAAAACAGCGAGGATATCGAGGCATTGCACGACCTTCAGGACGATATTGCCGAGCAGAACCGGCTGTATTCGCCCGAAGCCGATATCTTGATCTATCTGCGGCTCGATGTCGATACGGCGCTTGAGCGCATGCGTTCCGGCCGTGAAGCGCTCGATCCGTTTGAGAAAAAGCAGACGCTCCAAGATGTTTCAGATGCGTTTGACCGGCTGGTGAAAGATCATCCGCAGGCGCTCGTCGTCGATGCGTCCTTGATGCCCGATGAAGTGACTGCGCAGATTTACGCGGGCCTGGATAGAATAACCGGGGAATAATCTATCATTAATATATAATATATATTTGTGATGGGGGAGGTGTCCCCCTTCGCGGCTATGTGCTCGTTAGAGACGTGTCATGACACGTCTCTACTGCGCGCATACGCCGCTACCCCCTCGATAGCATTGCCCGAGGATGTTATGGCAACGATAAGTGTACAAAATAGCGGCGAGCGTCTGGATTCATTTCTGGCTTCTGAAATTTCTGATTTCTCGCGTGCGCAGATCAAGCAGGCCATCGAGGCTGGCGAAGTGACTGTGAATGGTTCGGTTTGTACAAAGGCCGGCCGAAAGCTCGTGATGGGAGATGTCGTCGCCTGGGATGTGCCGGAAATACCTGAGGATGATATCATTCCGCATGCGGAAAGCGGCATTGATTTCCGCGTGGTGTATGAGGATGCGCATATTATCGTCGTCGATAAGCCGACAGGTCTGGTGGTGCATCCGGGGGCGGGCAATCTGCACGGGACGCTGATTCAGGGGCTTCTCGAAAAGTATCCGGAAATCGCGGCAGTCGGGGAGCCTGAGCGTCCTGGAATCGTGCATCGGATTGACAGCGGCACGAGCGGGCTGCTTGTCATCGCGCGCTCTCAGGCGGCTTATGAAGCGCTCGTGCGCATGTTTGCCGCGCATGAGGTGCACCGGCAATATTGGGCGATATGCTATGGGCCAAAACTGCCGGATTGCGGGCGATTTGACACGCCTTATGGGCGGCATCCGACACAGCGCGTGAAGTATTCTTCGAAGTTTGACGCGCCCAAACGCGCGGTGACGAATTACCGCGTGGCCGCGCGCAATGCGCAGGGATTCATTCTGGTGACCTGCCTGCTGGAAACCGGGCGCACGCATCAGGTGCGCGTGCATCTGAGCGATCACAACTCCCCGATATTGGGCGATTCTCTGTATGCGCCCGAAAAACTTGCCAAACACAAAGCCATCGGCCGCCTTGCGCTTCACGCGCAACGGCTTGAATTCGAGCATCCTGTTACGGGGGCGCATTGTGCCTTTGAAGCGCCGTTTCCCGACGATTTTTTGAATGCCTTGAATGTATTAGGTCTGAAATGAGTTTGTGTTTTATCATTTTGTCGTGATGCAAAGTGATAAAACACTGCGACAGAATTGACGCAAAATCTCGTTTTGGGTATAAGAGTGATTGAAAGAGACGCTGGGTGTGAAATTGATAGTGCGTCTCAATGACAATTGGAGGTGTGTTATGTTGGGGGAAAGAGAGTGTGGGAAGAAGCATCTAAGGTGGAAAGCGGTTTCGGCTGTGGCAATCATGAGTTCTTTACTCATATTTTCGGGATGTGATTCCGAAGAAGTTGATTATTTAACCCATGAGCTTGCTTTGAATAATCAAAATACAATGTCTTTGGATGATCTAAAACAGCAATTGCTTTCTTATGATGCGACTCCTGATGATGATGGCGTTATTTATATGTCTGAGGTGGTTGATGGTGTTGAGGTTGCAACGTCAAGAACTAGAATTGAAGGATATATTCCAAAGCGTGATGTACGTGGAAGTCAGATGAGGGATTTATTGCGGAATAATGCCTTGAGGCCAATAAGTGATAAATTATCAAGTGAATTGGCTAAGGTGTATTCTAAAAATAATGATAGTGAGGATAGTATTGAAGTTGTTGTTACTTTTGTTGATGATTTAAAGTTACCTTTTTTAGAAGATTATGATTATGAATGTGTGTCCTGACACGTGGTATATTGTTATCAATCCAAAGGACACAGTTGATCGCGAACAACCTATTTTTATAATATAACGTTTTGGCAGGATGGGCATCCGCAAGACTTTTAGTGCGGATATATTTTTGCTCTCTCAGCAAGAGGAGGATTGTCTTATGTTGAAACAGTGTATGGCATGTTGTGTGGTGCCGTTTGTTGCGGCGTTATTCTTGGGCGGTTGCGACAGCCAAGAAGCTGAAAATCCTGCTTCGAAGCAGCTTTCGCAGGAAAATGTCGGTGATGTGCCGACGGGATCGATTTCGTGCCTGGACATCAAAGCGATGTGTCCGGCAAATCATTCGTGTATTGATGGCGTGTGCGTCAAAGATGCGGATGCGCCGGAACTCGTGTGTGGTCAGGCGGAGAGCGTCAAATGCGGGGATGGGGAGCAGTGCTTTGTGGGGATGCGGACGGGGTGCGTGAAGTCTGAAGACTTTAAGGTGGCGTGCGAAGCGGCGTGCGGCGTTGGTGAAGTCTGTTTTAAGGGCAAATGTATGCCGCGCACCTCTTGTGAGATCATGCCTTGTCTTGCAGACTTTGAGGTCTGTGACGCGCATGAGTGTAAGCACGAGTATGAGCTGGCGGATTTCCCGGAAGAATGGCGCGATTCGTGTCTTGGAGGCAGGTTTGGGTGCGATATGATGTCGAGATGCGTGCGCGGTCCGCATATACCGCAGTGTCTGGATATTGAGCTCTTTGGGACACCTTGCAATCCAGAGTGTGTCAAAGGAGAGTTGTGCTTTAAGGGTAAGTGCGTGCCGGAGACTTCTTGCGAGATGATCGCATGCAATGAGGGGGAAGTCTGCGAGAATCACGTCTGCAAATAAATCATTGCGGTCATTTGATTTGCCCCCTTTCCGGTTGCTGGTTTGGGGGCAAGCCTGTGACTCAGGGGAGGGGCTTATCTTATTACCTTTGTTTTTTTATTATTTATTTTTATATCTTAATAGATACGCAACATGCCTTTAAATGCCCTCAGGGCGGCAGTCATTGAGATAGGTCTGAAAGATTGCATCCGGGCTGTCATAATAGAAGCTGCTGTTATAATTTTCAATCAGTCGGGTGATTTCGGAAGTGAAGACTGTGAGCGTGGTTTCGGGGATGCTTGTATGATTATGGGCAGAAAGGTTTAAAATCAGTGATGTTGACTGTGGGCGTATGATATCTTTGTGCCCATCGCATTGCCTGCTCTTTGATGACAGTGCAGTAAAAGCCAGGTCCAAAGTCTTTGATATAACGGCACGGAATGATGATGGGTTGCTGAATTTCAGTGTAACTGCCGTGATAGAGGAGCATTTGTCCCATGAGAGATTTCGAGTCCTCAAAGTGAGCATGTGTGTTTAGGGTAAGGCGAAAGGATATCCGCGCGTATGGCCGTGAGGTCATAGCGCGGATGAGCGAGCCGTATGCGCCGCAAGGCGCATAGGCCGCAAAATATATAATTATTCAGAGAGCCAGGCTTTGAAAGCATCGAGATTATAATCGCGCCCGAGGAAGTTCCTGACGCTGTCTGCCGCGTGCTGTGCGCCGCCGACGGAGAGGATAGTTTCGCGGTATTTGTGGGCGGTCTCGACGTTGAGGAGGCCGTTTGCATGGAACGGCTGCCCGAGGTCTTTTGCGATTGCGAGCGACCACATGTATGTATAATACATCGATGAATAGCCGTTGAGATGGCCGAAGCTTGCAAATGTATAATCGCCCTCGAATTGTTTGAACGGCGAATATTTTGCGAAGGTATCGTTCTGAACTTTGAGGAGATCGATATTTTCGGGATCTGCGATATGATAATTGTATGAAAGCGTCGCGTATGAAATCTGTCTCATATTGAGGACGCCTTTGCCGACTTCGTCAGCTTTCTTCATTTTTTCGACGAGTTCTTTAGGAATAACCTCGCCTTTGTCGTTGACGGCAAAGCGTTTGAGGACATCGTAATCCCAAGCCCAGTCTTCAAAGAGCTGTGAGGGAGCCTCGACGAAGTCCCACTCGCAGCTGATGCCGGACTGTTTTGCCCAGTGGTGGCGGCCGGCGAAGAGCTGGTGGAGGAGGTGGCCGAATTCATGGAAGAAAGTGGTCACGTCGTTGTGTTCCATGAGCGCGGGATTTGAGGGCGTGGGCTGCGGGAAGTTGCAGACGAGCGTGGCGGCGGGGAGCTGGAGGCCTTCGATGCCGGAGTACATGCCGAAGCTTGCGGCGTGTCCGTATTTGCCTTCGCGCGGATGCATGTCGAGATAGAAGCGAGCGATGAGCTTGTCGCCTTCATAGACATCGTAGGCTTCGACGGAGTCGTGCCAGACGGGGCGGTCGGACTGCTGGAACGTCACGCCATAGATTGTGCTGGCGACATTGAGGATGCCGCGTTTGACTTTTTCGTATGGGAAATACTGGCGGACGGCCTGCGCGTCGAAGTCATATTTCTGCTTTTTGAGCGCCTCGATATAATAGAAGCGGTCCCAGGGGTAGAAGCCGTCGGCATTGGGATTGTCGGCTTTTTTGAGGGCCATGAGCTCTTCGAGTTCGGCTTTGTACCGAGGTTCGGTGATCGCGGCGATATCTTTGAGGAACGCGGAGATCGTGGCGGTATCTTTGGCCATTTTGTCGGAGGCGTTGTAAGCGGCCCAGTTCTCGAAGCCCGTGAGCTTTGCGATCTGGCTGCGCTCTTTGAGGAGGTCTTTGAAGACCTGGTCATTTGCGGGATAGGCGCGTGCCGTGAAGACCTTGGAGATCGCCTTGCGCGTCTCTTCGGACTTTGCATACGTCATGACGGGGAAATAGTCGGTGTAGTCGGTGGAGATGGTGATCATGCCGTTTTCATCGGGCTGATGCGCGGCCATGAAGTCTTCGGGGAGTCCGGCGAGCTGTTCTGCGGTGAACTGAACGGTTTTTCGGTCATCGCGGATATTTTTGTCGAAAGCCTGACCGGATTTGACGAGCTGTTTGTTGAGGTCAGCGAGTTTCGCGCGAGTTTCTTCGTCTTTGTCGACGCCCGCGAGTTTGTAGTCCTGGAGTGTTTTCTGGACATAGAATTTGGCGCGCGCGTCGAGGGTGTTTGTGTCGACATCATTGACGGCAGCAAAGAGCGCGGGATCCATCTGGATCTGAGTGAGGACTTCGCTTGCGCGTTCGGTGCATTTTTCGGCTTCAGTGCGGACGGCCTCGTCCGGGTGAGTGTTTGCCATGAGCTCGGAGATGCCGAGGATGCGCTCGAAAGCGATATCCATTTCGTTGAGTGGTTCGAGCGTATTTTCGCGGGTGTGTTTTCCGTCAACGGCTTTGATTTCTTTGCGGAGTCTGTCGACGTGAGTGAGATTTTTGTCGCAGACAGCCTGTGCATCAGCGGCAGTGCTAAAAGTGACGGGCAGGTCGAGGGGCTCGATGGAGAAGACGTGAGCGGCCTGCGGGACTTCGACAGGAGCGGGTTTTGAGCAGCCTGAGAAGCCGGCGATGGAAGCAGACATGGCGATGACGAACGGCCAATATTTCATGCAGTAACCTCCAGAATAAGATCATGCCGCGATGCGGCGATACGAAGCGATCCGGGGATTTGTCCGGAGCGCGTTGAGAACAAAAAATGAGCGCAAGTGATGCACTCTCCGAACGCTTCACAATAAATGGGTGAACCTAAAATAACAACAGTTTTTAGAGGGTGTGTCAATGGCAAAGGGGAGTCTGAGAAGTTCTTTTGTGCAAAAGTTGCGTGTGGGCGTAGAGATTTGTTATTCTTACAATAATGGCTGTTTGCCAGTGGCTGTTTGCCGGGCATCGGCATTCGGCAGGAATTCATTATGAATTGAGGACCAGCGGGCGTAAGCTCGAGCATAATAGGATAGTAGATGCTGATCAAATGTGATAATTGCGGGCAGAAATATGAAGTTGACGATGCGCGCCTTTCGCCGCAGGGCGCGCGCATCAAGTGTCAGAAGTGCGCGCAGATTATTGTGGTGCGCCTGCCCGGTCAGGAAAGTTCGACCCCGAATTCATCGGATGTGACGCTTGACAACCCGGTTTTCGAAGATTCTCAGTTCATGTCCCAGGTTGGGCAGCCTGAGAAGCCTGAGAGTGCTGAAAACGATGTGGTGCCTGAGGGAACCGCGCCGTGGCGCGTCCGGCACATGGGGCTGACATATACATTCCACGATTTGCCTAGTCTGCGTGACTGGCTCTCGTCGCGCCAGTCGCTTGATGATATCAAAGTGGAGCAGAATGAGACAGGCTGGGGGGAAATCGGTGATTTTCCCGAAGTGCTGACGACAGAGCTGATCACGAAATATTTCCCGCTGGGCGATGTGCCGAAGTCTAAGAATGGCCGTTCGGCGGATGCAGCTGAAGCTGAGAGCGAAAAGCAGACGGTGCCCTCCGGGCTTGGTAATGTCACCAAAGTTTCTGGCATCGGGTCAATCTCCCCGACGAGTACGTCTTCAGATTTGAGCAAGCCGATCAGCGTATCGCGCAAGACGGCAAAGAATATCAAGCGAGAGCAGCTTAAGGCGGAAAAAGACCGCAAGGCGATGAAGAAAAAGCTGATCGGCCTTGGCATTTTGGCGGTGATCGTCATCATTGCGGTAATTGTCGGGCTGCGCTTCGTCAAATCTGGAGAAGTCATTCCTGGGCGGAATGTGGCGACTGCTGCATCTGAGGAACAGGTGCCTGAGAACGCGGCGCCGGAGACGGCGCCTGGGAACGCTGAAGTGGCGGCGCCTCAGCCTGTTCCGGAAGAGCCAGAAAAGCGCGAAGCCATGCCGGAGGACGATAAGCCGAAAGTGCCGAGCGCGGAAGAGCTTGAACGGCTCGCGCAGGAGGATATCAAGAAGCGTTTTGAAGAGGCTTCGGTGCTTGTCAAAGACAAGAAGTGGCCGGAGGCTCGCGCCACACTCGAAACGCTCGTCCGCGAAAAACCTGATGATATCGAAATGCTCACGCTGCTCTCGAAGACCTATAAAGGGCTGAATCTGAAAGACAAGGCCGCAGAGGTCGACAGCGAGATCAAGCGGCTCAAGAGCGCCAAATAAATCACAGTCTTATCTTTCGGCGTTCGGCATCCATGGGGTGCCGAATGACGCACATCACATATTCGAATCGAGCAAGTTTGGCCACTTCCGGTCGCGGGTCGTCTCCTGCGGTTCGGAAAGCCTTTTATATGTCGCTTCATAAAGGAGGCACTGCATGCAGTCGAATGAGTTGTCATCGCTTTCGGTCGGTATCTTTTCATCTCTGAGCCCGGAGGAGCTCAAAGCTTTGGATGGCTGCATGACTGTCATCAAATATGCGCAAGGGGATCATATTCCTCAGGAAGGGTTTAATGTCCTTCTTTCGGGCGTTGTGTCTGTTCTGCGCGAGAATGCCGAGATCGGAGAGCTTCAACTCGGTGACGGCTTTGGCGACTGGGGCGTCTGGGGCTGGATGAAAGCCCGCGTCGTCATGCGCGCGGATTCTGAAGTTCAGATTGCGCATTTTAAAGAAGATCTCCTGATGGCAGCCGTTTCCAAAGATCCTGCGATCATTCTGCATGTCATCAAGAACTTCTCTCGCCGGATGGATTCGCACCTCGAAAATCTGTCGCGCACGCTTCTGGATACATACAGCGCGCCTTCGCAGACCGTCCGCTCGACGCTCAACATCCTTGTCGATGGCGAGGAAAAACGCGTCCGCATCGGCACGCCGCTCGCGAATATCTTGCCCAAAGAGATCGATGGCAAACCGGTCGTTTCGGGGCTTTTCAACCACAAGCACATGAGCTTGAACCGCCCGCTGTACCTGTCTGGCACTGCCGAAGGGCTGACCGGCGACAACCTCGAAGGCCGCATGATTTATCGCGCCAGCATTTCGTTGATGGCGCTTGAGGCGGCGCACCGCATCGATCCCAAAATCCGCCTGCGCATCGGGCCCAGCATCGGTTTTGCCTACATCTTTGAAGTTGACGACGCTAACGGCCACAGCCTCAAGGGACTGGCAGAAAAACTCAACGCCGAGATGCGCGCGCTCGTCGAGGCCGATGTGCCGTTCCGCCGCGACTATTGCTCGATTGATGAGGCCAAGTCTCGCTTTGCTGCGCAGGGCTGGGAGGATGCGATCAAGCTGCTCCGCAAATCGCGCAATTCCTCTGTCGCGCTCGTCTCCTGCGGGGAGCTTTATGCCATCGAGATTGTGCCGCTTGTCGCGTCAACCAAGATTCTCGACCGCTTCTGCATTGCCGAAAACAGCGGGGAGCTTCTCCTTTATTTTGATAACACAGTCGTCAAGGAAGCCGAGCAGCGCAGCATCTATCCGAGCTCGCTCGCTAAACAGCACGACATCTGGCTCAATGGCATCGGCCTCACGAGCGTCGGCGCGTTCAATGATATCTGCATCCGTGGCGATGTCGGCAAAATCATTCAGGTCAGCGAGGGTTTCCACGAGAAACGCATCAGCCAGCTCGCCGAAATGATCGTCCAGCGCGATAAGCGCGTCAAAGTCATCTGCATCGCAGGCCCGTCCTCTTCGGGCAAGACGACGTTCCTCAAACGCCTCTCGATTCAGCTTCAGGTCAATGGCCTCAACCCGAAATGCATCTCACTCGACGATTACTATGTCAATCGCGAAGAGACCGTTCGCGATGAAAATGGGGAGTTCGATTTCGAGGCCTTCGAGGCGCTTAACATCGACCTTCTCCGCGAACAGCTCCACGATCTGATTACCGGCAAGACGGTCAAAATTGCGCGATACGATTTCCAGACGGGCATCAGCCATCACCACGGCGGCCCGGAAATGAACCTTGGGGAGTCTGATATCCTGCTCCTCGAAGGCATTCATGGCCTCAATCCGCGCATGCCGTTCGACCAGGATGACGGCGTGTTCCGCATCTTCATCAATCCGCTGACCTCCCTGCAGCTCGACAACGCGAGCCGCGTGAGCGCCTCCGATATCCGCCTGCTCCGCCGCATCGTCCGTGACCGCCACACGCGCGCGATCACCGCAGCCTCTAACATCATGCGCTGGCCGTCCGTCCGCCGTGGCGAAATCAAGCATATCTTCCCCTATCAGAGCCTCGCGGATGCCGTGTTCAACACGTCGCTCGTCTACGAAGTGTCCGTCTTGAAGGTCTATGCCGAACGCTATTTGCTCGAAGTCGATGAAGATGATCCTGCACAGACTGTCGCCTTCCGTCTGCGCCGTCTGATCGACAAATTCGTCTCGATCTATCCCGAAAACGTTCCGCAGACCTCGCTGCTGCGCGAATTCATCGGCGGTTCGGCATTTAAATATTGATTTTGGGGCGCGGCTATCGCTTTCGGCGATACGCCGCGCGTTGGTGCGGCTAGGCCTAACGGCATACGCCGCCCAAAAGCCGGGGGTTGCGCTGCGCTTACCCCCGGCTAATATCAAGCGCCCCTACGGGGCGCTTGTGGGGAAACGAGGGATAATTTAGAGGATACGTTTCCAGATGTCGTTAATAATGACTTTTTCTGGTTCCGAGATGCAATCAGATGTAATTGGGGTGCCGTCGACTATGGCTTGTTGCTCAATGTTATATTTCTGTAACTTATCCTGATAATGCTTAATCTTTTCTAACCACTCAATGTAATTAATTCTATATAATGCTTCTTTTTTATCTCCAAGATTGTTTGTGGTAATGAGTACATATATGTAGATGGAGTTATTACTATACTCTTGCTGTTCGGTGTCATTCTGAGATTTATTGGCACGGCAACACCTGAGAATATCCTGATAAACAAGATAATCGCCATCCCATTTGTGAATACGCAAATTCTCATCCCAACCAAAATATTTACTTGTTAGTGATTGTAGTGTTTTACGATTAAAGGAATCGATTAAATGAATAAAATAGTGAGTCTTGCTCTTTAAATCGCTTCCATAAGCTGCTTCAATCTTTTCTCTTTGCTCTTGGTCTTTAATACTTGGGCAGTATGGCTCATTCGACAATTTTAACAGATCTTTTGTAATTTCAGATCTATCACCATTGCCATGCTTAAATTCAATATGATTTATTATAGAGCGTCTGTTTTCAAGTTGTTCATATATAGTCATATCAAAACGAGCAGACGTGCCTGGGTCTTCGTCGAAGTGGTGCGAAACTTTAGGAGTTTTACTAAAATCGTAACCATCAATGGTAGGCGTTTCAACAGAAAAAACGTGTTCGTGTTGAACTGCTAACGATGAATTAAATGAATCTACAGATAGACACCTTAGAAATGTTTGTTTAAGTTCTTGTTCTGATGTCCGCAATTCTTTTTGGCCACTAGGTTGTAAAGGGCTATATATAGGGTAAACGATTTGGAGATTTGATGAGTATTGGAGATTTGGTGAGCACATGATTTCTGGATGCTCATGACGTGTCATAATGGATTCGAACGTTTTACATATAGCATCTTCTAATTCAGGCTTTGAACGATCATTCTCTTCTTTTTTAATATTACAAAATGTCATTTGATTAAATAACATATCACCGATTTCATCGAACCCGTCACCATGTGATTTTACATGACATGATGACACTGATTTGGATGTATTGGTTGACATATCCTCTTCTGCCAAGCGAGCGATTTCGTACTTATCTTTCGTATCGACTAATTTAGTATGAAGGTTATAATAGTTATTCCAATTTTTGATTTGAGATGTGCTGGTAAGATGCTTATTTAGTTTCGTGTTAATAAGGATAATCCATCCACCAGCTGATGCACTTCCTGAAATTGGAAAGAATAAATCTGGTCTGATATTATATAATAGTCTTGAGAGTTTATTCATATCCCCTATAACCCATTTGGAACCCTCATCTTTTCTATATAAATATTTGTCACTAGCAATTTTGTTAAATAGTTCAACAAATCTAGGATTTTCTGCAGCCTCTGATATGCACCGAAGTTTGTCTACCAATTTAAACAATTCCCAAATTTCTTCAACCTGACATTCTGAAATTCCATTCCTAAAGCTGCCGTCTTTTTCAGACATCCAATAAGGATCACTCAAATAATGGGGAAGCTTTGGAAATTGTAAATTTGCACTATTTAGATTCTGTTGAACTAACCTAAATGGATCTTTGGTTTGATCCCCATGTTCAGCAATAAAATGAGTTGCTTCTATAGAAGCATCTACCCATTTATAATTATTTGTACAATCCATATCTTCTCTCCTTCATTTGCCCCTTAGAGGCAGTTATAAAAAATCGCAGCCTGTCGAAATGGACACCAAGACCGCGCATAAAAACGCGGTTGGTCAGGATTGACTGAAAAGACCGCGCGAAATTGGTTTGATATGTGCAGATGTGCGCTAGTGTGCTGATGTGTATGCCGTGGTATGTATATGTATGCAGGGGGGGGGGATGATGTGAGTGTGATAACCACCTTGAAAACTCCAGCTAAGATGAAGAATGCGCACAAAAGCCAACCTATGGGCTTAACTTTTGTTAAAATATCATGATGAGATTGGCGAAGCAATCGGTATTTGCGAACAGTCTAATGTCAGTCCGCAAATCGTCTGTAAAAAGTAAATATGTGATTATTAGTTCATTATTTTGTTGACATGGAATTTAAGGCGAGTGATAGCGTGATGCGTGATGGCAATAGGGCTTCACGGGAAGGATGGAGGATGGGGATGTCAGTATTTGTTAATCCGTTCACTGATTTTGGGTTTAAGCGAATCTTTGGTCAAGAGGCTCACAAGCGGTTGCTGATTGGTTTTTTGAATGCGCTGTTCGAGGGGGATTTTGTCGTGAAAGATCTGGTGTATCGCGACAAAGAGCAGCTTGGGGAAACGAAGCATGATCGAAGTGTCATTTACGATATTTACTGCATGCTCGACGATGGCAGCAGCGTCATTGTGGAGATGCAGAACAAAAAAGAGGTGAATTTCGATGACAGGGCGCTATACTATGCTTCGAAGTCTTTCGCCTCTCAGGGCGAAAAGGGCGATGCATGGCGATATGGATGCGCTTCAGTGATTGGCGTGTATTTTCTCAATTTTAATCAGGAAGGGCTCGGGGATGCATTTCGGACGGATTTCGAGATTACCAAAACTCGGAAGGTGTTTGCGCATACGGCATTTGCGCCTAAGTGGCGAACTCCCATTCGCTTTGGCGTGCCAAGGCGTGTGCCTTTTGCAAAGCGGCTGCGCATGGTCTTCTTGCAGATGCCAGAGTTTACTCTGACCGAAGCGGAGTGCAAGACTGACCTCGAGAAATGGGCTTATATTATGAATCACATGGAAAAACTATCCACTATACCGTGGGCGGCGCAGGAAGAACTTTATGAAGAGCTGTCGAAAGTGAGCAGCGTTGCAGCGCTTTCTCAGAATGAGCGTGCAGTTTACGAGGAAAATCTGCGGCAATATCGCGATAACCTCGCCACACTTGAGGCTTCTTATTTGGATGGGAAGAATGATGGACTTGAGGAGGGACGCAAGGAAGGACGCATGGAAGGACGCAAGGAAGGACGCATGGAAGGACGCAAGGAAGGACGCATGGAAGGACGCAAGGAAATCGTGCGCAACTTGATGGCGCTGAATGTGTCGGACGAAATCATCATGCGCTCCACAGGGATGTCTTTGGACGAGGTGCAAAAGCTTCGTGAGGAATTGTGATGGAAAAACTATC
>JAFUEE010000048.1 GCA_017464085.1 Pseudomonadota bacterium
ATTTGCACCTCGGGATTGGCAGCGGACGGATTGATCGTCGGCGCACGCTGCGGCCTTTGCACGGCGGGATTGGCAGCGGACGGATTGATCGTCGGCGCATGCTGCGGCCTTTGCACGGCGGGATTGGCAGCGGACGGATTGATCGTCGGCGCATGCTGCGGCCTTTGCACGGCAGGATTGGCAGCGGTCTGCTGGATTGCCGGGTTGGGTTGCGTGGCTTTTTGTGTGGCCGCATGGTGCCGGATTGCCGGATTAGGCTGGGTGTCCTTTTGTGATGCCGGAGAGTGCGTTGCCGAATCGCCTGTTTTGATGAACGCAGGGCGGACGATGTTGGGGCCGGGGGCTGTGCGTGTGTCGGTAGGTTCTGAGCGGGGTGTGCTGGCAAGGCCAAGAGATGCGAGGAATGCTTCAGCTTCATCAGCGATTTCCTGGGTGGCCTTTGTGCGCGGGGTGCTTTCGGCTTGTTGTTTGAGTGTTTGAGTGTTTGTGGGCTTGGCGTCCGCGCTGATCATGCGTTTTGCGCGGTCGAGATGTCGTTTGTAAGTGCCATCTTCTATTTCACGTAGCACGCGATTCCAATAAGTCGAGTAGCTCGTGAATTTTTGGATGCACGTGTTGACCTTGAATTTGAGGGCAGTATTGCGAATGTTCGCATGTTCGAGATCGCGCATGAGTCTTGCGACATCCATGCGGAGCTGTATGGGGGCTTTTTTTTCCGTTCCGACGAAATATTGCTCATAACGAACGCGGAGTGTTTCAATTTTTTGGGTGAATTCCTCGACTTTAGCTTCGATTTCTTCATTCGATACTTTGAGGTTGTCGTTGAATTTTGCCATGATATTTCTCCGCAGACGTGCGTGTCATCAGGAATGAGGTCAGGATTAAAAATAGAAGTTGATGGAAGCTGAAAAAATATCGTTTTCTACATTCTGGAAGTGATGCTGGTAGCTGAGGTCCAGTCCGAAAATGCCTTCCATGTGACGATAGCCAAGCCCGGCTGCAAGGACATGGTGCGTGTCGGTTTCATATCTGTATCCGATTCTGATCGGGACTAATTTTTTGAGGACATATTCGACGCCAACGGCATACGCGCCAGATTTTGCGATATCCTTCGCGCTGACATTAAAAGATGCGTCGAACATGACATTGAGTCCGAGTTCGAGGCTTCCAGCAGCGATGCCAGCGGTGATGAGTCTCGGCATGCGATCCGCGTGGTCGCCAGTGATCAGGTTTTGCGCAGTGAACGCCAGCGAGAGCCATGCGAGCGGCCGAATGACCAGACCTGCATCCATGCTGAATTGAGAGATGAGTTTTTGCCCGTCATATTTGACATAGGTGTACATGCCTGTCACGCCAAGGCTGATCAGATTATCCGCGAGAGGCACGCCCAGTCCGAGGCGCAGATGCGCAGTATGCTGTGTTTTTCCGGGATCGGCGTATTGATATAAAAAGCCCATGCCTGCGCCGACATACTTGTTGCTTTTCATATCGACAACGTTTGTTTCGAAGCCGTGTCCGCCGATATTGTGGTCATAGAAGTAGGCGGCATCCACGGCATACATGAGCGCGGAAGTGATTGCTGCGGGATTGTGCCAAACGGCGGCGGTGCCGCTTCCTGAGGCGGACATGGCATTCGCGAGCCCGAAACCGCGAGGCGTTGTCAGGATTTGACGGCTTGTGAGTGTTTCTGAATCTTCTGGGCCTGCCAGGCATATTCCTGGCAAAAAAATCATGGCAGAAAAAAAGATCACCCATAAAATTTGGCGCATGTTCACTCCCTGATGCGGCATTGCTGTTCTGGACTTGAGATGAAACAGCTCCCTATTTTTATATCTCTTTATGATTTGCTTCAAGCGCAGATTGCACTATTTTGTAATTGCAGTTGATGTGCATGCGGTCTTTTTCCGGGAAGAAGCAATGTCGGGCATGCCTTGTGTGCAGACTGTGGCTTGGCAGGCCTATTTCTTTTTTGGGGGATTGGAATTGTAAGCCGTGCGCCAAATATATCGATAATTTTTGTAATTTGTACTATTATGATGCAACCGCGCTGGCGGATTGCCGATGCGCGCGGGAATACAGTTCATAACAGATAAGCTGGGCCTTAAAATGCTCGTACAGTTGCTAAAATCAAAAATTCATCGCGCAACGGTCACGTGCGCGAATCTCAATTATCAGGGATCGATTTCGATCGATGCGGATCTTTGCCGGAAAGCCGGTATTCTTCAGTGGGAGCGTGTAGACATTTACAACGTCACGAATGGCGCGCGTCTGAGCACGTATGTGATCTATGGGGAGCCGGGGGAAATCACGCTCAATGGCGCGGCAGCGCGATGTGTGCAGCCAGGAGACAAGGTCATCATTGCCACGTATGCGCAGATGAGCGAAGCGGAAGCGGCATCACATACACCGACAGTGCTTCTTGTCGATGAGCATAATCAGATTATATGAAGGTAGGTCATATCAGCGATATCCACTGGTTGGACACGACGGGCGCGCGCGCGACAGACTTTCTGAACAAGCGTCTTTCCGGCGCATTTAATCTGCTCGCAGGGCGCGCCAAAAAACATTCGAAGGATACAGCCCGGCTTGCGCTGGAGACGCTCAAGGAAAAAGGGGTCGATCATCTGATCGTGGCGGGGGATTTGTCCAATCTTGCGCTGCCCGGGGAGTTTTCGGCTGTTCGTGACGTTCTGCGAAAGTATTTTGATGATTCTCAGATGACGATTGTGCCGGGCAATCATGACTATTATACGCGTGAGAGCCTGAAGGCGCAGCGCTTTGAGAAGATGATCTATGCCTCTCGTCCTGGGGATATTGATCTCGGGGACGCGTCTGTATGGCCGTTTGTGGATATACGCGGCGATGTGGCTCTGATCGGTCTGAATTCGGCTCAGCCGCGCCCATGGTTTGTCGCCGCTGGCAGAGTGGGGGAGGCGCAGCTGGATGCGCTTGAAAAGGCGCTGTCGCATCCGGAGGTTTCATCCCGGTTTAAAATCGTGGTGCTTCATCATCATTTGTTTCAGGTCGTCATGACGCCTGGAGAATCGCTGCGCTGTCTGGAAGACCGCGCTCAGCTGCTCGACATCTGTAAAAAAGGCGGTGTCGATCTGATCGTGCACGGCCATAATCACGATTATACGTTCAGGTACGAGGCACCGGTTTTGATCTGCGAGGCCGGGTCATGTAGCGTGTGCAAGTTCGGGAGAGAGGTTCGCGCAGGAAAGTTCAATATATATACGATAGAGGACCGCAAGCTGTGCGGCGTGGAGACCTATCTGTATCGCGAAGGATCATTTTCGCTGTGGCGGTCATATCATTTTGAAGGAGGGACATGGCGATGTTGTCCGGACAAGTGATGAATTTCGATTTTCAGTCCTATATCCAGCGTCGCGAGGCCGATCCAGGGCGGAATGCAGTCCGCCTGCAGAACTATGCGTATATAGAGGATATCGAGCATCTTCGGAAGCTTTCCGAGCGAGAGATAATTCAGATGGGGATATCGCTCGGCCTTCAGGCCTGGCAGATTGCCGAGGGGTATCGCCTTCGCAATCGTTCGCGTTCGCTTGGCGGTATGAAGGGGGAGGATCGCATCGTCAAGAATTGGCTGGAGGTGTGTTATTATTTTGATCATCAGAATTTGGTGCTGAACATCCTTCCGAAGCAGAAGAGATTTTTTGAGGCCTATGCGGGCAGCGAGGGGGCATTTTTTGGGATTTCGCAAGCGGGGTGCGGCCTTCCGAACACGGCGCAGAAATTTGTGTTTGGCCGGGGGATTGGCGCGCTTGACAACGGCCATGTGCCTTACCTGACGCTGGATCGATTTTTTGATGCGATGACGCGCGGTATTTTGGGCAAAGCGAGCCAGATACCGGATACGTTTCTGCATTGGCGTCTTGCAGCGGACATCACGGAAGACCGCGCGGGGCTTCTGGCATGCCGCGACTTGAGTGCGGCGATATTTTCGATCATGCGCATGTCGCTTGACTGGGAGAGTGAAGAGATTATGCGCGAGATACGCAGATATCACGAGAAGCTGGATGTGGATTGGGGCAGCCGCGATATCGAGAAGCGCGTCCGCGCGCTGGAGGCGTTTGCAGGATCGAGCATTTATCAGCCATCTGGCGGGCGAGATATCAACGAGGTGGATGAAGACGTCCGCAAGATGTATGCAGTGTATTGAGGCAGAGGAAATGAGTGGAGAATTGAGACCATATCGTGCCCTGATCTGGGATATGGACGGGACGCTGTTGAACACGTTGGACGATATCATCGGTGCATGCAACGATACGCTTGAGGCGTATGGTTTGCCGACGCTTCCGAAGCCGGAGATGCTTCAGCTGATCGGCTATGGCGCGCGTCATCTGTGCCAGGGCGCGAGCGGCCTTGACGGGGAGGCGCTTGACCGATTTCAGAAGGATTACCGGGCGCGCGCGATCAGCCGTGACGATCCGAAGACGTATATTTATCCCGGGGTTGCAGAGACGCTTCGCTGGGCGCGTGCGCAAGGGATCTATTTGGGGATTTATACGAACAAGCCTCAGGCCTGGTGCACGAAACTTGCGGACAAATTCTTTGGCGCCGGGATGTTTGATACGATTCTTGGTTCGACGGAGGAGGGGCTTCTGAAGCCGGATCCGGAGGGGATATGGCGGATGTGCCGAGGCTGGGGGATTGAAGCGGAGAGCGCCGTGATGATCGGCGATCAGACTGTGGATTTCGAGACAGCGGAACGCGCGGGGAGCCAGCATGTCTGTGTGTCGTGGGGGTTCCGGGCGCGGGGCGTGCTTGAGGCGGCGGGTGCGCGTGTGATTGTGGACGATTTTGAAGCGCTCGCGCGCGTGCTCGGCATGCGCTGAAACTCTGAGGCCGTATGCGGCTTTGCCGCATAGGCCGAAGGCCCGGCGTGCCGCAGGCAGCCGGGCGGCGGAGGAAAAATGCGTCGAAAGATGCCGCCAAGCGCGAAATTCAGCAGGCGGCCGTGCGCGCGGGGGGAAATGCGTGAGAGAGAAGGGGTATGACAATTATGTCATACAGGCGGCCGTGCGCGCGGGGGAAATGCGGTTACATTATGTTTGATATCGTTGGCTTTTTTATACGCATAAAGTGTGCATCCTGAATAAAAATGGGGTAAAAGAGCGTGTGCGACGATGCGCCGGAGGGGAGGGCATGAATGTAAAGATATGGCTTGCGGCAGTTTTGTGTCTGACAGGTTGTGCGACACAGAGTGCCATGAATGAGCGCGAGAAAGTGGCGCTTCAGAACAGCATTGAAGAGCTGGAGGCGGCTCAGTTGCGCCAGAAGACGAAGATATCTGGTCTGGAGAAGCGCGTGTCTCAGCTCGAGGATCTTGTGGGCATGCTGACACGCCGGACATCGCTGGATGCGCGCGAGGTCGTGAAGATCGAGCCGGATGCGATGCGTCAGGAGGACCGTTATGCGCGCGTGGTTCCTGAGGGGGCCGAGTATGAAGAGATCGTGATTTCCGAAGACAAGAAGCGCGCGTATTTTGGCAAGCCGTCATCGCCTGCGCCGTCGTCAGCGAGCGGTCGGACACTCAAGCCGTATGAAAATGTGACGGATGAGAAGCTTCCCGGCATGGGACAGGCGGAAGCGCCGGTTTCCCCGATGCTTTCCTATCAGGAGGGGATCGACCTGTACCGGCAGGGCAAGTTTGTGGAAGCGCGTGCAAAGTTTGAGAAGTTTTTGGCGACAAAGCCCGAAGAATCGTATGTTGACAATGCGCTGTATTGGATTGGAGAGTGCTTTTATGGCGAAGGGTATTTTCATGAGGCGGCGGAATATTTTCATCGGATCATCAAGGAATATCCGAATGCGAACAAGGTCCCGGATGCGCTTTTGAAAGTGTCTCTGACCTATCAGAAGCTCGGGCGGCATGATTCGGCCCAGGAGATGCTTCGCTATCTGATGGATGCATTTCCGGGGACAGAGGCGGCGCGCATTGGCAAGGAAAAGTATCAGGAAATGACAACGGCCCCGTAACAAGTGGGCAGGAACAGTATCGGAAATGGTATCGAACCCGTAACAGGGAAGTTTGGAGTGTAAGATGGTTCGAGCATGTAAGATGATGATATGCGCATCGGTATTGACGTTTTTGACTGTCGTTCCGGCATTTGCGCAGAACCAGCCGTCCGGAGAGGGAAATGCGGCCTCGGGCGGCGGTGGATCCGAACGTATCGGCAGTGTTGCAGGTCAGCGCACGTCATTGAATAGCGGGAAGTTTGTGAGTCCGGCGCGCTCGAACGCGAAGCGGACGCATACGGTTGTGGATGGTGACACGCTGTGGGACTTGAGCTCGCAGTACCTTTCGGATCCGATGATGTGGCCGGCGCTTTGGTCGTATAATCCGCAGGTGACGAATCCGCACTGGATTTATCCGGGCGACACGATTTACCTTGAGCCGGCTTCTGATGATGCGGCATCGCAGACGCTGTATGAGGAAGAGGTGCCGGTGGCGCCGACTTTCGTGCGCTCTGGCACGAAGGTGCGCGGGACGATCAACGTGCCCGGGATCTATCTGACGGAGCTTCCCGAAACACGCGGCCATATCCTGTTTTCGGATCAGGCCAAGCACATGCTCGCGCCGCTCGACGAGGTGCAGATCGACTTTGTGGATATCGAGCAGCGCAAGAATGTCCGTCAGGGGACGCGATATACGGTGTTTGAGGAAGCAGAGCCGGTGGTGTTTACGGAGGGTGATCTCGAGCTGCACAAGCTCGTGCGCATCGGCATGATCGAGGTGATCGATCCGCATGCCGATACGCTTTCCACGGCCCGGATCATTCAGGGCACGCGCGAAATCGAGCGCGGCAATCTGATCATTCCGAACTCGGATCTGATCTTTACGCTCCAGCGCCGCCCCAACCGCAAGAGCCTTGAGGGCCGGATCATCGACACGATCGAGCCGATTAGCCAGATCAGCGCGGATCAGTTTGTGATCATCAATCGCGGCCTTGAGGATGGCGTGGAAGCGGGCAATCGCTTTGTGATTTTTGAACAGCGCGAGGGGCTTGATCGCCTGGCGTATGGGGAGTCCGAGACGCAGTATGCGGCGAGCGAGCGCAAGGACGGGAAAAAGGATGAGGATGAGGAAAGCGACCCGCGTGACAGCAAGATCAAGCGCGGCGGCAGCCATTCGTGGGTGCTGGGGTATGAGACGCGCGCGCCGGAATTTCCTGAGCGTGACGATTTGAGCGATATCTATGGCGACCGCGATTACACGACTGCCGACCTTCCGCTTCGCAAGATCGGCGAAGTCCTCATCGTGGATTCCAAGGACAAGTTCTGCACTGGCATGGTGATGAACAGCGCGCACGAAGTGATGGTGGATACGCGCGTTGTCCTGATTCGCGGATTTTAATGAGGTTTTGAGCGCGCCGCTATCGGCTTTGCCGATACACGTCGCATTTCGCGCTGCTATCGGCAAAGCCGATACGCAGCGCGATTTTTTTATGCGTGCGTGCCGCGTGCGCTGGCGCTCTTGTGTAGATATTTAAATCGTGATATTGCAGAAAGTTATGCGGGCTTTTGGCTTGCAGCATGTGACATGAACCTTGTTCATGGTTTGAAAATACCTATAAAAGCAGAGTTGGAGCATAGAGATCGATATGGCGTATGATCGGCATTCGTCAAATTACAAGAGGGGAAATTCGGATTGGTCTGGCCGCGAAGGCCGCCGCAGTGACGGTTCTCGGGGCGGGGAGCGGGCGCAGGCTTCAGACCGCGTGATGCACGATGCCGTGTGCGCGGAATGCGGGGAGTCATTTCAGGTGCCGTTTGAACCGGATGCAGGTCGTCGCATTTATTGTCGTTCCTGTTTGAAAAAACGCGATGCGCAGCAGTCCGGGGAGCGCCGGGCGCCGTTCCGTCACCGTTCGGAAGGCCGTGATCATGCGCCGCGCGAGAGTTTTGAAATTGTCTGCTCGCACTGCGGTAAAAAGGATACAGCGCCGTTCCGTCCGGAGCCGGGCAGCACGGTGCTCTGCCACGCCTGTATGGAAGACCCGAACGTCGAGCGCGTGGGGTCTCGCGTCAATCATAAGATCATCTGCTCCGTCTGCGGTCAGAAGGATGTGGTTCCGTTCTGTCCCGAACCAGGCAGCCGTGTGCTGTGCCATAGCTGTATTCAGGCTGAGCGCGAAGAAAAACAGCGTCGGCGCGAGCAGTTTGAGAAATCGGCGCAGAAGCACGGTGCGATGACTGTCCATGTGGAAATCCGTTGCGAGCAGTGCGGCGTGATCGATGTGCTGCCCTTTGTGCCGAAGACAAGCGGCAAGATCTTGTGCCGTCAGTGCGCGGAAAAGCTCTTTGGCGAAGACTGGGCTCGCCGGAACTGCGTGGGTGCCCGCGAATATCCGTTTACGTGCGCGCGCTGTGCCGCACAGGGGTTTGTGCCCTTTAAGCCAAAGGAAGGGGAGACGCTTCTGTGCAATCATTGCCTGGATGAACAGGCGGTGCTTGGCAAGGGGCGTGGCAAGCGCTTTGATGGAGGCATCTGCATCCGTCATTCAGGCAAAGCGGCGTCTGGTGAAGCGGACCAGACCGAAGGGAAAGAATCATGAGAAAGTGCGATATCGTAATTTTGATGCTGTGCCTGACTGGCATGGCGGGATGCGGGGCCAGAGAGGTCGGATCGATATCCGGGGAAGAAGCGGCGAAGGCCGAAACAGCGCCTGCTGCGGCACCGGAGGTGAAGGCGGAACAGAGGGATCCAGCCAAGTTCGAGCGCGACCGCGCTCAGGCGACGAAGCTTCTGGAAGACGGGCATGTGCTCGCGCCGCGTGTCGTCGAGAACTTTGAGGTCATACGCACGAACGACCGCATGAGCATCGAGGATGGCCGTCGCGCGTTTGAGTTCAGGAAGACGGCGTTTCGGCATTGTTACCGCGAGGCGCTCGCGTACAATCTCGATCTGAAGGGATCGCTGCGGATGTCGGTGAAGTATGCCGGATCGGGACAGGCATCGGTTGAACATTTTGAGATGAGCATGCAGGCGGATGGTCTTGAAGCATGTTTCCGCGACGCGGCCTCGAAGTGGCTTCTGCCTGAGGGGGCAGAGGTCGAGTTCAAGATTGATTATTCGACGCGGGCGGCGCCGACGCCGGAGGAGATCCGCAAGGTGAACGATACGCATGGCAACCATGACCATGACCACGATCACGAGCATGAGGGCGCAGGCCATGAAGGTGAAGGTGTGGTTCAGCCTCAGGGTGTTGGCGATGTGCAGAATTAGAAATGTCCTGTTTTTGCTGGCACTGTTGTTTGGGATGTCGGTATTTTTGCCGCATGAGGCTTTTGCGCAGGCATCGCCGGATAGCGGCGATGTTCAGTCGCAGAAGCAGAAGGGGGCGGCGCATCCCGCGCTTCGGGGATTTTCGGAAGCGGGGATGGGGATTTTGTTCGGCACGCTTGCCGGCGGCGCGGCGTTGCTGACGAGTCTTTATGTGAATCAGACTGATATCCGTCCGGCGATGATTTCGGCGGGGATACTGTATCCGGCGGGGATTGCGGCGGGCGCGATATTGGGCGGTTATCTGACGGATAGCCAGTCTGGGTATTGGGAACCGTTCGTGGGTGCGTTTGTGGGCGCGGCCGTGGCGGATGTGACTGCGTATTTTCTGGCGGATGACTGGCCGATTCTCAGTGCGATCATGGTGATTGTGCTTCCTGTGGTGACGACGCTTCTGGCGATGGAGACATCGCATGCATTCCGCAGCCATGAGGGGCGTGCGGATTCGGTATTGCCAGCGCAGGCGCCGATGGGGCGTGTCGTGATGCCGATTTCGCTGTCATTCGGTTTTTAGGTAAGCTGTGTTTGCGATCAGAGTGAAGCGGGCGGCGCGTATGGCCTTGGCCATAGCGCCGCCTGGCCGGCGTATTGCAGCGCAATAGCCGGCGGAGCGGAAAATGACGAAGCAAAGATTCGGCAATATATGTCTGGCAGGTGTGTGCGTTCTTACGGCATGCGTGCTTGGGTGCGCGTCTAACGCGATGGGGCGCGTGTCTGCGCGTTTTGCGGAGAGTGTTGAAGAATGCTACGGCGATGTGATGCAGGGGCCGATGTTGTTCCGGACGCGGATGAATGCGTGCGACTGCGACAGTGCGCTGATTTATGAGGCGGAAATATATGGCTCGTTTCGTCATATCAAGGTGGATCGCGAGATTCCGGGGCTGGAGACGGGCATTCGCGAGGTATGCTATGGGCAGACTGGGCGCTATTATGAATCGGCGCATGGCCAGATTTTTTACGAATTCGAAGTCCTTCCGGAAGAAAGCTGTATCAGATAGATATTGTAGAAGACGGAAAAATGGCATAGATTAATAAGAGGTGTGATTTGCTGAGACCATAGATTTAGATGAATTCATGAAGAACAACGCAGAAAGAAAATGTCCCAAATGTGGGAACAGTGTGATGCCGCAAGCGAGTTACTGCTCTGCGTGTGGATCGCGTATTTTTGTGGATTCACAGGGGGGGGATACAGTCGATCCGTATCTCGGTCAGGTAATCGACAATACGTTTGTGGTGGAGAGCGTGCTTGGCACGGGGAGCATGGGGATCGTGTACAAGGCGCGTCACCGTGCGCTTGACTGCTATGTTGCGCTGAAGGTATTGCGCCACGATTTTCTGCGAGACCGGGTGATTCTTGCGCGATTTCAGCGCGAGGCGCAGGCAGCGAGCAGCCTGGACCATCCGAATGTGATTCGGATCCTTCATTATGGCAAGACACATCTGAATGCGCCATATATCGCGATGGAATGTCTTGAGGGCGATGAGCTTTCGGTGCTGGTGCCCAAGGCGTTTCCGATGCAGCAGAAGCGCGTGTGCAGCATCGTGCTTCAGACGGCGCGCGCGCTGAGTGCGGCGCATGCCGCGAACATCATTCACCGCGACCTGAAGCCTGCCAATATCGTGGTTGTCCACAACAGTTTGGGGGAAGAAGTTGTCAAGGTGCTCGATTTCGGCATTGCGAAGATCGCGGATGTCGAAGGGGAAGGGCTGACAAAAGAAGGCGCGGTATGCGGAACGCCGGCGTTTATGAGTCCGGAACAGGTTTTGGGGCGAGTGGTGACGCCGATTTCCGATCTGTTCAGCCTCGGATGCGTGATGTATTTTATGCTGACTTGCCGCCTGCCTTTCCAGGGGCAGAGCATGGTCGATATGGCGACGGCAATTTTGACGACAAATCCGCAGCCGCCGAGCAAAGTCCGTCTCGACACGTATGTAGATCCTACGCTCGAAAAGATCTGCATGAAGGCGCTCGCTAAAGAGCCTGAAGACCGCTATCAGTCGGCACTTGAGATGGTTCAGGCACTTGAAGGTGCCTATCGGAATATGCCGGATGTCGATCCGAAGGTTCGTCCGAGGATCGTTGTCGGGGAAGCAGATGCGCTGGATGATCTGAACGGCGATACGCGGTGCGGGATACAGGTGTATAACCTGGAGGATGACGATATTGCCGGCACGCAGCTTGAGATTTCTGCGATGAGCGAGGATATGTCAGCGACGACCGCGAGCGATGTCGGCCCTGCTTTGTCGCCAGCGATTCTGCCGCCACAGGCCACTGCCGGGTACTCGTCCGCTACGATCGGCTCGAAATTGTATGAGGCGACTTCGATTCAGCCCAAGTGGCACGAGTCGGATGATTCGGGCGATGAGGTTTTCACACGCCGGGCGCGTGAGAAAAACAAGCGAGTGATGATCATTGTGGTGAGCATCGTTCTGGGCATTTCCATTTTAGGTATTGTCACGGCGTTCATCATTTCTCGAAGCTGGCAGGCCGAACAAGAAATGATTCAGTCTGAGCTTGAGGAATTGACGGCGATTTCAGCGGAGAATAGCAATAAAACAGATGCGGCTGATGTGTTTCTGTTGGCTACGAGGATTGCTGATGTGTCTGTAAATACCAGCGCGGATGCCTGGTTTTATGGATTGGCTTATGAAGGCCTGGATGATGGGCGCGACGCTGAAGATGCACAGGCTGGGCGCGACGCTGAAGATGCACAGGCTGGGCGCGACGCTGAAGATGCACAGGCTGGGCGCGACACCGCCAGCGAAGACAATGTCAAACCGGTCAAGCCGGAACACCAGGCCAAGCCTGAAAAGCCCCGTCAGGCTAAAGCCAGTTCCACAAAGAAAACACGCCAGGCCAGTTCGACGGCGAAGCGGTCTGCGGCTGGCAGTTCAGTCAATGAGCGCTTATCGGAAGCCCTTCGGCTTGATATGGCTGGGGAAAAAGAACGCGCTTGCTCGATTTATCGATCTATTCTAAAGACTCCAGGCTTGTCACAGGGGGATAAGCTGAAAGTCCAGGCCAAGCTTCGCACCTGTTCGCGGCTTCCGATCTGATATGAAACACACAGGATCGCTCATCTTGTTACATTGCCTCGGTTTACGTTCCATAAATCTGTCTAAATTCGCTCATATCAGGGTTTTGTAGTGTCGCGTCGTTCACAAATGATACGCGATCGCCGGTTACGCTTCTTCCTTTGGGGAAGCGTCTGTGTGATCTCCGTGCTTGCGTATTTTTGTTTTCATCCTTGGATCTGGCGGACTGATTCGCATCAGACAGCCGGTGCATCCGTGCTTCTGGATACGACAAGTGATTTCCTTCTGGTCGTGGATTATGGCGCGTTTGCCGCAACGCCAGAACAATATCCGGAGACTTCGTTTTCTCTGGCTTGGCTGAACACGCTGCAGCAGGAGATTGGGCCGGTCTCGCTGCTGGATGCACAGCAGTTCCTGGATGTCGATCTTTCCAAATACCGCTGCCTGATTTTGACGCGTTCCGCGTCCGGGCACAGCACGTGGCTTCCGAAGGTGCGGAGTTTTTTGGAGCGCGGCGGCACCGTCGTCATGGAAATGCCCGAAGGGGAGCTGCGCGCGTTAGCGAGCGCCGATGGAAAGGGCGGAATCCGGCAGGCTCAGAATATCACCTATCTGTCTGGCGTGGGCGGCGAATATATGGAGGCGCTCGCGGGGCTGAACCTGAGCAATATGACGCAGATCGCCGGTTCTGCAGGACCGCTGGATGAATCGACAACCTGGATGACAATTGACGGCGTTCCCGTTGTCTATTCCAAATCGTATGCGCTCGGCACCGTGATCACAGTCGATTTCAACTACGGCATGCTGCTGACTTCTCTGCAGCAGGGCAGGCCGATGGATGATTTCAAGATCCGCAATGTGACAGGGACTTCTGATATTGAGACGATGGATCTGGCAGTGCGCGAGCACGTGGCGTTTCCGCTGGCGGATATTTTGGAGCGCTTTTTGATTTATGGCGTGCTGAATGAGAGCATGCCGGTCGTCACGTTCTGGCCGTTCTTTGATGGTCTGGACGGCGCGCTGATTGTCTCGCATCGCGAGGAAGGGCTCGGGGATGCTGCAGTCTGGATGCCTGAATATGAAGCGACGTTCAAGGCGACATCCACGCTTTTTGCGACGTATCCGCTCGCGTTCAGCGATGAAGGCTTGGAAAAGCTGCTCCAGAGCCATGCCGAGCCAGGGCTTTTGTTTGACATTCAGGCGGATGAGCGCTCGCGCGCCAAAGAGCCGGTCGGTCTGTTCAAGTTTTCGCCGGTCTGGCGTCTGCTCAATGTCGAGGAGCAGGCTGAGGGGATGAAAGCCGTATTGCCAGAAAAAACGCCGCTTCTGAGCGCGCAGTCGCGCGACGGCATCTGGCATGCGCATTATACGCACGCTTTTCGGACGCTCGCGTCTGCCGGATTCCGCGCGGATGCGTCTTACCGGTCGCCTTCCGATGCGCCGGGTTACGGCTTCTCGACCGGCTTTCCGTTCATGCCGATCGATACGAACGGCCAGATGTTCAATATTCTGGAGTTCCCGGTGCTGTTTCCCGATATGACGGAAGCCGCGCAGGCCGAAGTGCTCGCGCAATATCTGACAGCCAGCGAGAAAGCGCATCACGAAGTGATCAGCGTCAGCTTCGAGCCCGGCGCGTTTGCGCGCGACCCGAAGGCGGAGACGTTCGAGACCTGGCAGTCCGTCTACCGCATGGCTTCGGAACATCGCCATTGGATTACAAGCATTCTCAGCTATTTCCGCTTTTCGCGCGCGCGGTTTTCGTCCGAGCTCAAGACGCGCGTCGTCGAAATGTCGAACAGCCACAACAAGAAAATGCAGGTCATTCGCATCGAGACACTCGCCCCTGAAGCCGGCATGTATGTGACGGTGCCCAAGAAGCTCGGCACCTGGAACTATTCGGATACGCGGCGCGGCGTTCAGCGCGTGCGCGAGGAGGGCGTGCTGGCTGATTCGCTTCAGACGCGCCAGGTCAGCCTGTTTGGCTATGAGCGCGTGCTCGTGCCGCTCACAAAGGGCTTCAATGCCATTGACGTGATCTATGAGTAGCTATGAAACGATTTAAAGTAGATATCATCATACTTCTCATATTGCTTGTCCTGTGCCTCGGCGCGCTGCTGCACCATTTTCCGATAAGGTTTTCGAGCGAGGATGCTGCGGGCACAGCGATGATGCCGCAGCAGCTGGGCCAGTCCGGCGTCCTGCTCATCCTGCCCGACCGCAACGAGAACGCGCGCGCTTATACGGATGTGGATTTCTCTTTTGCCTGGTATAACCTGCTCTCGCAGTATGTCGGGCCTTTCGGGATCGCGCTGGCATCGAGCATCAGCGGCCCGGTGCAGGCACAGCTGATTGTCGTTCCGCAGAAGACTGCGGAATCCATGACCGAAACTCAGATTCAGGCCATCACGCAGAGCGTCCAGCGCGGCGCGACGCTCATCCTCGAAATGCCTACGCCTGAATGGGGCGCGCTGACCGCAGTCAAGCGCAACGCCAAGACGAGCGCGGCGATCAAGCATCTGACGGATGCGCCGAATTCGCCGCTCGCTGGAATCTGGCGCGACCAGCTTCTCAACACGCCGCTCGACACGCAGGTGCTCCGCATCGATACGCTCGACTCTGAAACTTTGCCCGGCGATGCGCTCCTTCTTGAACTCGACGGCGCGATCGCGCACTATCGCCGCCCCCTCGGCTCTGGCTTCGTCTTCACGCTCGCGTTCAACCTCGGTCAGGCGCTCACGTCGATGCAGCAGGGCCGCCCGGCAGACAGCTTTGAAATCGAGACCGATGAGCCGCCGGTCGCGGGCGATCTCGTCATGAACGAAAAACTTCGCGCCAACAAAGTGCCTTACGCCGACTTGCTCAAGCTCCATGTGCTCATGAGCGCGCAGTATGCCTCCCCGATGCCATTTTTGTGGCCGTTTGCCGATGGCCGCCGCTCGGCGCTCCTGCTCGTGCACGAAACTGGCGGCATGGGCGACGAAGTCTTCCGGATGGCGGAATACGAGCAGGCTCAGGATGCGCAGTCCACATGGCTTCTGACGGCTGGCAAGCACTCCAAAAAATCGCTCGAAAGCCTCAAAAATGCGCGTTTCGACCTCGGCGTGAGCCTCGTCCGGCCGCCCACTGGCCGGCTTTATGATACGTATGGGCCTTCTTTCTTTGCGCCTGTCGCCGGGGAGCGCAATATGGAAGACCAGAAGAACGCCGTCATGCGCCGTCTGGGAGCCGGCATCTCGACATGCAAGCTCGCGGGCAGCGCATGGTCTTACGATTATACGCTCAATTTCAGAAAGCTCGCTGCCGCGCAGTGCCAGATCGACCTCACTTATGCGCCGACACAGCCCGGGCAGTTCGGCTATCTCTTCGGCACGGGATTTCCGTTCCTCCCCATCGAGCGCAATGGCCTGCCGCTCCCGACTTACGAGTTCCCGTCTGTCCTCAGCGATGCTGCCGGATTTGAGACGCTCCCCGCCAAAATTGCGGACGAGCTGCTTTCGGAAGCCGAACAGACATATCATCAGCCCATTGTCGTGCAGATGAATGCCGACACGATGCTCACTCACCCGACCTATCTCATCCCGGAAATCTGGCTTGGCCTGATCCGCGCCGCCAAAGAACAGCAGGTCTGGATCGCGACAGCCAAGGCGTTCATGCATCACTATACCCTGCGCAAGCAGGCGCATCTCACGCATGCGTTCCATCCGCAGACCAAAGTCCTCGATGTCAAGGCGGAGCTTCCGAAGGCGAATTTCATGTACACGGTCGCGCTTCCTCGACGCACGATGCACGGCGCCATTCATGACCTCTGGCTAGACCGCCAGGCCGTCGATATCAATGTGCTCAAGACGACTGCCGATGGCCTGCTCCTGCTCCTCCCCGTCACCTCAGGCGATCATCTCGTGCAGGTGCAATATAATTGATGCGTCATTTGGCTTTAAAGCGGTCTGCCGTGTGATGCGCATTTTTTGTGGGCGCGGCTATCTGCGATACGCCGCGCGTTTGCCGCGCCTATGCCTTTCGGCATACGCCGCGGCTGCTTTTTTGCGCGCGAAAAGTCCTGCTATTTCCCAAAAATGAAAAAATGTCGATTTTGGGAAATAGGCGCAACAGGTCATCCTCAGAAATCGTTGTCAGGGCTTTGTGTCCGTCGCATGCGTGCTATTTCCCAAAAATTAAAAAATGTCGATTTTGGGAAATAGGCGCAAGTGGTTCGTGAGTGGATGCGTTTTGTTGCGGCGATGATGCGCAGTAGGAGACTCGCTTATGCGTGTCATCATGCAGCGCGGTTACGCTGTGCTGAACGTTTGGATTGTGATACGGCTGGTTTTGGTGTACGATATGTAAAATTGCAGGCGGCGTTCTGCATATATTAAACTTGTTATTGAGCTTGGGAATGAATGGTGTCATGAATAAAAAAATCATCAAGAAACTTCAGGCTCATGATTTATGGGTCGAAAGCATTGGAAAAGCGGGAACTCAATTGGTTCTTGACGAGGTGGATTTGGAAGGCGTCGTGACAAAAGAGCATCATTGGGATCAGAGTTACCTGACTTGTTGTCTGATGCGTTCATGCGTATTGAATGAAGTCGATTTTTACGCATCTGAAATTCATTCCTGTGAGTTTCAAAATTCTTCTTTGAGCGGAGTGTGTTTTGTAAAAACGAACATATCATACTGTAATTTTAGTGGATGTAAATTTGATCATATCGATTATAAAAAATCCTATTTTGATTCCTCTGAGTTTGGGAGATCTAGGTTTGAAGATTGCAATTTTAATGGATTAAGTATAGTCGAAAGCGATATGTCTCGGTGTGCGTTTAAAAATTGTGATTTTCATTGTATTTATTTGAGAGATGTGTGCTTATTAGACTGTTGCTTTATCAACGTCACGAATGTTGATAAAGCGTACTATTCAAGGATTAACGTGGGAACTATGGAGCAGCCTGTGATGCTCGAAGGGGAGGAGGCTATTCAATGGATAACAAATCGTTTAGAGACATGATTCGTAGTGTTTTGAGGGAGCGAATTGAGCTTGAAGACAATGATGACTTTGGCATTGAAGCGCATTGGAGGCAAGAAATTGACTTGTTTAAGCAGGATATGGCTGAAACTATAAGGTTTTTCGACCAAAACTGCACACCTGAGGAATTCGATTGGTTTTCGGAGATTATAGCGGATATTGCAGACGAAACGCAAAGCAAACCCTTTGTGGATTGTTTATTTAGATATTTGCTGGCTCATCCAGAGTGCATAACTATGCCGGGAGTATATAATCACTGCTTATATGCAGAGGGCAACATTAAGGATCTCAGCTGGGAGTGTTCTTTAAGAGAAAGTCTGAACAATTGCTGTTTTGGGGACAATAGTATTTCTGACACATAAGTTTTGTGCGGGCGAGACGCCCGCATCCCCAGGAGGTTGTCGAATTATTCAGAGCTTCCTTAGGGATGTGGAGATTTAGATAACCCAAATGATACCTTCTGAAAAGTTTTTATTTCGGAATGGTTACGATCCCCGCAGGCAGAACAGAGCAATTATGGTTTGCGAACGCGCTGAATTTTTGATAGCCGCGCAATTATGGTTTGCGAACGCGCCGAATTTTTGACAGCCGCGCAATTATGGTTTGCGAACGCGCCGAATTTTTGATAGCCGCGCGATGATGTTTTGCGAACGCGCCGAATTTTTGATAGCCGCGCGATGATGGTTTGCGAACGCGCCGAATTTTTGAGAGCCGCGCGATGATGGTTTGCGAACGCGCCGAATTTTTGAC
>JAFUEE010000049.1 GCA_017464085.1 Pseudomonadota bacterium
AATGCGTGAAATTCTGAATTGGATACGTATTAATTTGTTCTCAAACGAAATTCTCGACGATTACCTCATACCTAAGATGACTGAACCTATTGTGAATCCTCAGCTTGCGCTGTTCTGAAAAGTTGTGGGACAGCAGTGGTCGTAACCAATAGTTTTGACATTCGGCAAATCAATCAATATAAGTCCTGTGCATTTATAAAAAGCCTTGTTTCCAATAATTTCAGCCTTTGACAGATTGAGTGACTTTAGCTCTAGGCATCCTTCGAATGTGGAATCACCGATAGTTTTAGTATTTGGCAGGCTGATTGATGTGAGACCTGTACATTCATAGAAAGAGTTTTTTTCAAGTGTCAAGATATGGTCGAGAGCTATTGAAGTGAGATTTTCGCATCCCATAAATGCTTCTTCGCGTATGATCGTGAGATTGTGGAATTGGTTGAGATCTTCGAGTGTCTTGACATTTGGGTTTTTCTTGAAGGCTTGATAGGGGATTTCCGTCACGGCGTCGGCTTCTTGTGGAGTGATGCAATTGTTGTGGTCGGTATCCCACCAGACGAGCGCATAAGATTGGATGGTCTGATCTGCAAAGGTTAGGCATGTGCTTGGATCGGGCTGATCTGGATTTGATCCCGGGTCAGGGTTTGTGTTTGGATCGACACATTTGCCGATGTAACAGACCTTCTGTTTGTCAGCGCAAGACGTATAGCCTTCACAGAATGTATTGGCACCGCAATACTCATCAAATGTCATCGGGTCGATGCAGATGCCGCTGCAATTGACAAATCCTGGGGTTTTACAACTCTCCAGTTCGTCAGAATCGCTGTCGCATGAAATAAGGACACAGGGCAGTCCGATCAGGCAAAAAAAAGTGAAGATAAGGTGTTTAGTGGACATGTGTACTCCTTTAAATAAGTCTGTTAAAATAAGCATGAGACGATTTATGTCCAAGCTCAGACATAAAGTTACCGCATCATCATAATAAATCAACCTTTCTTTACAAAAAAACAAAATTTTTCGCTGCGCGAAAACCTAGTATTCATGCGGGGTTGATGTGACTTTGGGGCGAAACGGCGGCTGGCTGCCGCCGTTTGGGGCGGCGGCGATTTGGTGAGGACTGGGCGTGGCTCGCTGGCGCGAGCAAGGGCCTGCTAAAATGGAAGGCCGTGAATCGCATTGTGTTCGCTTTCCCACTTTTTCATCTCTTCAACATTGTCGAAATATATTGTGTGATTGCGTTTGAAAAGCGTCGGGTAATCGATGACTTTCTCTTTGAATATCTTGGGATGGTCTGCGCCTTTGATATATGTCTGCCATGCCTGGCTCAGGTCTGAAAGGGCATAGACCTGACGATCTCTATCCTCATCAAACTCGTAAGCTTTTTGTTTGCCTTCTTTGGTGTTTGATATTTTGAACTCGCATTCGAAGGGGATAGCTTCCAATTCTTTTTCGCTGATTTCATAGAGACGGCCGATTGCAATATGGCGAGCACAGGATTCCTGGACGGTTTCTACAAATTGGAATTCATTATTTTCATTGATCTGATATTTATAATAATTCCAGCTTGTCTGGCAGGTCTGTTTGGCAAAGGTGATTGTCCGCGTTTGATCGTCAAATTCTATATTTGCAACACTTGTCAGGTAAGGATGCGAGGTTTTGACAAATGTCTGTTTCATTTCATCCCACAGGAGGATATCGACAAATTTCATGTCGAGCGCGCCATAGGAGCCTTTGCTGATGATCATATCCTCTTTGCCGTCGTAGTTGATATCCTTGAACGTGACATCGCCCAGAGTATCGATCTGAGACATGATGGCCGGATGATCTTGCCGGATCAGTCGGTAGAGTTCATCGTTGTGAAACTTCGAGTCGAGCGTATTGTCGCAGTCAGAGTAAGGATGTTCCTGGTCATGCAGTTCGGTGAGTGTCCTCCGCTCCCCGGGTTTCTTGTTCACGCGCCGGTCTCTGTATTTCTTGTCAATCGGCGGCACCGGATGCGTGAAGAACAGCTCTCCATCGGCATCTTTGACAGACACGATGTATTGATAGTCATCGGCGTGATATTCTTTGGACCATTCAAAGGGGCGCGGGTGTGGCTTGGCCGGTTCTGGCGTGAGTTTTGGGACCGAGTTTGGATCAAAGGGCAGATCTTTCTTGCCGTCGTTCGGCCCTAAAAATACGGCCTGTCCTGGCCTGAGCTTGTGGGTCATTGTAATCTGTGGGTTGAACTCGAGAAGCAGCGTATAGAGCTTGGGGTCTCCGTAATATTTCCTGGCAATCGACCAGAGCGTGTCGCCTTTTTCGATGATATGGACCTGGGCATATCCGGGGCTGGGGAGTAAAATCGTGGAGAGCATAAAGGAAGTGGCGAGCAATGAAGTCAAGAAGCGAGTGCGCATGAGATAGCCTAAATGCAAGTATTTTCGAGCACTTTTTGCGACGATGGCCGGAAAATGCGAATGAAAGGTGTGAAGGATGCGACCTGGGGGATGTTTTCGGCGTGCGCGAAGGTGTTCTGGGGTCAGAAAAGAGATGTGCGAGGCGTATTTGCGAAGCAAATAGCCGAGCGCATGAGGGCGTATCGCGCGTAGGCGCGATAGCCCGATCTCGGCCCCAAACTTCAGCCGGAAATCACCAGGATGGACTATTTAGCAGAATTTGAACGTCTGTTGCATCGCATTTCATTGCAACAGCCTGTAATAATTCTGAAAAGCTCGAAAATGAGTTCGCATTGCGGTCGGACTGGATTATAAGCCGCGCGGTCAGCCGGATTCAAAAGGGGATCTGGAGAGAAGGAGCTGGACGTTGGGCAATCACAAGCAAGACATGACAGTGGGCGCGCCGTGGAAGGGGATCTGCCTGTTTGCGCTGCCCGTATTTGCGGGTCTGTTCCTGCAGCAGCTGTACAACACGGTGGGGAGCATCATCGTGGGGAACTATGCAGGGGAGCAGGCGCTTGCGGCGGTGGGCACGGTGGGGTGCCTTGTGATGCTGTTTCTGGCGGTGGCGAACGGTTTTTCGGCGGGCGCGGGGATTGTCGTCGCGCAGGCGTTCGGGGCGAAAGACCGCGACGAGATGCGGGGGGCGGCCTCGACGTCGATGATTTTGCAGGGCGTGCTGATGCTCGTGTGCGGCGCGCTCGCGGTCGTGCTCTGCCGGCCGGTGCTGTCGGGCATCATGGGGCTGGAGGGGACGATCCTGTCGCTTGCGGAGACATATTTCCTCGTCTATTGCCTGGGGTTTCCGTTTCAGTTCGGGTACAACATCGTCGCGGGGATTTTGCGAGGTATCGGTGACAGCCGCGCCACGCTTTATTTTCTGATCATCGCTTCTGTGATTAACATCGGGCTGAATGTGCTGTTTGTCGGTGTGTTCGGCTGGGGCGTTGTCGGGTCTGCGCTCGCGACGGATCTGGCGCAAGCGAGCTCGTTTGTGGCGGCCTGGATTTATATGCGGCGCATGTATCCGGAGTTCAGGTTCGGTCGCCATGAGTGGCGTTTTGAGCGCGGTCTTGCGCGCCGCGTGATGCTGACGGGTTATCCGATGGCGCTTCAGCAGATCATCGTGTCGCTTGGATTTATATTGATACAGCGCGCGGTCGTGGGATACGGTCAGGCGATGCTCGCGTCCTATACGGTGACGCAGCGGCTGGAATGCTATCTGTTCATGCCGGCGTCCGCGTTCCAGATCACGATGGCGACGTACACGGGGCAGAATGTGGGCGCGCGCAGGCTTGACCGCATCCGCCTCGGGGTGCGCCAGATGATCGCGATGGCGGCTGCGATCTCGCTGGTCATCGCGGGGGCGTTCCTTTACTTCGAGCCGGTGCTGATCGGCTGGTTCGGGATCAGCGAGGAGGCTTTCGGGTATTGCATGGCGCATTTGCAGACGACTGCGCTGGCGATCCTGAGTTTGGATATGTATTTTCCGGTGTTCGGCGTGTATCAGGGCGCGCGTCATGCGCTCGTGCCGACGCTCACGGCATTGACTGTGCTGATCATCCGCGTGCTGAGCGTCTATACGCTTTGCGATGTGCCTGCCATCGGCTATCGGATTGTCTGGCTCAATCAGCCGATAGGGTTTGCGTTCGGGATCGCGATCACGTGGCTGTATTACTTTTTCGGCCCCTGGCAGCGCGGGATTGCGCAGGCGGATGCGTGATATTTGTGGGCGCGGCCTGCGCCTGACGGCATGCGGCGTACATGATGGGCGCATCGCATTGGGAAAATGTGGTTCGAGAGGATACATGATTGACATAAGAATAAGTCTAAGTTATTGGTCTATGGTGTTTTTTTGTATTTTGTCAGGGAGAAAATATTATGTCGAATAAAGCATACGATACAACGATAATCAGCAAATCGCTCAAGGGCGTGGAGCTGTTGGCGGACGATACTGAGAAAACCGCAAAGAAAGCATCGGAAAAGCCCGCCAAAGGCGGGGATGCGATGGAAAGCGCGAACACGTCTGCAAAGGCTGCGGGGAAAACTGCGGCAGGTGCGGGAGCTGACGGCAGTGGCAGCGCGCCGCTCACGCGGCCAGACAGCGAGACAATCAATGGCACCGAGTACAAATATGAAACGGCTCAGGCTTCCGCGACATCGAATTATGCCGATCATTACAACGCCGAGACCGGTGAAAATGAAGCCCTGAAAAATGTGATAAAGGGCAAAACCGCGATGACTGGCAAGTACAAAAAAGGCCATTATGTCGCCAAGCCCGCTGTCGAAAAAACGCCGGGATCCACGCCGACGCTCAAGGAACTCGTCGAGGAAAATGAGTCGGCACCGCAAGTCACGCGGATGCAGGGCACGCTCGAGGCCCCGAACCTCGTCAATTCGATTGTTAAGAATAATATCTTTATCGATGGCAAAGTGCATATCGAAGATATCCGTCAGGGCAACATCGGCGACTGCTATTTCCTCGCGTCGTTGCTTCAGGTCATCCAGCACGAGCCGGGCAGAATCCTCGATATCATGAAAGTGAGCGGCAGCACTGTCACGACGACGCTCTTTCACAAGGAAGACGGCAAATGGGTGCAGCAGGACATCGCCGTACAGATCGGCCTGCACAAGCAGAACGGATCTGTCAAGTCTTCGCACTGGCGCATCGCGTACGATCCCAAAACGGCCAGATGGTCCTCAAGCGTCGATGGCATGACGCTTAAGATCACGCGCGAAGACTTGTATGAAGCCGCGCTCTGGGTCCAGTGCATGGAACAGGCTTATATGGTCTTTTCAAAGAACTATGGCAAGTATGGCTTCGGGGATCCCGCAAATGTGGACTTAAAGACGGGCATCAACGGCGGACAGGCTCAGAACTGCATGTATATGTTCTTCGGCGACCGGGTGAAAGCGGATACAGTCAAGGTGACGAACGTGAAAAATGCCGAGGAAAAAGTGGACAGCCTCAAGGACAATATGGGCGTTGTCTATACGCTCCAGAAATATGCGCAGGCTGCCAAGGACGGCAAACAGGATATGTACCTGATGGCCGGCATCAGCACGAAGGAGTCCGTCGCCAACCTGACTTTCTATGCCAAGTCCGCGCTCAAGGAAATCCGCGAGGTTCTCAAGAAAAATGAAACGGAAGCGCTGAAGAAGGCAGAAAAAGATGTCCAGCAGATTTATGCCTGGTCATATCATTATTATGATACGCCGGCGAGCGGCGGCTCCACGCGCGAAGGGGAGACGGACGAGTACCAGACCAAAGTGCGCGACGAGATAGACAAGCGGACGATCAAGCTAAAGAATAATGCGGAATTTCAGGCGCTTGAAAATCCGATTTTCAAGACGATGGAAGAAGCCGCAGGCGTTGTCGTCATGCGTGTGACCGGCAAAAAAGAAGAGAATAATAATATATTTATTTATTCCGGGCATGCCTACAGTGTTTCTGAGGTCAAGATTCTCGGCAAGAAAGGGCAGGATCTGACCAACGAGGCTTTGCTTCTGAGTTCCATGATCGATCCTGAAAAATCAACGGTGACGCTGATCAATCCGCATGCGAAGACGAAAGCATCGCTCAACGAGAGCGAAGACCGCTATAATGATGGTAAATTCGAGGTTTCTCTCAGCTCTTTCCTCAACAATGTCGGTTACATCCGCACCGCGACGGTCAATAAAAAATAAGATGAATCGATTTATTTTAGGTGTACTGTCAGTTTTTTTCTTGGTCATGAATGTTTCATGTTCAGGAAAAACTGCACAGCACAATACGGCAGAGCAGGCGGTTGCGGATGTGTCTTCCGTACAAGAACAAGGAAATGAAATGGCACAAACAGAAGCTCAGCGTTCATTTCAGTGGCAGGATGAGACCGTCATCGAAATCCATTCGGATGAAGATATCGCGCGCATTGACGAGATATTTGATCCGCTTCTCGAGGCTGCGCCGGAAGGCGAAACCGTGCGAGCGCCCGTTCACGCAGTTGTGTTTGTAGATACAGTCGATGCGCTCAAAAATGCTGTTTCTCGCTTTGATGCCATTGGCGATGAGGTCACGACGTTTGAATTCCGCTTCATGGCTCCGGTTGACAACAGCGAGGAGGAAATTCATCTGCATCAGGTCGAGGGGGTGCCGGCGCGTCTGATTCTGTCTGGCGTCGGGGATAAGCCTGTGAACGTCCCCTTGCTGCGCTTTGATCTTCGTGCCGCTGCTGTACAGATTCAAAATCTCTCGTGGGATGGCGGCAGCCTGCCGATGTCTTATGTGCATGCCAATGTCAGCCAGTACTTCGAGATGAAAGATGTGACGGTTTCAAATAACCGCTATGACAGCAAGCAAGAGCCAGACGCCTCGCCCATGTTCGACATCGAGCCGTCAGACGGCGCAAAGCTCCTGGCCCGCTTTGAAAATGTCAGCTTCTCGCATAACGCGGTTCATTCGCTTGTCTATATTCCTCGCAAAAATGCGGATGTCGAGCTTCAGAAAAAGAATCTGACATTCCAGGAGAATGTCTGTTTTCCTGGCAGTTGCGCGTCGCTTGGCGAATAACATGTTGTATTTTGAGTGGCCGCCCTTTGCGCCTGAAGGCGCATACGGGCGGCTTGCGCGCTTATCCTTTGCGCAAGCGCAAAGGATACAGCTTTCATGCGCCGCTATCGGCATCTGCCGATACGCGGCGCAAATGCGAAATAAGTCTTTTTTCCTGGGGGATTTGTACTTAATATATGTGCGTCGAGCTGGATGGTTTCGTCCGGCAACGCTTCATTTTATTCAGGCTGCAAGCGCAGCCTCCTGACTGGATTGGTATTATGGATGATGTAAAAATTGACAGAATCACTGCGGATCTCGAAAAAAAATATAACGGCGATGCCGAACATGACGTGCAGATCGTTCAGGAATACTGCCGCTCGCTTCCGCCTTGCGAGGAAAGCGCAAAGCTCATTGCCGCGCTCAGCAAATATGCGTCTGAAAAATTTCCGGATGCCGAGGTGTTCAAGGTCTCCAAAATCATCGACAAGGCCATTGAAAGTCTCGAAAAAGAATTCAACGGCGATGCGGATCACGATGTGAAGGTGATTCAGGATTACTGCCATTCGCTGCCCAAAACAGAAGAGAACTTCAAGGTCGTGATGGCGCTTGGCCAATATGCGGCAGTCAAATTCCCTGAGGCAGCTGAGGTCAAAAAGTCCAAAGCTGAGTTTGAAAAGATGAATGAAGAGGCCGGCAAGCTCAAAAAACGCATCGAGGATATTCAGGAGACGATCAAATCAGGCGATTCAGACAAGGCGATCGAAGGCCTGCGCGCGCTCATCGATGAAGCCAAGCTGCCCGAAGACAGTGACAAGCGCTTCGTTTCATTTTCGCATCCTTTCGAGGAAGTCATGTTCCGGGCATCCAACAAGGATACGCGCGAGGTCGTCCGTGTGTCTAACCTTATGGAGATGCTCAATCTCCAGCTGGCAGGTCTGCTTGCGGAAAGCGGCAAATATGAAGAGGCAGAGGAAGCCATCGAGCGCGTGCTTTTCTTCAATCCTGTCAGCGCGCATGCGCGCATTGAGCGCGCGAGATTCGCAATGCTTCGCAAAGATTATGATGATGCGTTTGAACGCCTTCAGGAAGCTTATCCTTACATCTATACACGCCAGTTGCTCGCGATTTTCTACTGCATGCTCGCGGTCGTTGTCGAAAATGTCGACAAGAATTATAAGCTTGCGGCTGCTTATGCGCATATCAGCATGGTCTGCTCGGACAATCCTTTGGCACATGAAACGCTTGACCGCATCTGCAAAGCGCACAATGTGGATTCCGAGTGCCCGAGTGCAGAGGAAATCCGCAAGCTCGCTGGGGACGCCGATCTTCCCTATGGCCCGAATCCCGATGTGTGCGAACTTGCAATCAGCGCCGCTCGCCAGATGAAATCGTCCTATCCCGAAATCGCCAAGCAACTTTTCGCGGTTGCGTATGATCTGACTGGGCAGGAAGCGCTGCTCAAAGAAATTCGCTGATCCGGATGTGCGTATAGACGGCATCGGGCCGTCTGTACGCCTGATCAGTCGGCATCTTCATCAAGCGTCTCTAGCAGGAAACTGACCGGCCTGAAGCCGTCGTTGCAAGAGATCATCGCAGAACGGCTGTTTTTCATCCAGCCACTGTATAAATTCTCGCCGCCGTGCGCGAGTGTCATGACGAATGCGGACATCGAGTCCCAAGCGCTGTTGCAGAGGTCTTTGGGCTTTTCCCAGCCATTTGCGATGAAAACCTGTCCCTCTCGGATGTCGCAGGCATGTTCGATCGGGTTTTCGTAAGCATCGATCAGATCCTGATAGTGCGCTTTGCGGATTGCGGTGATTCTTACTTTTTTCATGCGTCTCCTTGATGTGGGGGGATGACTGAGCGAGTGCCCAAGACCAATGATAGAGCCTTGTGCGCGATAAGTCCAGATGCGCTCTATGGGGTTTGGTCTGGATATTCGCTTGATGTAATGCTAGAAGCGCATATCTCACCAATGGTGAGATGTAGGTGTTAGGAGGATAAATGGAGGCAAAAGGTAATAAAGAGATGAATGCGGATGGTCAGGAAGATCTTTCCGTGAGAAAAGCGAGTATGAAAGAAGTGATCTTTCTGGCGATGCCGATCATTATCTCCATGATATCAATGAGCGTGCTTGGGCTTATTGATACGTTTTTTATGGGATTGATTGGTCCCGAAGCCCAGGCGGCAGTTGGTTTTGGTGCGCCTTCGACGTTCAGCGTGCTCTCGCTTTTTTTCGGCATGTTTTCTGGTCTGACGACATTTGTCAGCCAGTATTTTGGTGCCAAGCGTTATTCTGAATGTGGTGTCATGCTCTGGCATGTGCTGTATCTGGCGCTCGGATTTGGCGTGTTGTCTGCGATATTCCTCAACCCGTTTTTGTGGTGGCTTTTGAACGTGATGCAAGTGAATCCGGATTTTCTTCAGGAGACATTTGATTACATGAAGGTCAGGATGTTTGCTGCGCCGTGGGTGTTTGTATCCTATACGCTTCTGTCATTTTTGCGCGGAATCGGGGATATGAAGACACCGGCGTATGTGTCGCTGATCGCGATCATAGCCAATGTGCCGCTTACCTATATCTTTGCATTTGGCTTTGGCCCGGTGCCAGCGTATGGCGTGGCGGGTGCTGCAATTGGAACGGTGATTTCACAGGGCATAGAGGCGATGCTTTATGCCTGGGCGGTATTCGGTGCGAAGAATAATCGGATGTTTGCGACAAGGGGGATTATCAGGCCGAAATGGAGCATTTATAAGGAGTTTGTCAGGGTAGCGCTTCCTGTGGGTGGATCGTGGGCGATCGAGCACTGGGGCTGGATTATCTATGGGCTTTATATCAGCTCGCTGACGAAGGTCGAAGCGGCGGCAAATGCGATTATTCAGAGCTTTATGAATCTTGCGTTCATGCCTGGATTGGCGATATCCATCGCGGCAACGACGCTCGTCGGGCAATATATGGGGGCGAAGAATATCAAGTCTGCTGAGAAGTCAGCGAATTATGCGCTTGTTCTGAGCGTGATCAGCCTGTTTTCGCTGGGCTTTGCGATGTTTTTGCTTCGCTACGTGATTGCCGAGGGATTTTCGAGCGATGCGGAAGTCATCGAGGTGACAGCAAATCTGTTTTTATTCGCGTTTGTTTATCAGATATTTGATGCGGCGGGCGTGACGACGAGCGGCGCGCTTCGAGGTGCCGGCGACACGCGTTTTCCGATGCTCGTGAGTCTTGGGGGAATCTGGGGCGTGATGGTGCCGCTGATTTTTGTGCAGGACAAGCTGTTTGGCTGGGGCGTTTACGGTGCCTGGGGCGTGAGTTCGCTGTGCATTATTTTGTGCGGTTGCATGTATTATGTGCGCTTCAAGCGAGGCAAGTGGAAGACGATGGGGGTTGTTTGAGCGTGAGGCGGGGCGCGCGTATCGGCAAATGCCGATAGCGCGCCCGAATGCGTGCCGTATGCCGTCAGGCATAGGCTCGCGCAGAATGGAAAGACATTTTTATTCAAGAAGTGCTTTTTTAGACACAAATGAAAAGCCTCTTATAATATATAAGAATGTGGGGGTGTGCGTATTGTGCGAGCTCAATGATGTCGTGAGATTTGCGCATGAGATGCAGAGACGTTTGAACGATGATACGATCCCGGAGAGGACGGTATGAATAATAAACGACTGATAGCGGTATTGGCGGTATTTTCTGCGCTTTGTGGATGCGACGTGGCTTCGCGCGTTCAGGAGCCTGAGAAAGATTTTGCCTATCGGCAGTTTGGGGAGCGCTGTGACAAACATGTCGAGTGCGCGAGTACCTACTGCATGGAATATGATCAGGGAAGTTTTTGTTCAAAGCCCTGTGATGAAGGCTGTCCGGATGGTTGGTCGTGCCAACTTGTTGAAAATCCGCATGCTGAAGGTATGGTATCTCTGTGCTCGATGAACCGCCAGCAGCTCTGTATGCCGTGTACGCAGGATGCCGCTTGCGGTGCGGGTGGGGGAAACTGGTGCATGTCGCTTGGCAATGGTCATTTCTGCGCGCTGGATTGCACCTATCAGGGATGTCCGGAAGGATATGTCTGTTCGGATGTGTCAGATCCGCAAAAAGGCAGCGCGCGGCAGTGTTTGCCAGTGTCAGGGCGCTGTACCTGTGACGAGGACAGCATCGGGCAGATGCGAGGATGTGAGATTGCGAACGAATTCGGCGTCTGTCAGGGCGTGGAGATGTGCGGTTCGCAGCTTTCGTGGGGGGAATGTGACGCCAGGACGCCGCATGAAGAAGTCTGTAACGGAATCGATGATGATTGCGATGGCTTTATCGACGAGGACCTTGATGGGCGAGCATGTGAAATCACGAACGAGTTTGGGACATGCCCGGGGGAGGAACTGTGCGCGGGCATATCGGGGCCGATCTGTCATGGCAAGATGCCTCAGGCAGAGGTCTGCAACGGCGCGGATGACAATTGTGACGGCGCGGTCGATGAGGATTTCATCGATGCTTCTGGTCTGTATGTCCAAAAGGAACACTGCGGCGCGTGCGGGCAGAACTGCGATTACCTGATGGAGCATGCGACGGCGACGGCTTGCCGTGTGTTGGATGGACAAGCAGTTTGTCGTGCTGTGGCCTGCGAGCCCGGCTATTTTCTCTATGATGACGGCGTGACTTGTATGGCGTTGCCGGGCAACTTGTGCATGGCATGTTCTCAGGACAGCGACTGTATCGGACCTGACAGTCTTTGCATTGATAACGGGCTTGAGGCTTACTGCGCCCGCGATTGCTCGGAAAAGTCGCCTTATGGCACGGACTGTCCTTCGGGATATGCTTGTCAGACAGTCCGCGATGGGGCAAAGCAGTGCGTGCCCGTGACGGGAACTTGTATCTGTAATTCAGAAAATGTCGACAGTGCGCGATCCTGTCGTGTCAAGACGTGCGTAGGCTTTGAGTGGTGCCAGGCGCAAAGCGAGGCTTATACTTGGTCTGAATGCGTGATTGACAAGTACAATCCAGAAATCTGTGACGGGTTAGACAATGACTGCGATGGGGAGATTGATGAGGGCATGCGCGATCCAGTGACAGGCCTTTACACGTCAAATGCGCATTGCGGCTATTGTTTCAATGACTGTTCGACCTATTTTAAGCCGGATATACATCATACAGATGGCGTATGTCTGGTGACTGCGGGGGTGGCGTCATGTGGCATGGGACCTTGCAGGACCGAGACTGTGGGCGGTATTTCGTACGAGTGGGTGAATACAGATGGGCTGAGCGCGAATGGCTGTGAGTGCCGCAGGATTGCGGGCAATTTGACGCATGATGATCCCGATGTGCCGGATGCGTATGCTTCAGGGTATGAGTTTGTCGATGAAAACTGTGACGGGATTGATGGCGTGATTGGCGATGCTATTTTTGTGTCGCGCGATGCGGCTCCCGGTGGGGATGGCTCGCTTGACAGGCCTTATCAGCATATCGGGGATGCGCTGAGCGCATGGTCTGGTGCGGGCAAGAAATATATTCTTGTGGCGGAAGGCATCTATGAGGAAGATATATCGTTGCCCAATGGTGTCGTGCTTCACGGCGGGTATAGCAAGAATTTCCGCGAGCGCGATCTCGTGCTTCACACCTCGGAGATACGCGGGGTTTCTGCGGATGCGACTGTCTTGGCTTTTGGGCTGACTTCCAACGCATTTGTAGAGGGCTTTTCGATTGTCGGCGCGCAGCGTGCGCTCGATAAGGGCGGACGTGCATCCATTGCCGTGTGGATTCGCAATACTTCGCTTGTGACATTGCGAGCCAATCAGATTCAAGGCGGTCAAGGGGAGCCTGGGCTTGCAGGAAATGCAGGAAACGCGGGAAATGGGCGAAAGCAGGATGCCGCACTGGATGGCGGCAAAGGAAGCAATTCACTCCGAAAGGATGGACCGTGCGCAGGCGATGTCCAATATGGCGGAAAAGCAGGCGTCAATGCATCTTGTACGGCAGCAAACGCCACAGCAGGTGGCAAGACGGTCTGCCCGGTGTACAACTGGGAAACGATGCAAGGCGGCCATGCGGAATATGCAGATAACTCGCTTAATCGCGGCAAAGGCGGCCACGACAGCACGTTCGACGAGCATTCAAGCAGCTCGTGTTCACATGCGACAGAGACAGGGTATCCGACAAACATTTTGAATGATGTCGGGGATGATGGGCTGTTCGGTGCATCTGGAGCGAACGGCAAGGCGGGTATTGGCGCGTCTTCAGCGTATGGCTCGTTTGTAAATGGTGCTTGGGTGAGTGCGCCAAGAGCAGGCTCAGGGACGGCAGGTGCACATGGCGTTGCCGGTGGCGGCGGCGGTGCCGGAGGTGGTGTTGCATACTATAATCGAGGCGATGACAGCTGGGACTGTCCGCTTTATGAGATAGGCCCATCGGGCGGTGGCGGCGGCGCGGGTGGCTGTGGCGGTCAAGGCGGTCAGGGCGGCGCAAGCGGTGGCGCGAGCATCGGACTTTTGATCAGTGCGGACAAAGTCGCTTCCGCGCTGCCGGACATTCGTGGCAACGTGTTCATGCGCGGACGTGGTGGTGATGGCGGCAATGGCGGTCTCGGTGGTGCTGGCGGTGCCGGTGGCGTTGGCGGTGATGGCGGTGTGGCTGGGTACTGGATTTCCACAAAAGCAGGACGTGGCGGCAACGGCGGCACTGGTGGACGCGGCGGCGGCGGCGGCGGTGGTGCCGGTGGCCCTTCGTTTGATATCCTTGGCTATAATGTTTCGTCTGTTGCTCTGATGACACAGAACTCGTTCGCTTACGATGATTCTGTCGCACGCGGAGGAAGCGGCGGTGTCGGCGGTATCGGCGGCGCTGAGGAGTCTGGCGCTCCGGGCGTGAGCGGCGCAAGCCGTAGGCAGCTCGATATGCGCGCATGCAGCAATGGCACTTGCGCGAACGGCTATGTCTGCAATGCTGATTCTGTCTGTGTGCCGAAAGACTGATAGGCGATGCAGTAGGGACGCCGGCCTTTCGGCCGGCGGATGAGAGGCCGTTGCCGTGCGTGACGGCTTTTTATGTTCATGGTGTTTTGTAATTGGGAGCGGAAATATGGCATTTCAACGTGATTCTCAAGGAAGTATTGAGTCTGATGTCGATGTCCTGGATATACAGATTCCTCTCACTCGGGTCATCCTATATAATGATGATTACACGACATTTGAATTTGTGATCCACATCTTGATGCAGGTTTTTAAAAAAAGTGAGGACGAAGCCGTTCACATTACGAAAAATGTGCATATAAAAGGGAAGGGCGTTGCTGGGGCTTACCCCCGGGAAATCGCTCAAATGAAAGTTGCTGAAGTTCATAAACTCGCAGAAGAAGCAGGTTATCCGCTTCGTGCTGGGATTGAAAATTAAGGATAGATATGGAACCTCATGATCTTGAAAGGCTTTTGAACAACGCTCGCCAGGAAGCTGTTCGGAGACGTAACTATTATACAACGACAGAACATCTCTTTTTGGTTTTGCTTCAGGAGAGAGAGATCATTGATGCCTTTGCATACTTTAATATCCCGATCAAATTTGTAAATGCGCAGCTGGAAAGATTTTTTAAGCAGGCGCTTGAACAGGCAGATCGCAAAGAGCCGCTCGAAAAATTAGGGGAGCCGACAGATGGCCTCAATGATACGATATCTCAAGTCGTCGTGCATGCGCTCAGTTCAGGCAGAGAGTTTCCTCGCCCGATTGATTTTGTTATTTATATGGCTGGGCAAAAGGATTCATTTGTTGCTGCGATTTTCAAGGCCATTAATGTCAGACAGATAGATCTTATGCGCTGGGCGTCTGATTTTCCCAATGGGATGGATAATGATAAGCTTGAGCCGATTGATCTTGATATCGACGATGATGATATCGATGGTGATGATATCGACGATGATGATATCGATGATGAGTATGAAGAAAGCGATGATGAAGAAAATGAAGATGAGCCAGCCCATTCAGCGTCATTTGCGCGCATGAAAGATTATATGAGCCGGCTTGTAAGACTTGCGAAGGCTCATAAGATTGATCCGGTTGTAGGTCGTGATCGGGAAATCGATATCTGCTGCCAGGCTTTGCTGCGCAGGACTAAATGTAATGTTCTGATTATAGGTGAGGCTGGTGTCGGCAAAACAGCAATTGTAGAAGGCCTTGCGAGAAAAATTGCATTTGGAAAAGTTCCGAAGGAATTGGCGGATGCTGAGATTTATTCCATTGATGTTCCCGCTCTGATGGCTGGTACAAAATTCCGTGGTGAAATGGAATCTCGTTTGAAGGCTGTCATCAAGTTTGTAAAAAAACAAAAGAAAGCTATTCTTTTTATCGATGAACTGCATTCTGCCGCTGGTTCCGACAGATCAACGGGATCTCAGGAAATTCTTACATTTTTGAAACCCGAACTCGCCAAAGGTAATCTCAGGCTTATCGGAACGACAACCTATGAAGATTTTAGGCGCGTGTTATCTTCTGATTCTGCACTGCTTCGCCGCTTTCATAAATTAGATATTGAAGAACCGGATGCTGAGACGACTTGCAAAATTATTAAAGAAATCGCTCCGCACTATGAAAAATTTCATCATATTTCCTATACGCCCAAAGCATTGGAGGAAGCTGTAAAACTTTCGGGACGGTATATGCCTGACAGGCGTTTTCCGGATAAGGCGATTGATGTCATTGATGAGGCCGGTGCTGTCAATCGCATGAAGCCGCTGTGCGATCAGCTCAAGACGATCGATGTGCAACAAATTGAGACTGTTGTTTCAAATATTGCACGCATTCCCGATCTGCGCGTTTCTAAAGATGAAACTGAACAGCTCAAAACTGCAGAAAGTCGGCTCAAGTCTGTTGTTTTTGGCCAGGATAAAGCCATCGAGGCTGTTGTGCGTCTCGTCAAGCTTTCCAGGGCTGGAATCAGACAGCCAGATAAACCTGTAGCAAATCTGCTCTTTGCGGGACCCACTGGCGTTGGCAAGACGGAGGTTGCCAAACAACTCGCTAAAGTTCTTGAGCTGCCCTTTGTGCGATTTGATATGAGCGAATACCGCGAGGAATATACGGTTTCGAAATTTATTGGTTCAGCCCCTGGGTATGTCGGATATGAACGCGGCGGATTGCTCACCGAGGCGATTCGCTCAAAACCCAATTGCGTCCTTCTGCTCGACGAAATTGAGAAAGCACATTCCAGCATTTATGACCTTCTGCTTCAGGTTATGGATGTTGCAAAGTTGACAGATAATACAGGGAAAAGCGCTGATTTCCGGAATGTCATCCTGATTATGACTTCCAATGCAGGCAGTATGGAAATGTCAAAAGTTCGGATCGGTTTTGGCGCTGAAATCGATCCGTCCATGGGAATGAACGATATTGAAAAGACATTTTCCCCGGAATTCAGAAATCGCCTGGATGAAATCGTGATGTTCAATGCGCTCTCATCTGAACACATGCAGCAGATCGTGGAACGTATGGTTTCTGAACTCGAGACACAGCTCGGGGAGAAAAAAATTCATCTTTCGCTCACGGAGGAGGCAAAGGCATGGCTCGCTAAAGAGGGTTATGATCAGAAATTTGGAGCGCGTCCGATGGCACGTCTGATACAGCGTGAAATTTCGTTGCCACTTGCAGACATGATTCTCTTTGGTAATGCAAAAGATGGTGGTACCGTCAAGATCAGTTTGAAAGCGGATCACAAAGGATTGGAACTTTCTGTGAAAAAATGAAATATTTGGCACGGAACTTGGAGTAATACCCTCTCTGTGAACGGAGTTCTGAACTCCAAGTCTTGGTTTACAACGTGATTTTCTAAAAGGAGAAAGTGATGAAACGCTCAAACATCTTGACTGCATTATTTGCCATGTTCTTCTTTATGTTGCCGTTGACTGCGTTTGCGAGGGGAGTACCCGGAGAGTGTCGCGGCCCTCATAACACGGTTCGTTGTGACAAACCGCATTGCAGAGCCTATTGCGATGACCGCCATGATCGCCACGATCGAGATAGGCATCACAAAGATCGTGGGCCACACCATGACCGTGGGCCACATCATGACCGTGGGCCACATCATGACCGTGGGCCAGGGCATCATCATATCGGGCATGTGCCGCCTCCCCCTGTTGTTGTGCCGCCTCCCCCTGTTGTTGTGCCGCCTCCGGTACATCATCGTCGGTATGAAATCGAGCGCCGCATTGATGATCTCAGAGCCGAAAATATTCGCCTGGAGCATGACCGCATGGTAGCCATTCAGGTCTCTGATGACAATTTCAATAGGTGTATGACATTGCCTGGTGTGATGCATCGACTTTGCACGCGTGATCGCCGCGAAGTTGTTCGCATTGAGCGTATGATTGATGCAAATAATGCTGAGATTGATCGTTTGCGACATGAACTTCGCAGACACTGATTTTTAGGTTTTCTTTTGGCCCGGTCTGTGGATCGGGCTTTTTTTCGGGCTATGCCGCTGTTTGCGGCATACGCCCTCATAGGGCATCGCTATGCCGCAACAGCGGCATACGCGATGCCTTTTGTATATTCTTATGCAAACATTTGATCGCCGCTTATAGGCGCTTCAGAAATGCGAGAAGTATAAAAACTCAAAAAAAAAGGCATTTTTTAAGAAAATTGCCATATATCTATATGGAATGTGTAATTATCCATCGTGACTGGAGGTTGCTATGAGCCATACATTTGAACTCTGCCATACGGAATATGAAGCGATTCAAGGATTGATCGAAGCGATCTGCTGCCGCATAGCCGGACACAGTCTGAAAGGGGAACAATTGAAAGACCTGAAGGCACAGGGATGGCTTTATGTACACTGCTGTCCCACAAAAATGTGGCGTTATAGTTGGTTCGGAACCGATTTCTTGCTAAAAGGAAATTCAGCAAAACCACCTTTTGCAAGGAGTTCCGAACCATGGCGCAGTATAACACAGTTTTTCACACATTGACAAA
>JAFUEE010000005.1 GCA_017464085.1 Pseudomonadota bacterium
CGTCATCGGCCCGTCCAGGAACGACCACTTCTTGCCGCCCTTGTTCTGCGCGCGCAGCTTGTTGAAAATGTCCGCATCTTTCCAGAAATCAAGCACTTCGTGCTCGTTCTTCACGATATCAATCCAAGTATCGACCTTTTTAAAATTTGACTGTTTTTTTGCCATAAAATCCTCTATGGGCTGAAAGAAACCTAGTATTGTTGCGGATTTCCGCAAGTGAAAGCGATACGTCCCCAAAGGGGCGCACAAAGCCGGCGGTCTTTTACTCCATTATAATGGATTTTGGAAGTGTTTGCGCGGGCTCACGGCAGCGTTGCCGCCGATACGCCCCGCGCGCCGGGCTATGCGCCGTTGGCGCATACGCCCTTTTGCCGCCCGCTATGTGCTCGGTCGCAAGCGACCTGCGCGCATACGCGGGCGGCTGGATGCGGTTGCGAATTGCATGATATGAAGAGGACAGGGAACTCAGTGCAACGGTCGGTTCTATTTGTTTCTATTTGTATAGAAGCTCCTTTACCGCTAAAAAATAATATGTATCAATTAGTGTAACCGTTTCACCACTGTTTCTGAAGCCTTCAATATATGCTTTGTTGTCAGCTTTCAGCTTCTCCACTGTGCAATCGCTGTCATCAAACCTGTGTTCGATCACACACGCATACTTTTGTATATCATCAAAATGGCTATCGATATAATCATCTGTCATAGTTAGGCAAATGAATCGAATTGATGATAAATACAGTTCATCGAAGTCATGTCGCCAATCAAATGGGATATAACATCCTTCAACGATAAGATTCTGCTGATTCTCAATAGCAGTCTTTATCATTTCTCTGACAATCGGCCAGAGATAATCCGTCAGTTCGCTATCCTCTTCTGGCGTGAGCGCGGTATTGCCACTGCGAATCAGTCCCATTTTGAGATGATCTATCGACAGACAAGGGTAGTGGTACTTTTCGATCATCCGCTGCGCCAGTAATGTTTTTCCGGTATGGGATGCTCCAGTGATTAATATAATCATAATCTATCCTGAAGTGTTTTTCTTACTTTGTCCAAATCGCTGCACGTCAGAATCGGTACAAGTTCCTGAATCTCCTCGATACTTCTGTCCCACCATTTAAATTTGAGCAATAATGCTATCAATTCATCATCAAACCGTTTGCGGATCGCTTTGGCTGGATTACCAGCAATGATGGTATAAGGCTCAACATCGCTCCCCACGACGCTGTTCGCACCAATGATCGCACCGTCGCTAATATGTACACCTGGGAGAATCGTCACATTCTGGCCTATCCAGACGTCGTTGCCGACGACCGTGTCCCCTTTGATTGGCAACTCGGACATCGGTGGCGGATTCATGTTCCAGCCCTGCATAATATAGAATGGAAACGTCGAGATGGCGTTCATCTGGTGGTTCGCGCCGTTCATCATAAATTCAACGCCAGCGGCAATCTGGCAGAATTTGCCGATGATCAGTTTGTCGCCGATAAAATCATAATGATGCGTGACGTGCTTTTCAAAATCGAGATCGCCGAAATATGAAAACTCACCAACGATAATATTGGGATTTTTGATTGTTGGCTTAATATGCGTTAACGTCTTACAATTGTGGACAGGAAACAATTGATTAGGATTTGGTATTACAGTATTATCTGCTTTCATAGTCAAAAAGCCTTAAAATAATTATATTTATTTGGAAAGATTATCAATGATCCCATCTGCGACACGATGCATTTCATTTGCGAGTTCATGCAAATCTATGAGTAAATCGTACACTGTGTCTTGCGACAATACGCCACGTTTTAAATCGGATGGCAATTGTCCATTCTCATCCATAACAAGATCATGGTGATAATCTTGTGAACCATAGTAACTGGACAGTTCCGCCAATTGATCCTGTTTAACCGCAAACTCTGTCAAAGCAGCCGCCAAAGCGTTGTGGGCTGTAGCGATTTCATCCAGTGCCTGTTCCATCTTCTGAATGCGTTTGATTTCCTGCATATTCTCTCCTTAAGAGCGGTTTATATGAGTTTTTTTAAACCTGTTTCGCACGTTTGAATTTGTTCGATGAAATTCACGCCCTATATATATAATCGGTATTGCACTCCATATCCTCAAAAGGCAAGGGGAAGGGCATGCTGTCTGTAATGACGGTGGGATCATCGCCTGCGGCGCGATAAAGAATGGGCAACGGATCGCCCACTTTGATTTTTCCCGCAGGATCGTTATGAATATCGATGTGGTGAATAAGATCATCTAAATAGGCATCATCTGGTGGATTGAATTTATACCAGATGCGATAGACGGGCGGCGTTTCGATGCGCTGCATACCATTATTAATATTTACTAGCTTAGATATCGGAATATAGCTAATTTCGGTAATTGTGGCGATTGTCTTTTGACCATACTGATAGAGCTTTTGATGCGCTGAACAGGTCTGGGATAGGACAACACTTTCATCCATAATGGCGGAAATATTGCGTTTATTAAATATACGGAGTAATAATGGAACACATATATGTACAAAGGGGATAGTCATAAAACCAAACAAGATAAAACCTGTGAGTAAAAGAAATACCATGGAGCTATTTAAAAAAAGTGTGTACATTAATGCAGCAATTAAGAGTAGAATAATAGAACAGCCGATAACTGGACCAATCACGTTGTACTGACTCAAAATCTTGCTTTCAGAAATATAGTTTTGAAATCGAGGGTATGTGCGGAATATAGATTTTGGCAACGCAGGGCGCTGATTGGGATCATTGGGCAGAGCCTGCCAAATATCGATATTCAGAGGCTGGCAAAGATATCTGACCTGTTTCAGCTTTTCTTCAAGATTGGTCGCAGCGAGCGCGCCATCATAGGTCACGAACTCATATCGGCCATCCCTGAAGGCTCTGAAACGTCTCTGGAGCTCGGCAATATCTGAAAGCCTGCTCTCCATATTCGGCTCAAGCATCTGGCGAAGCGTCTGGACGAGCGGACGCGGATGATTTTCGACATACGGATCAATGATGAGCCGAAGGTCGGCTGTTTTCATATCTGCGGGGGCGACGCCACTCAGAAGGTATGCCGTGAGCGCTGCCAATGCGTAAGTATCGCTCGCTGGGGTGGCTCGGCCAAGGTTTTGTTCGGGGGACATATAGCCGCATGTTCCCGCGATTGTCGATCCACCGGCCTGTACTTGGGCATTCGATACGGCACCGAAGTCAATCAGACATACGTCAAAGCGATCGCGATCCCAATTGCGCAATATAATATTGGATGGCTTGATATCTCGGTGAATGACTGGCGGATCATGGGCTTGCAGCTTTTTCAGAATATCTAAAAGCTGAAGAACGAGCTCATAAATCTGTGACATGGAAAAACGATAGCCAGAACTGAGCACTTCCTTGAGCGTTGGGCCATCGATATATTCCTGAATAATATATGAACAGGGCGGATCCTCTTCAAGGCTGTCGAATGCTTCGTACAGCTTGGCGATACCGGGAATATCGAGTGTGGAGAGCACTTCGGCTTCGCGATGAAAGAGCGTATATTCTTTCCAATTCTTAACTGAATCGATTCGTAGCTGTTTGACGGCCGCTGACTTGCAGTCTGACAAACGTCTGGCGAGGAATACTTTAGAATGACCACCGTGACCGAGTTCCCGTATAATCGTGTATCGATCCGCGAGCTTTACCGGCGTTGTGATTTTAGTCTTTTCGGACGCGTTTGTCACGATACTGTCCGACAGCTCTTCTCTCTGGTTGTATTCGATATTTTCTAGCATACGCTGCATTTTGGCTTGATTGCTCATGGCTGCTGTCACTCTTATTCTTGTGGTATCGTGGTCGGTGTCTTAAATCGTAGCACCACTTTTCTGGGATGTTCAAGTGTTCCACTTAATATTCGTATTCCCTGTGAAATCATTATTCTTCCAGTCGATATTCGCTCTATGTCGTCGATTGTTGTTTATATTTCCGAATGACTGCATACGTGTCAATCATTAAGAGTCTGCAGCAACTCGGATCGTCTGGGTGATACAGGATAATGCAGGGCATGGGAAAGACGATATTAAGCTTATCTCTACTGAGTGCTTTATGGACTTGGATTTCTTCCAGAGCGTATTTGATTGGAACGGAATTGAGTTGGCGCGTTTCGTTGAGTCGATTTGATTCCGAGTCTTTTTGCGAGATCATAAGAACAGGATACTTTGCAAGACCGCACCATGTGATGCCATCGACATTGAATGTGTATTCAATCAAAGTGGTGTCTTCGCCGGGCGTGAACTCTATTACTGTATAGTTTGTGAGCGTCCCCCATGTCGCGCGCAGGTTATCGGCGTACTTTACCGGTTGTTGCAGCATGATTTGATAACTTGTCGGCGGAAGTGAGCCGAAGAAACTTGTTTTTACGCCGGCGTGCAACTGTTTTAAGATCTTCCCGAGAACCGTATGAACGGGCAGTTTTTCTCTTTTTGCGTCAGCCAATATTTTCTGTATGGCGCTGCGCTTGCCCTTCGCTGGCACAGAATCTAAATCTTCATCAACCGGCAATCCTGCGCGCACATTGGCGATCATGCGCATGAGCTCGGAAGCTGTCGCAGGCCGTTTGTCGATCGCATAATTGAGCAGCCGCCCCAAGAGTTCACGCATGCCGGATGATGTCTTAGGGGCATACTGATCCAACGCTTCTTTATATTTGAGCGAATAGGTGTCGAAATCCATATCGTATGGCGCTACGCCGGTCAGCATGTGAAGCGCCGTCGCCCCGAGCGCATAGAGATCCGTCTGCGGCTGGCTTTCGCCAAAATTCTGTTCGGGCGCCATATAGCCAACCGTTCCGGCAATCGTCGATTTATCCGAGTTCGAACGCGCATTGGCCACCGCCCCGAAATCGATCAGATAAATCTGCATCGCTTGCCAGCTCGCTTGGTCCGCTTCTTCGGGCAGACGGCACAAAAGGTTGGACGGCTTAATATCGCGATGTATAACTGGCGGACTGTACTGCGAATGTAAAATATGCAGTATCGCCGCCACTTTCTGCATGATTGTCAGCGTCTCGCTTTCCGAAAACACTCGCCCGGCATTCAGATAACTCTGTATGGATGGCGCGTTGATATATTCCTGAATGATATAACTCTCGTCATCAAGCGTTTGCGCCAGAATGCTTTGGTAAAACTGCGGCACGCCCGGCACATGAATGCTCGAAAGCGTCTCGGCTTCGCGTTTGAACAGCTCAAAGCTCTTAAAATAGTCGCTTTGCACCAGTTTTAGCGCCTTGATGGCGACCTGCTTGCTCGTTTTGCGGTCTGTCGCCAGATAAGTCTTTCCGTTGGAGCCTTCGCCTAAAATGCGTTCATAGCGGTACCTAAGCGAGAGTTGTTGAGGAGTCTTGATTTCGGTGTTGTTGCTCATAAAAGTGCTTTGCCTGTTTGGGCGCAGGCTATCTGCGATACGCCTTGCGTTTCGGCCTATCGCCTGCGTCGATACGGCCTTTGGGCCGCCCGCTATGTGCTCGGTCGTTAAAGAGACGTGCAGGCCGCACGTCTCTACACGACCTCTGCGCATACGCAGGCGGCGTCTAGGTTCTAAGATCATGCCTCGGTTGCATTATTCCACTCATCACTCACAAAGATTCTCTTCTTGCCATGCACGTGATCTGCCTATCATGTAATGACTCTTAACGGCTAAAGACTTATCTTTTGAATTATATACATAACTTACTCTTCCCTCAGGCATATAGGCAGATACAGTTCCCTGACTGTAACCGACGCGAACCAGCTTTCCATTTTCGTCCACTTTATGTTTTGGGGTCGGTTTCGTCGGGACAGTTGCTGACTTGCGTTTATTTATAATTGAAGTCACATCAATACTAAAAGTCAGATTTGCAAAAGCTTCGCGAATGCACGTGCCGGTTTTCTTGTTCGCGCCTTCAGTATTTACCTGTTTGATACTGCCGTCTGCTTTATATGAAATCCGAATTTTAACGGAAGCCCCCCTTTCATCCTGCAAACATGTTAATAATTGAGGCTCTACCGCTTTGATATTAGACTCCACAACAGGCATGGTTGATCTGAGATCACTGCAGTCATCTGCATAAGCGATTCCGCCAAAAGCAAAAGCCATCAAAAAAGAGAAAAGATATTTCAGGCAGCCTTTCATTTGATGTTTACCTCCACTTTCGTTCTCAATGCGTACCAACGATTAATGGTTCAACGGCGTATGTATCGCCTCGCCTGACGCCAAATGTTTCATAGTCTCGATTGAAATCAATACCCACAGTTTGCCTCACACGCTAAAGCGGGAATACACCCAACTTAGCCATCATAGCAGATAAAGCATAGAAAGCAAAACGAAATCATCGAAAGCAAGCCATCAAGGCTATGCGTGGCGCGAGCGTATCGAAGCTGCGGCGCCGAATGGCGCGAAGCGAGATAGCAAGCGCAATGAGGACGTATGCGCAACGCGCATAGTCCGGGCGTGGGGCGTATGGCGCGTAGCGGCATAGCCCACGCCATACGTGTTTTTCCTGAATCAGGCAACATTTGGGGATGAGCTTTATACATGGCCGTGTTCATGCGCTCATTTTTGCGCGAACGGGGCATTTGGGGGTACTCAGCCTCCCATGTTGACACGGCTTATGCAGTACGTTAAACTTCTGTCTTGGCTACCCTCCTGACACCGTAGCTTTCGTAATTCTGGACGGGACGCCTTTTAAGGCATGCCTGCCTTCTCATTTTTTACATCGGAGGAAAACGCTTATGAACGATGACAAGACAGTACTCACCAAATGGACCCAGGAAGACCAGGCACGCCAGAACCTTCATTTACAGCGCATCCTTGACAGAGTTCATGTCAAAACAAAGCGTCAGGCCTCCTCTGTGGTCATTTTCGATCTTGATGGGACGCTGTATGACAACCGTCCAAGAACCATGTATATCTTGCGCCAGGTCGCCGATCAGTTCTATGATCAGATGCCTCAATTGGTGAATGCCGTCGAAAGCGGTGTAATCAATAACCTTGATAATTATGAGTATGGCTTGGAAGATTCGATGGCGCGTCTAGGTGTCACGGACGAAAACGAGATCAAGCTTGCCAAGGCCGAGTGGTCCAAACGCTTTTTCACCGACGACTATCAGCAGTATGATGTGCCGCTTCCCGGTGCGAAAAAATATGTCTGCGATGTTTATGAGGCCGGCGCGACGGTGATTTATCTGACCGGGCGAGATGTCAATATGTTGGTAGGACTGACGCAAACGCTGCGCATGTGCGGTTTTCCGGTGGGCGTCGTCGGCACCATGACGATGACGAAAAAGGACTTCAATCAGGATGATGGCATGTTTAAAGACGAGGTTGCCGCGTATCTGGACCGTCTTGGGGAAGTGGTTGGCATTTTCGAGAACGAGCCAGCCAACAGCAATCTGTTTCAGAAGAATTTCCCGGGGGCTACATCGATGTTTTTGTTGACACAGCACAGGCCGGATGCGCCCGCGTTGGATGAGGGCATTATCCCCATTCGAGATTTCCGCATACTCAGATAACTGAGGGAAAGTCTGGGTAATTGGCCCCTGCCCCCTGCCCCTTTCCTTGATGGGGCAAGGGGAGCGGATTTGCGCGATATCATGATTGAATATTATGCAATTGTTCAGAGATTTCATATAGTATATTGATATGAAATTACATTTATGTGGCAAGGATTATTTCTTTGTCGCATAAATGGATTGTTTTTGAGATTATTTTGAGTTAGTTTAGTCGCAGTAACCTTCAAGGCAAAAATGCCAACCTGTGATTCCTCCATGATGTGAACATCCCCCACGACCGCATGAACCAAGAGTTCCATCCAAACAACAGCAACGGCCACTCATTTGACGTTTTCTCTTCTCGCATTTTTTAGTCTTTTTTGCCTTTTCTTCACGTGCACGTTTTTCTGCCTTAATCTGATCTCGTTTTTGCTGGGCTAGCCTTTGGGTTATTCTCTTCTGTGATTTGGTTAATTCATGACTTAAGGTACTATATTTTTTAGAGTTGCATTTTAATGTTTTCGCTTCATCGAGAGTATCTTTTGCTTGATTTATTTTTTCATAATCTATATATGATTTGGATAATGTGAATAAACACTCGCAGTAGATATCTGGAACGATTTGCTGGATATTATAGTAATTTTTTACTAATCTTATGAGATTTGTTAAGTTTGAACAAGTTTCACTATTATCTACTTGAGATTCTTGATGATGTCGAATTAAAATTGTGATGATCTCAATCATATTTTCATGTTGAAACCAAATTGAGTTTTGCTTATTAGAATCATAAGATGACATTTTACTATATAGCAACTGATATGCACGATCTAATTGATTTATTTTAAATAATGCATAAAAATAATAAAATAAAGACGAGTCTGTTAATCTGCGTTGTTTATTTAACCAAAATTCAGTCAAAGTAGTAAGCTCATGCCAAGATTCATTTTTTGCTAACACACTTAGTTTGATATTATCAATCAAAAATGCGGAATCTAGAGAATAACAATTGGCTGATAGAGTTTCAATAGACTTTTTTAAGTAATCAACGTCACATGATTCTTTTTCAGATGAGTTTAAATTGCACAACCTAATCCCTGTTTGAGATAATTTGTTATAATTGGAAGTAAACTCACGGTTTTGTTCGGATAAATCTACTTTTGGAGTATTTTTATGAAGAATTGAGACTGAAGATGTGGTATCAAATAAAATATTTTCTCTTTTAAGAAAGTCTTCTCCTTTTAAATCACTCATTATTGAATAGAGTTGGTATTTTTTTTGAATGTCTGTCGGTTCAAACTTAATCATATAGTCAAAATATGATTTTACTATATTGTATTTATTGTTTGTTTCCGTGATTCGTTTTGAATGTTGATTTATGCAGACCAATAAAATTATTACTATTGAGAGAGATATGAGTAAACCGCCAATCAGAAATTTAAAGCATCCAGATTTTTGTGTGTGGATATTGCTGTCGTTTAAATGAAAATTTGAATCTGAATCTATATTTGATTGTACGTTTTTGATTGGATTATTGTTTGTGTTGTTAAAATCTGTTTGATTTGGCATATTTAGCTTGGTTTCTTTGGAATATGAAATTCCACTTCCAGGAATGGATGATGTAGTCCTAATTGTCCCTCTAGCTGTTTTGGTAACTCTGAAGCCCTTTGTTCCCCAGCTATATCCAATGCCTGATTTACTGAGAGTGATTCGGAAACCTCCGCCCATATTAATAGATTTTCTAAAACGAAATCCCATCTTATTAGTGCTTTTAGTGAAAAAGTTTTTTTGAAAAACTGAATACTCCTGCTTGCCTTTGCAAACAAGTCTTATTGCATAATATAGAACTTTTGCGTGATATACAAGAAGTCTTTTCGGTATGCTTGGTTATTTAGTTTAAGAATTTCCGTTCCTCCTTAATTTTGCTTTCTGGTTACTCATTTTTATAGGGAGCTTCTGCGGACAGGCAATGGTGCGCGGGGGGGGGATTCGCATTAAGTGCTCATTTCATTTTAAAAAAGACAGACTGTGTGATATACTCCCACATTGGTCTGATGCCTCAAAATATGCCAAAGCGGTTTGCTCTGGCATCTGGCAATGGAGGGATATGGTCTATTCGCGCGCGCAGAACATGAAGAATTCAAAGGCAGGCATTCCGGTATCACGGTTTCGCATGTGCCTGGAATGTCTTGCTGTCCGTGTGATGAGGCCTTTGAGACATCTTAGGCATGTGGGTGCGAGCTGCCCATAGCGCCTTCCAGCACAAAACGAACATACGCTGCTTTTTTTTCGCAGGCAGTGTCAAGGAGAATACCTTATGAAGCATTCCGTAAAACTTGCCCTGTTCGCATCACTCGCGGTTTCATTGGCCGGATGCGGGGAGAACGGGAACCAGTCAGTCCCTTATTATGGCGTAAACGGTTCCAGCTGTCAGACGGCTGCTGACTGCGCCAGTTATTATTGTGCCAATGGCATCTGCGCAAACCCTTCGAACAGCACGACACCTCAAAAAGGTCTTTATGAAGGCTGCGCGCGATCATCCGATTGCCTGAGCGACTACTGCTCCCCTGAGGGCATCTGCATCACGAAGCCGACGCCTGTCGTGCTCAGGCCAAACGGGTTTGCATGCACCGGGAATATCGAGTGTGTCAGCGGCAGCTGCATCAGCGGCGTGTGCGGCGTTTCTACAGTCCGGGGTACAAAGCAGACCGGCGAAGCTTGTACGGGGTCGGCCGAATGCGCAAGCGATTACTGCACCTCTGAAGGGCTTTGCGCGCCCAAGCCGGTTGACAAGCTCATCAATGGCGCCAGCTGCACGAATTCAGGGCAGTGCGCGAGCGACTTCTGCGCGCTTGACGGAAGGTGCGCCGACAAGCCAGGCGCCCATGTCCAGAAACCGAATGGCAGCGCATGCAACGCTTCCTCGGAATGCGTCAGCGCATACTGCAATGAGCTGAATCTCTGTGCCGACAGGCCGACAGTCCCGGCCACGCCAAAAGCGAACGGCGCGTCGTGCACGGGGGCATCGGAATGTCAGAGCGGCTATTGCAATGAGCATGGCTTTTGTGCCGACAGGCCGGCTGAAAAGAAGCCCAATGGATCGGCATGCCTGGCTTCCTCGGAATGCCTCAGCGACTATTGCGGCGCAGGCGGGACGTGCCTCGATAAGCCCTCAGCCAAGAAGCCAGTGGGCGCTTCCTGCGCGCTTGCCGATGAGTGTGAAAGCGGTTATTGCGCCGACAACGGCCTGTGTGCCGTCAGGCCGGCCAGCCAAAAGCCGAATGGGGAGGCTTGCACCTCGAATGCGCAGTGCGTGAGCGCCTATTGTTCGCCAGGCGGCTTCTGTGCGGATGCGCCCTCGGCTCCGAAACCCAATGGGGAGTCTTGCGCTTCGAATGCGCAGTGCGTGAGCGCCTATTGTTCGCCAAGCGGCTTCTGTGCGGATGCACCGGCCCCGAAAGCCAATGGGGAAGCCTGCGCGAATGACAGCGAATGCATGAGCAATTATTGTTCGAGCGGAGTTTGCGCGGACTTTTATGTCTCTCCCAAAAAAGACAACGGGGAGGCGTGTTCCGCAGACAATGAGTGCACCAGCAAGTACTGCAATGACTCCGGCATTTGTGCTGACAAGCCGAAGGCCAACGGGGAAGCTTGCACGGCAGCTTCGGAATGTTCGAGCGCCTATTGCGGCAAGAATGGCGTCTGTGTCGAGCGCAAAGCGGCTGGCGCGTCTTGCAATGACAACGAGGAATGTGTGAGCGATTATTGCAACCCGTCCAAGGTTTGCGAGTCGCGCAAGGTCAATGGGGAGGCTTGCACTGCCGATATTCAATGCCTGTCCGGGCATTGTTTCTCCGGCATCTGTGATGTCGATAAAAAGGCCAATGGGGAGGCTTGCACCAGTGACAAGAATTGCGCCAGCGGCTATTGCGGCAGCAAGGATTTGTGCGAAGATAAACCCACTGCCGAGCAGATCGCGACCATACTGAACAGCGTGTGCTCGGAGGGCGATGTGATCTGTGCCGATGATACGCATCGCGCCACTTGCAAGACCTGGGAGACGGGCGATACCGCTTATATGAACGATGCCTGCGCCAATGGCAGCAAATGCATGAAGATCAACCGCAAGGTCGACTGCTACACGCTCTGCACGGAGGCCGATGTCGGCAAGCAGAGCAAGGTCTGCGACAACGAATGGCTCGATGAGGATGGCTATCCCATCGGTTATTATCTGTATGAATGCAAAGCTGTCGACGGAAGCTATATCCAGTCTTATATGTCCAATAAATCATGCGGAAACAATGAAGTCTGCTGGGCGTTCAAGGCCGATCATACCCCTGCCATATCGGCTTCCGATGAAGTGGCTTATTATGACTGCTGGTGATGAGGAGCGTCAGGATGAAACGTAATTTATTTCAGGCGCTGACAGTTCTGGGAATCGCGGCTTTGCTTGCATCGTGCGCGGACGGCCAGGATGATTCCCGCGCCTGCAGCGCCGAAAGCTTCGTCGGGAATTGTGTCGATAGCACGCACTATCGCGCCTGTGTCGCGGGGCGCATTGAATTTATGGCCTGCGGGTATGGTCATGCCTGCGGGATCGGCGAAAACGGCGGTCCTGCCTGCTTCGCTCCATCGAGCACGGCAGGGACTTGCACGATTCCCGACGCCAGGCAATGCAATGGTTACTTTGTGCAGACATGCACGAATGGCCTCTGGACAAATGCAGCGGCGCCTTGTGAGGCCGGATGTGCCAATGGCGCATGTCTTCCCGCGCCGCAGCCGGTTCAGTGCAGTGCGCAGCTTCCCTGCGCAGACCCTTCCAAGGTCTGTATCGACAACACCTGTGTCGCCCGGACGCCCGAGCCTGAGTGCGGCGCGCAGAAAGCATGCGCCGATCCGGCCAAAACATGCGTCGATGGCAGATGCGTGACGATTAATGCCCCGGAATGTTCCGAGCAAAAGCCCTGCGCCGACCCGTCCAAAGTATGCGTCAGCAACACCTGTGTCGCCCGGACGCCCGAGCCTGAGTGCGGCGTGCAGAAAGCATGCGCCGATCCGGCCAAGACATGCGTCGATGGCAGATGCGTCTCCGTGGCGGCGGAGGAATGCAGCAGCCAGAAACCGTGCGCAGATTCTTCAAAGACGTGCATCTATGGCGAATGCAAGGCGCTTTCTTCCTGCCAGTCAAACGCTGACTGCCCCGAGTTCAACACGCTTTGCAGCGGCGCGCGATGCCGGTTCGCCCCGGACATCTCCTGCACGCAGAATTCTGACTGCGGCCCCGGTTTTCTTTGTGACAACTTGAAATGTCTCTCAAGCAATGCCTGCAGCATGACGCGCACATGCCCGGACAAGCAGATCTGCCATCATGGACATTGCCAGGATGCGCCGCATGATACATGCAGCAATGATCATCCCTGCGCCGATGCTTCCAAGAAATGCATTCAGGGGCGATGTGTCACCTGCAGCTGCACCGCCCAGGGGCAGACCTGCGATCTCGATGGCAACTGTGTCTCGACGGTTCACTCGGATGCAAAGAATATCTCTGTCGGCGACAGCTGCCAGTATTCTCCTGACTGGAGCTTCTGTGACGGCAACATCCTCTTCTCATGCTCATCAGCGGTTGGCGAAAGCGGCTACCATGTCAGCGCGCGAGACTGCGGCGCAAGCATCTGCACGAATTCCCCGACCGAAGACCTCAACTGCCACGAGGCGTGTTCCGTCAAAGGTGACTTTTATGGGGAGTGCCTCCAGCAGTATTATGAGATTACCAATACATTCGTGTATTATGCGTTCAAGACGCAATGCACCGAATCGGATGACGGCAGGCTCATCTGGACGTTCACCGAGGGCTATGAGACTTGCCGTGCCGGGTGCTCGAACGGCAGCTGCGATCCCGTTCCTGTCGATTACGGCCAGGATTGCCAGCCTGAAGCCTATGCGGACAGATGCGTCGATCAGTGGGCCTTGAGATGCGAGAAAGATCCAAACACAGGCAAAGGCACCGTCTGGGGGGAGGATTGCGCGCACTATTCCGATGATCAGAAGGTCTATGCATGCGCTGTTTCCGCAACAGACAAGGTTTCAGGCTGCGTTCTCCCGTGCACGCAGGAAGGCAAGACGACCACGGTCTGTCACAAATATCCGAACTACCTTGCGGTTTATAGCGAATCGCTTCAATGCGCTCGCACGGCTGACGGGCAATTGGGGTACTTCATGACCAGTTATCAGGAATGCCCCAACGGCTGCGACGACAATACAGGTCGCTGCAACTGACCGGACACAGGCGCGTCTGATTTCTATGGCGCAGGCTATCGGCGGCATTTCCGCCGATACGCCTCGCGAAACGGCCTATGCGCGGGGGCGCATACGGCCTTTTGCCGCCCGCTATGTGCTCGGCCTTGGGCTTGCGCGCATACGCGGGCGGCTGTTTGATATTTATGTTTGGCTGTGTTCGACGTCTAAGGATATGAAATACAAGGCGGTAGGCAATAGGAAGCAGTGAGCGATAATGGTTATAGCTTTTATGCAGAGAGGCTGTCGTTGCTCGATTGCGATTGCTGATGATACATGTATTTTTTGCCATATCCACGCCTGTTGAACAGAGCTTTATGTTTTAAAAAGAGGAAAAGAAAAATGAAATATAGCTTTTGTCTGATATCAATTTGTGCAGTCCTCGCAACCGGTCTGTGGGGGTGTGAGTCTGACCCTGAGGCTCAGCCATCACCACAGCCGCAGAAAACAGCTTTTGAACTGGCCTGTACGGAGAGCGGCGGAACTGTTGCGGAAAGCGGGGCTTGCGTGTGCAATGGCATATCATGTGCCAATGGAATATTGTGTAATACCATAACAAAAGCATGTGCTTTTACGCCAGAGTGTGAGGGAACCTGGAAAAAGTGTACATTGCAACCTGACGGAATTGGATATAGACAAGAATGCAATAACGGTATCTTATCCTCAGAGACTGCATGTCCCGGAAATGCAGCTTGTGCAGATGATACCAAGTGTGAAGAATTGGGCACTGCGCCATGTTCGAGCGAGGGAGAGCATGTCTGCAGCAATGGCTTGATTAAAATCTGTGTAAACGGGAAATATACGGAAGAAAGATCATGTCCTGGCGGTGTGGGATGCAAGGATGCAAGCCAGTGCGAAGCAACATCTTCAGATGCATGTGACGGAACAATCAAAGCGGAATGCATTGAGATTGACGGCATAGGATCAAAGCGGACATGCATTGAAGGAAGCTGGTCACAATATTCCGCTTGCCCTGGGGGGGCGTGCAATGCGGATCATAGTGATTGTCGTGTGGAGAATGCAGAAGCGTGCACGTCGGATGCCTGCAGTGATGGTCAGATTCGACGCTGTATTGCAGGAAGCTATTCTGATGCTCAGAGCTGTCAGATATCCAATGGGTGCAAAGCTATGACCGAATGTGGTGATTGCAAATATCATTCGCCTTCGGATATGGATAGTGTGTGCCTCGACAATGAGAACGGTTGCACCTACCAGCAATGTACAGATAAGTTTGTTTGGAGTTCGATTGATGATAATGAGGCGTTCAGCTGTAAAAATGAACACGAGGTTGGCGTATGCAGAAATGGCTATTATCATTTGACGAGAGGCGGTTCTGATAAGACAAGCATCATTCAGACCTGCCAGGACGGGGTGTGGCCGCTTGATGATCCAGAAAGTACATCAGATTGGATTGCACATGAAAAAAATGATGCGCTGTTCAGGCATGCGGTGACCTGCAAAAATGTCAGCGGTGGCAGTGAAGTGCATTTCTATTCTAATTATTCCAAAGATATATACGTAAAATCAGATATGGATTGTGCTTCTTTGACTGGGGACAATGCTAAGTTTACCGTGCCTAAAAGCAACAGTATTTTGCTTGGAGATGAAAATTACAAATTTTTAGGCGAGTTTTTAGAGGGATTTTATGGCGTAAAAGCTTATGATGATACCTCTTGGTTCTTAAATGGTAGTATGTATCGGTGGTTTAATTGTGGGAGAAAAAATTGCGCTAGTGTTTCGTTTTGTGCTGACGTTGCAGTACTCACAGCTTCCAACATTAATTTCACGTCATCTCCATATCTCGTTAGTATCATTGATAACAGATATAAACAGGATGCCCCGTATTATGTTGAGTTCCAGTTTAGTAAAGCAAACGGCGAATGCAACTCAAACAGAACAGGCTTGCACCATGCGGAATGTAGCAAGCATGCAATTGATATGTTGCATCGATTTGAGGGCGCAAGTGTGAGTGCGGAGTGCCTGACTGATCCCATCTGCCAAAAAGAAAGTATCGAGTTTGATATATGTAAATTTGGTGCTTCTCGAACTGTAAAATGTCAGACGAAGGCAAATGGCGATTATTCATGCGCTTTTGGAGCACCGAATATTTCCTTTGATACGGATGTTGTATGCGTTGATTTTTATGACAAAACCAATCATCACTACGCTTATAGGTTTGCCCAGGTGGATCAGGCAAACATGGCTTCTGTCAGCTATAATGGGAAAATAACCGAGTGCAAAATTGGTGCTTCCGGGCAGGCAGAGTGTCCGGCCATCAGCAAGTGCGCCACGAACCGTTGTAATAAAACCTGGACCGGGTGTTCTGATGAACCTGAAGTGAAGTGAGACTTGCCTATATCTGCCCAGCCTGTGCTGAGCAGTGAAGGCGCATACAGGACGCATGAGTTTGAGCCTATGGGGATGTTGTATTTGTATAATTGAAATGCGATACATCATAGCCCATGGGCAGCATATCAATATGCGGCGTGTGATGCTGGATGCCCGAATATATATATGATCTGTCGATAAATTGAGGATATGTCGCCTGTATTATAGATGAGTTTGTCTGCATGTGCGATACGTTCCGCGTCGCTCAGCTGAGCTCGGATGCGCGCAAGCGCGGCTGATTTTGTCAAACTGTCGCGTGACATGATGCGTGTGAGCCTGATTTCTTCAGGACAAAGAACGACGATATTTTCATCAGTGAGGTCATCCCAGCCGGCTTCGAAAAGCAGGGCGGCATCGAGAATGGCTGGGGCGGTGCAGGCTTTTAGGCGAATTTGGGCTTCTCGTTTGAGCGCTGGGCGCATGATCTGGTCAAGTTTTGCGCGCTCAGAATCGGAAGCAAAGACGCGGTTTCCCAGAAGTTTTCTGTTCACGGCCGGGCCGGTTGGGCTCATGGTGAGTATGTCGCGGCCAAAGGCGTCAGCGAGCGCGCGGCAGATCTCTGGGGTGCGCTGCACATCGCGCGTGAGACTGTCTGCGTCTATGATTTGAAATCCGTAATTCTGGAGGATGCGAGAAATTGTGGATTTGCCGCATCCAATGCCACCGGTCAGTCCATATATTTTCATCGAATACCTGACATCAGAGAAAACTGGGTTGCCGCTGGACAAGGCAAAAAAAAGCTCTGTCCAACAATTGCGTCATTGGGCTGTCGCCATTCCTCAGAGGGGGAGTGGCGACTAGTTCACTTTATACGCTTGTTGGGCAGAGCAAAAAATGTCTTTGAAATACGTACTAAAAATTAGTTTGGGAAGGCACTAATTATTTGGCAGCAGCGGCATCAGCTTTCGCGGCATCGGCGGCAGGCGCAGCGGCATCAGCTTGCGCGGCATCGGCGGC
>JAFUEE010000050.1 GCA_017464085.1 Pseudomonadota bacterium
CGCATTCCTGCTCAGAGGTGCATTTGTTGTCGCAAGCGTCCGCAGTCTTGTCGACGCAGTGATTGTCGACGCAGTCCTGTTCGAGCGTGCACACTTCGTCGCCGCATTGTTTGCGCGAATCGCTGGCAGTTCCCGCGCCGTCGTCGCCGCATGATGTCACGGCAAACGAAAGGGCAGCACAGCAGGCAAGCGCAAGCTTTCGTTTTGAGATCTCGTTCATATCTCGCTCCTTTGAAAAAAAGCCCGTATTGGGCAACCCTTGAAAACGCGCGATATATGAGAACTTTTTAGGTGAAAATCAACTTTTGGAACTGCGTTTTTAGGCAGTAGGCAGTGGTCAGTAGGCAGTGGTCAGTGGTCAGTAGGCAGTGGTCTGTTGGCGGTTCTCAATTTCACATTTCATAAGGCTCTTGTTTCAACAGGCGTGGCTATGGCTCCCAGATGCCTGTTTCTCGGCAATCGAGCGTCGATAATTTCTCCGCATAATATAGCCTTTATCATGCGCACGATGGCCTGCTTTCTATGGCTTACTGCCTTGTATTTCATATCCACGGACGTTGAATCACAGCTTTCATATCCACGTGGGTAGAAAAGAGCCAAAAAACGCCCGTTTCCGGGCGTAGGATCAGAGAATCATGCGGCTGTATCAGGCATCTTTGTTTTCTGCGTCGTCATCTTTCTTGTCGTCGCAGCAGCAGTCTTTCTTGTCGTCGCAGCAGCAGTCTTTCTTGTCGTCGCAGCAGCAGTCTTTCTTGTCGTCGCAGCAGCAGTCTTTCTTGTCGTCGCAGCAGCAAGTCTCTCCATCTTCGCAGCAAGCGTCATCGGAATCATCGACTTCTTCGCTGGCATAGAGCTCTTTGAGAGACTCGATGAACTTGTCGCAGCATTCGGGCAGTTCGATTTCGCCACGGCTCGTGAGTTTGTAGACTTTGCGTCCGAGGGCGCGATAGATTTCGTTTGCACGGCGATCGCGGTCAAGTTCCTGGATTTTTTCTTTTCCGCTTTCAAAAGTCTCTTTGAGGGACTCAGTCGCGGACTGGCGCAGGGAATTGGCGCTTTCGAGAAGGGAGTTGAATTTTTCCTTGAGGGTGTCTTGGATGTCTGCCATTGTGTTTTCTCCATCTGGCTCTAAGTTTATAATTGACATGCTATACCATGCGACCGAGCCAGTTCGTTGATCGCATTGTGATAGCGTTTGCGTCTGAACGTATTTTGAGGATCAGTTTTCTGATAAGCATTTTTGAGCATGTCGCACGCATCTGTGAAAAGTCCGTTCTGGACATATAGAACTGTGCGCGCGAAATCGTAATCATAAGGAATGACGGCGAACTGTTCAGCCTTGTTGAGTTTTTGAAGTTTTCGCTCGAAAGGCATTTGTGAGCGTTCGATCTGCCATCTGAGGAAAGCGAGCGCCTCTTCGGGCGGTTCGATGCGCGTGAGCGGGAACTGTGCGGAAGAAACGCCGTTCCAGAGATGTCTGTGTATGAGGTGGAGAAGTTTCCGCGAATTGTTCGAGAGTACGTGACTGTTGTCGAGGAGCGCTTCAGAGTCCGCAAAGCGGTAAAATGCATCGGTATCAGCTGAGAGGTGTTTGTCGATATCTGGGTTGTCTGCAATGCATCTTTCGACGACTTTGCGCCTTGTTTCTGCATTTCCCAGATAGATGTCTGTGAGCTCGTTGAAGACGAGCTCGGAAGCCCAATAGCTTGCGCCGATAGATGTGGCGGTGATGAGATCCATGGCATTGGCGTTGAATTGCTCTGCGGCTTCATTGGCGTTTTCGGGAGAGCTGGCAGCGAGCCCTTTGTATCTGTACCAGTCGCAGGTGACCTGTTTGCCCTGATCCTGAGCAAGGATATCGATTTCGGGGCCGAACCATTCAGGATAGACGCGATCGAGCAGCGAGAGCTGAGGATCAAGCGGCTCGAATTCAAGGGGGCTTTGGGCATTCAGCGAGTCAATGACCGCCATGGCGACTGCGCCAATGACAAGCAGTATGCCGATGATGATCATGATACGTTTTGAGGTGTTCATAAGCAATGCCGGATCGTTATACGAAAGGAGAGCACGCGGCTACACTAACTCAATTGCTTGCAGCGCGCAACGGCTTGTTTGACCGCATCTGATTGTTTTGCGTGCGGTGCGTAAGAGAGCGCGTCCTGATATTTTCCGAGGTTCGTGTTGGCGATTGTGAGGAATTCGTATGCGCGCATGAGCTGGTCTTCGGAAATGGCGAGTTTTTTCATCTGGTGTCCGCAACGCTCGAGTGATTTCCAGTCGTGATTCCGCGCGGCGATAAGGCCTTTTTCATAAATGCCCTCAGCCTGCACGAGGCGCTGGTCAGATGATGCGCTGGCGCCTTTGTCTTTTTTGAAAAGCGCGACGAAATAGCTGCCGTTGATGAGCAGGAGATATCCGCCGATGATGATCATGAAAGTATTTTGTCCGATGATGGCCCAGATGAGCACGGCTGCGGAGAAGAGCGCGCCGATGACGATGGCAGTGGCTTCGGCTTTGTTCGGGCTGAGGAACTTACGGAGCAGGAAGTCGAGAACTTTGCTTCCGTCCATGGGCTTGATGGGCAGTAAGTTGAAGATGCCCCAGACGAGGCTCACGATCATCACGCTGTCGAGAAAAGCCCAGAGAGGCGGTACATAGTTGAAGATGAAGCCGATGCCTGATGTGATGAGCAGGAGTTTGGTGCCGAGAAGTACGCCGCCGATGACGAGGTTGGTGAGCGGTCCCGCGAGCGTGATCAGAAAATCCTGTTTCGCGGTCTTTGCCGAGCGGTCCATTGTCGTCACGCCGCCCATTGCGTGCAGCATGATTTCAGGCATGAGACCGAATTTCTGAGCTGTCAGGGCATGACCGAATTCATGGCTGAGCACGCCGAAGATGATCGCCATGCCAAAGAGGATCATGTTGAGCACGCTGCCATTGCCGAGGCTGAGAATGACGACGAGGATGAGGAAAAAAGGGGAGCCGGAGACCGGGATATTTTTTAATGTGAAGAGGTGAATGGGGGTCATGATAGCCTCTGTCAGGTAAAAAAAAAGGCGTTCGGACTGGCCGAGCGCCTTTTATAACGTGAAATTTTTACAGATTATTCTGCAATCACGGTGACTTTGACGGTTGCAATGACATCGTGGACGAGCTTGATTTCGACATTGTGCTCCCCGAGCTCACGGATAGGCTGAGCGAGGTCGATTTTGCGCTTGTCGATTTCAACGCCGAGTTTCGCGAGTTCTTCGGCGATGTCGCGGTTGGTGACGGAACCATGGATGCGAGTTTCGTCTTTGACGGCGGCGCGGACGAGCTTGACTTCCATGCCGTTGACTTTCGCCTGGAGCTCAAGAGCTTCGTTGTGGAGCTTGGCTTTCTTGTGCTCGATCATGGCTTTCTGATGGGCAAAAGCCTTGGCGCGGTCTTCCGTTGCGAGTTCCGCAAGACCCTGGGGAATGAGATAGTTGCGGCCGTAACCGTCAGCAACCTTAACGATATCACCCATGTTACCGACGTGAGCCACGTCTTCTTTAAGAATTACGCGCATTGGAAATCCTCCTATTCGTCGTCAACGAGTTCATCAAGGTCTTCATCATCGATATCGACACTGCTGTAGTCGGCAGAATCTTTCGGCGCGCAGCTGCCTTCGTTGACGGCTTCTGCTTTGCGTTTTTCGACATCGACATCATCGCCGAGCTTGACGGTCATATACTTGATGACCGGCTCAAGGATGCGAAGGTTGCGCTCGATTTCGGCGACCATATCATTGTAGCCGAGATAACGGATATAGAAATAGATGCCGTATGCGCTCTTCTGGATTTTATAGGCAAGCTTGCGTTTGCCCCACTCTTCCTGCATCAGGATGTGGCCATCGAGTTTTTCGATGATGTTGCTCATACGGGTGAGGACCTTATTGCGGTCTTCGTCGAGCACGTCCGAACGAAGAATGAATACGGTCTCGTACTCTCTTACAGTTTTGGGATGATTTACAAGATAAGCCATAATGCTCTCCCTATGGAACCAATTCGGCTTCCCGGTGTGCTCAGATCCACCCGGATCTGTCCTGGAAGCAAGGAGCGCGCGGCTTATACACAGGTGCGATGGCGAGTGCAAGCGGTTTTTACACTTATAAAAATTTATCCATAACTTAAATGTTATTATTGATGTTATCAAACATGTCACTTTTGTATCCTGTCGGATGAATATCATTATATGATATAGTGTTTGAGTGAGTGGGCCTTGTCTGTCGTGCGTGCGCGGATGTTTTTATGTGAGGATGCGCCGCTATCGGCAAAGCCGATACGCGGCGCGTGTGCCCGGCTGTTTGCAAGCGCATGCGCCCTTGCAAATACGCCGGGCAAGACCTTCATCTTGTGCGCGCGGCGTTGAGCAGGCGTGCCACTCGTTTGGTGAGCCGGAACTCCCCGAAGCTTGAGCGCGCGGCGTCGTGGCATACAGGAATGGCGCGTGCTTTATGCTGAGGCCTGCGGCAAGAATTATGTGTGACGGCTTCAGTGCGCTTGGGGTTGGGATTCGTTCTGACTGCGCAAGCCTGAAGCAAGCACTGAAAAAATTTGATTTTTTTGAGATAGTTTCCGGCCGATTGGCATATATTATTGAATGCATGCCTGAGCAGGCGTGCTGATTTGTGCCGTTGCAAATAGGAAGGACACACACAGGAAGAGAAAGATGGCGGAAGTGACCTTGCCCTCATTCGAGCGAAAACCAGGGGAGCATGCGCAGACGACAGCGCGCATCACGCGCGTGCGGTATGTCAATCCCGATAATTCCTATGCGATTCTGGATGCAGTAACACGCCGGCGCATCGAGTTCACAATGGTGGGGACGCTGGCGGCGTTCAAGGTGGACGATGAGGTGCGCGTCAAGGGCGTGTGGGTGGAATCTAAATACGGCATCCAGCTCAAGGTCGAATCATGCGAGGTCGCGATGCCGACATCGAGCGTCGGCCTGGCTCGTTTTCTCTCATCGCAGCTTACGGGGATCGGCCTTCGGATGGCCGAGCGGATCATCCAGAAATTCGGTGCTGAAACCGTTGATGTGCTCGACAACGCGCCGGAGCGGCTGCTCGAGGTGCAGGGCATATCTAAAAAAAAGCTGGAGACGATACAGGCAGAGTGGCGCGAGAAGCAGGGAAACCGCCAGCTTTTTGTCTATCTTCAGGGGCACGGGCTCTCTTATGACTTGTCGGCACGACTGATCGGCATTTATGGCCAGAAGCTCATACCTGTCCTGACACAGCAGCCGTATCTGCTGTCCAAGGAGGTTAACGGTATCGGGTTCAAGCGCGCCGACCAGATTGCTTCTCAGATGGGCATTGCGCCAGATGCCCCGATGCGCATCGAGGCGGGGATAGATTATGCGCTTTATGATGCGGAGTGCAACGAGGGTCACTGTTATCTGCCGCTTCCTGTGCTAGTGGATGCGGCCGCGCGGCTGCTTCAGGTGGATGCGTCAGTCGTCGCGTCGCATGTGAACGGCCTGATCGCGCGCAAGTCCATACGGACGGACAGGGACGAGCATGGGGAGACGCTTGTTTACAGGGCATTCATGTGGAACCTCGAGAATGCGGTCGCGCATGAGATCGTCCGTCTGGTGCGTTCCGGGAAGCATGGGGATCCGGATGAGGCGGACCTGCGCGATTTGCGATGCGCGGAGACCAGGCTTGGGATCGAGCTTGCGGACTCGCAGAGGCAGGCCGTGCTGACGGGCCTGAGCGAGAAGTTCATGGTGATCACCGGCGGGCCTGGCACCGGAAAGACGACGCTTGTCAAGGTGTTCGTCGAGATCGCATGTGGGCGCGAGGTGCCTGTTTTCCTTGCTGCGCCGACAGGGCGCGCGGCCAAGCGTATGAACGAGACGACAGGGCATGAGGCCAAGACGATACACAGGCTTCTGGAGTATGCGTATATGGACGATTCGCACGGATCTTTCCAGCGCGACCAGGACAATCCGCTCCCGGCCGGGGTGTATATCATCGACGAGGCGTCCATGATCGATCTTGCGCTGATGCGGTCTCTGCTCAAGGCGATCCCGGATACGGCGCGCGTGATTTTCGTCGGCGATGTCGACCAGCTTCCGAGCGTCGGCTCTGGGATGGTGCTTCGCGACATGATCCAGTCGAACTGCGTGCCCGTGATACGGCTCAGGACGGTCTTCAGGCAGGCTGAACAGAGCATGATCGTGCAGAACGCGCACAGGATCAATGCGGGGATCTATCCGCTCGTGCCCACGCAGGCTCAGATGGCCGATCCGAAGTGCGAGTTCTATCTGTTCAGCGCGGCGACGCCCGAGCATGCCGAACACCTGATCGAGCAGCTCGTGTGCGACAAGCTTCCGAAGCGATTCGGGCTCGATCCGATGAACGAGATACAGGTGCTCTGCCCGATGCGCGGGAATGCCGGCGGTGTGGAGCATCTCAACCAGATTTTGCAGGCACGGCTCAATCCGGACGGGATACCGCTGGACAGGGGCTTTCAGGGGTTCAGGATTGGCGACAGGGTGATGCAGCTCAGGAACGATTACGAGAACGACGTGTATAATGGCGATATCGGGAAGATCGTGCAGACAGTCGGCAACAAGACGATCGTTGATTTTGACGGCCGCGTCGTCGAGGTGAAGCATCAGAATCTCGAAAATCTGGCGCTCGCGTATGCGTGCACGGTGCACAAGTCGCAGGGCAGCGAGTATCCGGCGGTGATCTGCGCGTTCCTTCGCAGCCAGAGCTTCATGCTTCAGAGGAATCTGATTTACACGGCGCTGACGCGCGCACGTCGTGTCGCGGTGTTCATCACCGACCAGTACACGCTCAGCGCGGTGATCGGGAACAACCGCCCGTCGTCCAGATATACGCGTCTTTCGGAGCGGATCATGGCCTTTCTGAGTGCGGATGCGTGAGCGGGCGTGCAAAAAGGTGGACTTTTGCTTTCAGAGGGCGATTTTATGCTATATCATGGTCGCATGCGGATGGCGCGCGGCGTATCCGGCGCAGCCCGGATAGCCGTCGCGAGTGCCGCCGTATTGCGCGAGCAATAGGCGGTTTTTAATAAAAAAATGGAGGGTGTTGAGATGAAGAAGCAGCTGTTTTGGCTGGTGATTGGCCTATTTCTGATGGTGGCGGTGGCCGGGTGCGGCCCGTCTCTCAAGGAATATGTCGGGATGTCGAGCAACTATTACAGCAAGGTGACAGCCAAGAGCGCAGTGGCTGTTGACATCGGATCGACGGACACGGCGGCTTCGCATTCCGGCGGCGTGTTCGGGATGATCGGCACGGCGGTCAACATCGCGGCGGATGTGAGCGCGATGGCGATCAGCAGCGAGCAGGAGGCGCGTCTGCATCAGCTCGTGGATCCTGCGGTGGTCGGCGGGCTTGTTTCGGACGGGTTCAATGATGCGTTTGCGGACGAGACGCATCTCGAGGTGGCGCCCGACAGCGCGACGCCTGACCTCCGCATCCGCCTGACCGTGCGCCGTTACGGGCTGTGGGCTGATTCGCTGCTCTCTCCAATGAATTTCTTTGTGGAGGCGCAGATTTCGGTCATCTATACGCCGGAGATGAAAGAGATTTATTCGAGCGGCGTCTCGCTGATGCGCGAGGTGTCGAACGCTTTTTCTGATGTCGCGAATGCTGTTGATGCCGGCGTGACGGGGGGCGTGAACGCGTCTGTGCCGAATGTCCGGCGCACGCGCAACGCGCTGGCGGCAGTCAACGACACGGGACGGCTCGTGAGTGGCGCGGCGAACCTGACGGCATTCTTCGAGCTTACCGACGAGGAGATCAGGGCGGTATTCGAATATATGGCGTATGACACGGGCGTGCTGATTTCCGAGAAGCTGACGCGCGCGATCTATCGCTGAGTGATGTCTGATGCGGCAGGTGCGGGCCTGCGGGGATGAGCGGTGCCCGCATTGTTTTTTCATGCTGTTTCAATGAATGATTGCCAAAGATGCATAACAAGGGGTAAAGTGGCGAGGCATGTTTGTTTGTGCCTCAGACGAAAGGAAAGCCCGTGATACAGCCGAAAATTTTTGGGAAGTTCATATTGTTGGAGCGCGTGAGCGTTGGCGGCATGGCGGAGGTCTACCGCGCGAAGCTTCTGAACGCGCCGGAATTTGAAAGATTTTTTGCAATCAAGCGCATCCTTCCGAATCTGGCTGCGGACAAAGAGTTTGTGACGATGTTCATCAACGAGGCGAAAGTCGCTGTCGATCTTGAGCATCCGAATGTCTGCCAGATTTACGAGCTTGGCCGTCTCGGTGAATCGCATTACATCGCGATGGAGTACATCCCCGGGCGAGATGTGACGGCCATCCAGAGCTACTACCGCAAGCAGAAGAAGATCATGAGCGTGAGCCAGGCGTGCTTTATTATGGCACAGGCGGCGCAGGGTCTTGATTATGCGCATCGCGCGGTGGATGCGAACGGGCAGCCCCTTGGCCTGGTTCACCGCGACGTGAGCCCCCAGAACCTGATCGTGACGTATGACGGCGTGGTGAAGCTGATTGACTTCGGCGTGTCGAAGGCATCGCAGAAGACGGCGCATACGCGCAATGGCGTGATCAAGGGCAAGTTCAGCTATATGAGCCCTGAGCAGGCGATGGACGCGCCGGTCGACCATCGCTCGGATATTTTTGCGCTGGGCGTGCTTTTCTGGGAGCTTCTGACAGGCCGCCGTCTCTTCCAGTCCGAGAGCGAGTTCGCGATTCTCGAGATGATCACGGAGTGCAAGATCGACAAGCCTTCGAAATATAACCGCATGGTGCCGGAGGCTGTGGACAAGATCTGCATGAAGGCGCTCGAAAAAGACGTCAACCGCAGATATGCTTGGGCGAGCGAGATGGTCGTGGATCTCCTGGACTTCATCAACAGCTGCAAGACGCCGTTTACGCAGTGGCATCTTCAGAACTGGATGTGTTCGACCTTTTCGAAAGAGCTGGAAGCGGAGTGGGAGAAGCTCCCGATATTCAAGTCTCTGAACACGCAGGAAGATGTCAACCGCTATAATGCGGAGCATGCAGAAGAGTATTCCAAGTCAGGTCAGTCTGTGGCACCTGAGGCTGAGCCTGGGGATGCAGAAGCTGAAGCGATGAGCGAATCCGACAAGGCTGAAGCAGAAAAGGCGAACGAGAAGTTCCAGAGCAAGCTTGCGAAGCCTGCGGGCGGCGCGCTTCCTTCGCTTCCGCCTATTCCAGGGCGCGGTGTCAAGAGCCCGGGAAGCCTGAGCAAGTCCCTTCCCAATGTGAAGGCGGTCAATATCAATGAATCAGGCGAGGACAGCAAGGTGTCTGGAGCCCGTCTATCGATTTCAGCATCATCGCTGAACAGCGAGGATGACGAGGATGTCGAGCTTGAGCCCGAGGGCGTGGCGCCGACAGTGTCCGACCCGCAGATACTGATGATGAAACGCGCGGAAAAAAAGGCGCGGACGCGCAAGGGTCTCGTGGCGGTCATCATGGTCATCTGCGTCATGATCATCACCATACCGATACTGATTCTTGCTGGGAAAATCAAGATGCGTGAGATACCGGTCGATCTTCCGACGAGCGCGTCACTGACGCTTGATATCGTTCCGGAATCCGGGGAGGCGCATACGGCGATATTCCATTTCCCGAAGAGCGACGAGCCCGAGATCGCGAGCAAGGACGGTCAGTCGGTCTATTTCGACGGTCTTGAGGCCGGCGATTACATCATTGATGTGACGATGCCCGGATACGAGGCGGAATCATTCCTTCTCAAGCTCGAGAACGGCAAGTCGGAGAGCCGCCTGGAGATGACGCGTCAGCTTCCGCAGAAGACAGAGTATGAGGTGAATGTCGATCCTGAAGATGCGCATATATTCGTGAACGGCGTGTATGTGCCCGGGGAGGGGGCAGTGCGTCATATCGAGGGGATTGTAGGCGCGCCGTATTCCGTGCGAGCATTCAAGCTCGGGTTTGAGCCACAGACGATGAGCGGGAATATCGAAAGCGATATGTCGCTTGACTTCGAGCTTGTGCTCGGCAGCCCTGTGACGATGGTGGTCCAGTCCGAACCGCCGAAGTCATCCGTGTACGTGACTTCGAACGGAAAGGTGATCAAGCGCGGCGAGACGCCGCTCGTCCTTGAGAACGTTGATATCACGCGCCCGCTGGATGTGGAGGTCAAGCGTTATGGCTATCAGCCGTGGACGCGGACGGTGGATTTTGAGTCGCTTGAGAGCGATGATATCCGTTTCTTTGCGGATTTAAAACCCGTAGAATAGTGTTGACAAAACAAATGCGTAGGCGTAGAAGTTTCCGCGTTTGTATTGTGCGGTTTGTGAAATGCAGACTGCGTTTCGTTTCTTTTTCTTCTTTATTTTGAGAATCTAGTCTATGACAAACGCGATTGTGAATGCCGGCGGTTTTTTTGCTTCCGATGCTGTGGAACGTCTTGCAGCGTCTGACCTCTTTACGAGCGAAGAACTTACGGAAAAATTCGAACATCTCTGTGAACATTTTGAGCGTCATCACTCTCATCTGAACGATGAAGCGACGGCGGCTCAGGTTGGATTTTTCCTTGTGAACCGTGCGCTTCATATCCTCGGATATGCGCACAGCCACAATGAACCTCTTGGCGAAGACCTCCGCGTTGAGTACACCCTTTTCAACAGCGCCGATGCATTCCTCGCTCATGTGAGCGGTCGGGGCACGAATGCGTTCTTTAACGGCGCCTGCGGTATCGGCAAGCTCGCTGCGTGGGCAGCCAGCCTTGATGAAGCTGAGAAGACGGACGACGGCAGCGTTGCCGAGCCTCCTGCAGCTGAACTCGATGAGCAGATGCGCGCGACGAACCTTCAGTGGGCCATTCTGACGAACGGCCGTATCTGGAGACTGTTCCACAAAAATACCTGCGCCATGCTCAATACCTATTTCGAAGTGGATCTTCTCCAGATTCTCGAAAACCGCGATATGGACAGCTTCAAGATTTTCGTGAATGCCTTCTCGGCGAAATCGATTTCTTTTGACAAGTCCGGCTCCTGCCCCGACAAGAAGCTCCTCGGCTGATTCCTGATCGCCTGATTTATGGCCCGTGCAGCATGTCTGCATGGGCCTTTTTGCATTTTGCCCCCTTCAAAAATGCCGTCTGTCTGTGAGATTTCCGTGGGCGCGCGAGGGAATGGGGATAAGGTCTGTGCGCGCTTTTGAATACGCGGTGGCGAGTTTTTGCGCGCTTTCGCCCTTGCACGTATTACGCTTAAATCGAAAAGTTGAAATATAACCATTTTTTTGATGCTTTTTTGTGAAAAAAATGTAATTATTGTGTCGAAGAACTTCTGACGTTAAGATGGATTCAATCCATGATTGATATCGCACCGTTCTGAGGGTGTGATTGTTTTCTTTTGCCGCACGAGCATTGCCCGTTTAGGGCATGTTGCGTAAAGAGTGATATGCAATGACAAAGTTCAAACGTGAAATTACTGATTTGCTGAACCAGGGCATAGATGCGCGTCTTTTCAGCGGGGCGCAGCTCGTGGTTTCAGATGACAAGCATGATATTCTGAGTCTTTGCGCGGGGAACACGCGTTTTCCAATTGCGCGCAACGAGCTTGGGTGTGTGCCTTTGGCCATCACTCCGGATACGATATTTGATATCGCGAGTATCACGAAGCCTCTTGCCACGGCAGGCTTGATGATGTGCGCCGTGGCCGAGCGGAAGTTTGCCTTGGATCAGAAGCTGATTTCCGTTCCGGATCTTCAGTTTCCATCGTGGAGCCTTGCGAACACGCTCGTGGATCTTCTGAGCCATTAGACGGATCTTCCGGCATGGGTCGATTTTCACGGAGCGATTCCGAGAGTTGAGGATCACGATACGGCCTCTCGTTTTTTTGAGCTTGAATGCAAGCGCCTTCAGCCTCGCACGGATGGCAAGACATGGTGCTATTCGGATGTCGGCTATATTCTCCTTGGTCTGATGCTGGAACGGTCGTATCACATGCATCTTTCGGATTTGTTTGCCCAGAAGATCGCGCGTCCGCTCGGCCTTGGCATGCAGATGCTCTACAGCCCGCTTCACTGGGTGATGCGCAATCAGATCGCTGCGACATGTCATTATATGGGCGCGTATATTCAGGGGCATCCCGACGATGCCAATGCGCGCGCGCTTACGCATGTTGCCGGGCACGCAGGCCTTTTCGCGACTGCGGAAGCCATCGCGGCGTACGTGCGTGCAATGCTTTCGGATAATTTTGTCTGCAGTTCCGAGATTATGCGTGAATTTCTCACGTACAAGAGCAGCCGCACGCCGTTCGCGCTCGGATGGGATCGCCCGACATCCGAGGATTCGCTCTCCGGTCGCCGTCCAGGGGAGAATGTGATCGGCCATCTTGGGTTTACCGGGTGTTCGGTTTGGATCGATCTCGACACGAAGCGGAGCGTGACGCTTTTGACAAATCGCGCGCACGCGAATGATGATCCCGGATCGATCGCCAGCCTGCGCCGCGAGATCTATCGCATGTGCTGGGAACTGTAAGCGAAACAAGTTGTGGTGGGGCAGATCTTGATGAGGCCTGCGGTTCTGGTTATCGAGCCTGAGCTGCGGGCCTTTTTATTGTTCAATCTGCGGATATGCCAAATGAAGTGTGCGCGACGTGCTTTTCGGCCTCGTCCCCTGAATCCCATTCCCATTGGGGGACATTGGATAGGTCTTGCCCCGGGTGTGCTTTATGGGCTTTGCGCTCACTATGCGGAAGCGCGCGGGAAGCGTTGCTAAGCGCTGATATGTTTGTAAGTTTTTGCGCATTTTCATGAGCAATGGCCGAAAATTGTGCTAGTAGTCGTTCCGTGCGGCTGCTTGCATTGCCTTGCAGCAATATTTTGAGGTTGGAGCGGAGATGTCCAGTATAGCATCCCTTGATATCGGCACGGTGCGCATTGGCGTGGCTGTTTCAGATCCCGCGCATAAGGTCGCGCTCGGCTATGGCACGGTTCATGTGAACAGGTGCGCGGATCCCTGCGGGGAAATCGCCAGGATTCTGGAGGCGGAAAAGATCACGCGCGTGGTCGTCGGCTGGCCGCTCGAGCTTGACGGATCGGAGGGCGGTGCGGTGCGCCGTACGAAACAGTTTCTCATCCAGCTCAGGCAGCGCTGCCCCGGACTGAAGATCGTCCCTCAGGATGAACGCCTGACTTCAAGTGCTGCAGAAAATGCGCTTCAGGAAATGGAGACGCGCGGGTCGAAAAAAAAAGAGGTCGTGGATACGATGGCAGCGTGCCTGATACTGCAGATGTATCTTGACCGGATGCAGCGCGTCAGACAGCAGTCCGACGGGTGATCTTTAACGGGAATGTCGTTTGGGAACGCTTCTGTGTAACTTCAGCTGCATGGCCAGCTGGCATTTGAGCATTTCGGAGACGTGATGAAGCTTTACCTCATTGATGATCGCGGGGAGACAGGGGAATATGCGGATTTCTTGGACGCGCATCGGGAGAGCCTTCCCGGGTTTGAGCTTGAAGTGTTCACGCATTTTGCGGCACTGCTGGAGGCTGTTCGCCGGGAGATGCCCGGTGCGATTTTGGCGGATATGCGTTTTGATATGATTCCAGCCGAAGAGCTCTATGGCGATATCGATGCGCTTGCGGGCACGGAGCAGTTCTGCGGGAACCGCGACCGCGCCGAGGCGCAGATACGCGGGATGCAGGGGCTTCTGGTATGCCGCGCGCTTCGCGAGCGGGATGTGCGCGTGCCCGTGATACTGTTCGCCTCCCTTGCGCCAGGCGTCGCGGCCAATGTCATGCGCCAGCTTGCGCCGATTCGCATCATCGAGGGGCTGATATTGAGCGATGTGCGCGATGCGCTCCGTGAGATTGTCGTATCCGGGAGCTGAGATATCAAAAGGCCTGCCGTATGCCGTCAGGCATAGGCAGGCCCCTGGCGCGCGTATCGCGAAGCGATAGCGTGCCGCGCTTATGCCTGTTCAGCGGATGCCGTATTTCTCGATGATGTAGTCCATGTCTTTGTCGCCGCGTCCTGAGAGGTTGATGAGGATCGCGCCGGTGCTGAGTTTTTTGGCCATTCTGATGGCATAGGCGACGGCATGGCTGCTTTCGAGCGCCGGGATAATGCCCTCTTTGCGCGCAAGCGTGAAAAATGCGTCGATGGCCTCATCGTCACCCACGGTGTCGTATTTGACACGTCCGATGTCGCGGAGCATGCAGTGTTCCGGCCCGGAGCCCGGATAATCGAGTCCGGATGCGATCGAGTAGACGGGAGCCGGTTCTCCGTCGTCATCTTTGAGCATGACCGTGTTGAAGCCGTGCAGGACGCCTTCCGTGCCATAGCTGAGGCTTGCTGCGTGATCGCCGAGTTTCGGCCCTCTCCCGAGCGGTTCGACGCCATAAAGCTTGACATCTTCATCGCTGAGGAAACCGGAGAAGATGCCCATCGCGTTGGAGCCGCCGCCGACGCAGGCGACGACGTGGTCGGGGAGGATACCGGTCATGTCGAGGAACTGCTCGCGCGCCTCGATGCCGACGATGTGCTGGAAGTCGCGGACGAGCATCGGGAACGGATGCGGGCCTACGACCGATCCGATGCAGTAGATCGAGTCCTGATATTCCCTCAGATAGGCGTCAAAAGCGGCATCGACGGCTTCCTTGAGTGTCTGCGCGCCGTGCGTGACCGGGATGACGTTCGCGCCGAGGACCTTCATTCTGGCGACGTTCGGGGCCTGCTTGGCGATATCGACCGCGCCCATATAGATATCGCATGCCATGCCGAAATAGGCGGCAGCCGTGGCCAGGGCGACGCCGTGCTGACCCGCGCCGGTTTCAGCGATGAGCTTCTTCTTGCCCATGTATTTCGCGAGAAGGCCTTCGCCCATGCAGTGGTTGATCTTGTGCGCGCCTGTGTGGTTGAGGTCTTCGCGCTTTGCATAGAGCTGGACGCAGCCGAGCGCGTTGGAGAGGCGCTCCAGATGCGAGATCGGCGTGGGGCGCCCCTGGAACTCGCGGCGTATCTTGCGCAGGTCGCTGATGAATTTGGCGGATTTGCTGATCGTGTTATAGGCGTGCGTGATTTCGTTGATCGCGGTCTGGAGGCCGGCGGGGATATAGCTGCCGCCGTATTTTCCGAAGTAGCCGTTTTCGTCTGGGGTGTTTTTCAAATAGGTGTCAAGGTTCGTGATCTTCATTCGATGCTCCGGTAAGAGAGAAAACTTCAGGGGCATGTATAATCAATACTGGCAAAATGAAAGCAAAATGTTGCGGGGAGCGCGGTTCGTTTTGCGGGGCCGCTACCGCCTTCGGCGATACGCGGCCCATGGGCGCGTCGCTTCCGCCTCTGGCGGTACGCGCCGCGAAATTTTTTTTCAGATATGTTGACATGATATACCGGATGGTATAATGGTGTGAATGTTACCGAACGGTAGGTAGGTTCGGTATAAAAAAAGCACGGATTCGACATGAGGTATGGCGATGCAGAACTGCTGTGAAAAAATATGGGAAGAAGGGAAGTGCCGCTGGTTCGAGGGCGGTGTGCTTTATCACATCTATCCGCTCGGGATGCTCGGGTGCAGCCGCCGCAACGAGGGTATCGGGGAGTGCCACAGGCTTCCTGAGCTTGCGGGGCTGACGGGTCATTTGAAAGCGCTCGGTGTGACGGCGGTCTACATCGGCCCGCTGTTTGAATCCTCGACGCATGGCTATGATACGAAAGACTATTTTCATGTCGACAGGCGGCTTGGAAGCGACAGCGATTTTAGAGAGCTTGTGGACTGCTATCATGAAGCGGGGATGCGCGTGATCGTTGACGGCGTGTTCAATCATGTCGGTCGGGAATTCTGGGGGTTCAGGGAAGTTCTGGAGCAGCGTGAGTTCGCGCGGACGCGTCGGTGGTTCAGCGGGCTGCGTTTTGACGGGCGCGCGCGCGACGGGGTGAGCTATGCGACCTGGGAGGGGCATGAGGAGCTCGTCAAGCTCGACCTCGACAACCCGGAGGTGAGGAAGCACCTGCTGGATGCCGTGTCGTGGTGGATATCGGAATTCCATATCGACGGGATTCGTCTGGATGCTGCGGATTGCCTGAGCCAGGATTTTGTGCGTGCGTTGCGCGCGCATGTGGACGGCCTCAAGGACGGCTTTCTGCTCGTCGGGGAGGTGATTCACGGGGATTACCGCGTCTGGGCGAATGACGCCATGATGCATGGGACGACGAATTACGAGGCGTACAAGGGGCTGTGGTCATCGCATAACGACGGGAATTTTCACGAGATCGCGTATTCCCTGAACCGTCAGTTCGGCGCAGGCGGGATTTATCGCGGTCTTGAGATGTACAGTTTTGTGGACAATCACGATGTGGACAGGATCGCGACAAAGCTCAAGAGCCCGTATTCGCTGTATTCAGTCTATGCGCTGATGTTTTTCATGCCCGGGTGCCCGTCGATTTATTATGGCAGCGAGTGGGGGATTTGCGGCAGGAAGGGGCGCGGCTATGATGCGGATGTGGCGATCCGTCCGGCCGTATCGGCATCAGCCCTGTCTGTTGGACAGGTGCGCGAGAGCCTTGAAGCAGCATCGCTGGAGGAAGCGCTGTGCAGGTTTTCGCGTGTCCGCCGCAGGGAGCCTGCGCTGTGTCACGGCGCTTACCGGCAGATTGCGGTTACGCCGCAGACGCTTTCGTTTGAGCGCGTGTACGGCATGGATACGGTCTTGTGCCTGATCTCGGATGAGCCTGCGGCGCGCGCGCAGGTTTTGAGCGGCCTGTGCGACGGGCGGTATCGCGATATCCTCAACGGGGATGAGACATTTGAGGTCAGGAACGGCCGGCTGGAGATAGAATTTTATCCGCACTGGGCGCGCGTGCTGAAAAAAATTGCCTGAATTAGAGGCATTGCCCGGGATCCGCATCGCTGAGCGACTTGGCGGGGCGGATTTTCTTGATCGGAATGCCTCTTTCCGTGAGGGCGGCGAAGTTCGAGATCTCTTTGACGATGCCCATGAGGAGATGGTATTCGTCGTTGTGTATGTCGGCGCGCGTGAGGATGTTGTGGACGCGGTGGATGGCAGTGTTTGGGTCGGGGGATTTGAAATAGCCGATGTCGACAAGCGCGGATTCGAGCGTCTTGAGCAGTCGGAGCTGTTCATCTTGTGTGGCGGGGCGCGTGTCAGGTGCGTGGTTTTCGAGCGGAGCGGCGGTGGGCTGTGTGTCTTTTGGGGCGCGAGTCTGCCGGAGCAGCGCGTAAGAGGCGAGGAGGACGGCCTGAGCGAGATTGAGGCTGGTGTAGTCGCTCGTCTCGATATGCACTCTGCACGAGCAGCGCACGAGTTCTTCGTTCGTGAGTCCGGATTGCTCGCGCCCGAAGACGAAAGCGATGCTGAGGTTCTGATCTGCGAGCGCCAGGCTTCTGGAAACTGCAGATTCCATATCGAGCGAAGCCCAGGTCTGCGTGCGCTTTCTGGCGCTGAAGCCATAGGATTCGTGGATGCCGGAGAGTGCATCGTCGAGAGAGTCGAAGACCTCGATATCCTCGAGCATATCTTCGGTCCGGTGTGCTGAAATCTGAGTCCGGGCCATGTCCATTTCAGCCGGCTTGACGAGCGCGAGGTGCCTGAGCCCCATATTTTTCATGGCGCGCATGACGTTGCCGACGTTGATGGGGTTTTGAGGTTCGACGAGTATGATCTTGAATAAGTCGAGTCGTTTCATGTCCGGTAGTAAGAAAGAGGCTCGAAAATCGCATGAAACATGGACTTTCGAGCCTTAAGAGCTATTCGTGGAAGCGTCTAGTCGCCGAGGAAGAAGTTATTCTTAGGTTTTCGCCTGAAGATGGCGGGCTCATCGAAATCCTCTTCAGCGGCAGGTTCATCCGGGGTACGGATGATTTCGTTGACAGCCGAGCGAGCCGGAGATTTTTCGTTTGAGGCTCTGCTGACTGCAGCGGAGATTGTCGACGATCTTGCCGGCTGCTGAGCAGGCGCGTACTGCGGTGCGGGCGCTTTTGTGGTCTGAACGGATTCGAAGATATTTGGCGACGGATAAGCGCTGGAGAGGTTTCCGGGCATATATGAAGCGGGCGCCTGCTGAGCCTGAGGCGCGGCGGTGTTGAAGTTTGCCTGAGCATCGAGTTCCTGGAGTTTGTTTGCGAATTCGAGGCTCTGATCGCTGAGGAAATCGCGGTTCGGGTGAACGGCGGCGATGCCGTTTGTGGAGACGGGCTGCAGGCTCGGGGAGCTGTTGAAGGCGTTCATGGAAGGCTGGGCATTCTGAGATGTGATGCCGTAGCCAGTGTTGAAGCCCGTATTGAAGCCGCGCTGCAAGTTCTGCTGCTGGAAAGCGGGTGCTTCCATGCCGTTGTCGGCATTTTCGAAATCAGTAGCGATGATTGTGACTTTGATTTCTTCGCTGTCATCTTCGCGAACGATATGTCCCCAGATGAGGAGGGCGTCATCGGCGAGAGATTCCTCGATGAGAGTGGCGGCCTCGCTGATTTCGCGGATAGAAGCGGATTTAGGCGCAGAGATGTTAAGGAGAGCGCTTCTGGCGCCTTGCAGCGTGATGCCGTCGAGGAGCGGGGAGCTGATGGCGGCCTCAGCGGCATCGACCGCGCGGTTTGGCCCTTCACCGATGCCGGTGCCCATGAGCGCCATGCCTTTGTTCCGCATGACGGTATCGACGTCAGCGAAGTCTGTATTGACTTTTCCGTGAGTCTGGATGAGCTCGCTGATGGAGCGCACGGCCTGTACGAGCACGCCGTCAGCGGTTTTGAAGGCGTCGAGAACCGTGAGCTGGTCACCGGCGATTTGCAGGAGGCGTTCATTCGGGATGGTGATGAGGGTATCGACATTTTTGGAGAGCGCGGCGATGGCTTCGTCGGCAATGCGCTGTCTTTTTTTGCCTTCAAATTTGAATGGTCGTGTAACGACGCCGACAGTGAGCGCGCCGAGCTGTTTTGCGATGCCGGCGATGATGGGGGCAGCGCCGGAGCCAGTCCCGCCGCCCATGCCAGCGGTGATGAAGACCATGTCGGCGCCTTTGAGCTGTTCCTGTATCTGGCTTGCGGATTCCTGAGCGGCTTCCCTGCCGACTTCTGGATTTGAGCCTGCGCCAAGCCCGCGCGTGCGCTGTTCGCCGATCTGTATATGAATCTCGGCCTTATTGGTGGAAAGGGCCTGACTGTCTGTATTGGCAGCAATGAAATCGACGCTGTCGACATTTTCCTCGATCATCGTATTGACGGCATTGCCGCCGCCGCCGCCAACGCCAATGATCTTAATACATGCGCCGGGTTTGTGGTTGGTCTCAAGATCCATCATTCCGTTCCTCCTAGATTATGCTCGCTCATCCATGATTGACATGACTTGAAATGATGCGCCCTTTCTGAATCGAGATTCGCCGCCTGAATTTTCAGCCGATAGAAGACAAAACAGAGGCGTGTGACAGTCGCAGAAATTCCGTATTTCCGATCAATTCTCCAAACTCTTCCGTGACCCGCTACTAACTTCCCTGTTTTGCGATCGTCGAAAATCTGCGATGAATCCGCTCAAAAAAACTCTTCATCACGTTGGGGACTACGTTAGATTGTTTTGAGCATGGGTGCAAGCGATTTTCATTGAGAAGTCAGGAAAGCTAGATTTTGTGCGGTATTTTGAATGATAGCAGTGTGTGGGTGATGTGTGTCAGAGTATGTCAATGTGGTGTTTATACACAATGATGTGAAGTGTTACAGCGTGTGCCTGGGGCGCCGGCACAAGTGCAAGCATTTTCACGCCCTCGACCGTGCGTTACAGCGTGTGCCTTGGGCGCCGGGTTTCACCGAGGGGATGGGGGCTGTGCGTGTGGCGTCTTGTTTTGTCGTCGTGGAATATGTATGCGGGCATTTCCGGTTTATCACGGGCAGTGGGGCGCTCGTGAGGTTGCGGAGGCGTATCCGGCGGAGCCGGAAAGCCGGAGCGTTCGCCGCGCGTATGCGTAGCATAGCGCGTTCAGAAAAGGGTTTGCGGAGGCGTATCCGGCGGAGCCTGGAGCCGGAGCTGTCGCCGCGCGTATGCGAGTTTATGCGGGCATAGGGGGAGAAAAAAGCGTCATGCCAGTCAAAAGGCACTGCGCGGCATGCTTGACCTTAAACGCGTGAGTGGGGTATGATACAGGGAGTTGGGTCTTGTTTTTGAGAGAGGAACCGATATGAGACAGATTTGGGGAATTGCAGCATTAATATCGTTATTCATGTTTGTGACGGGGTGCGAGAAGCTCGGTGCGGAGTCGAATTCGAGCGATGACCGTGACAGGCTTGGCGCGATTGCGATCAACCTTGATGATCTGGTGCTTGACTATGTGTCATGCATAGACGGAGACAAGACGGACTGGAAATATTTCACGGTTCCGGCGGAGACGCCGATAGACGTGACGTTTGCGTTTGACAATCCAGAGGCGCTGGGGACGGTGGTGATTCGCAAGGCGACAGGCGAGGAGGTCACGCGTCAGAGGTTCGTGCCCGGGTCGAGGATGAAGATGACGTTCAACGCGCTTCCGGGTCATTATTTTTTAGAGATATTCTGTGAAGCCTATCATTCGGAATACACTCTGGAGGTGTCGATACCGCGATAAGCAGCGGGGGTGGCGTGATCAATCGGTAAGCGTGCATTTGAAAGGGGTATCGAAATGGCAGCTCGACTGACGTGTGCCGCGAAGTCGGATGTCGGCTTGAAGCGGACGAATAATGAGGACAATTACGGGATGGTGCCCAGCCAGGGGCTGTATGTTCTGGCGGACGGTATGGGCGGCCATGCGTCCGGGCAGGTTGCCTCGACGATGTGCGTGAGCCATGTGGCGCAGTTTATCTGCGAGACGTGCCGCAAGCCTGGGTTTGAGTTTCCGTATCCGCCGGACAGCAAGCTGAGCTATGAGGCGAATCTTCTCGTGAACGCGATCAAGTATGCGAACGAGCGGATTTTTATCCAGTCGTGCAAGGAGCGCTCGATGGAGGGCATGGGGACGACTGTGACTGCGATCATGAACTCCCCGCGCGGCCTTATTTTAGCGCATGTCGGCGATTCCCGGATTTATCGTGTTCGCAAGGGTCAGATTGTGCAGATGACGCGTGACCATTCGCTTCTGAATCACCTTCTGGATACCGGGGAGCTCAAGCCCGAGGATGCGAAGAGTTTTGCGAACAAGAATGTGATTTTGCGCGCGATCGGCCTGAAAGACTACGTGGATGTCGAAGTGAAGGAAGTGCCGCGCGAAGCGGGCGACACATATATGATGTGTTCAGACGGCCTGAGCGACATCGTTTCAGAGGCGCTGATATGCCAGGCGATCACATCACATCCGGATCTTCCCGAGGCGTGCAACGAGCTGATCAGTCTTGCACTGAAGGCCGGGGGCAAGGACAATGTGACGGTCGTGTGCGTGCATGTGGAGTCAGAGGAGGGCGCGGTGTCTCAGGCCTCTCCAAAGGCGAGCCGTACAGTGCCGCCGGTGCCTGGAACGGCGGCGATGGGCGCGCAGGGCGGGATGTCGCCAGCGGCGATGGGCGGCCGGATGCCTTCGGATGCGATGATGCAGCAGCAGATGATGATGCAGCAGATGATGATGCAGCAGCAGATGATGCAGCAGCAGATGATGGGGCGTGGCGGCTATCCAGTCGGCATGGGGGGGGGTCCCGGTCAGGTGCCGATGGGCATGCCGATGGGGCATGCTGGCATGGCGCCGATGCCAATGGGGCGTCAGAACATCCAGCAGCCGTCGGCAGCCGCGCCGCAGCCGCCGCAGCCGGCCGCGCCACAGCGCATGCATTCGGTCCGCGAGATTGTCATCGTCGAGGCGCCACCTGCGCAGCGCAGCATGCCCAAATTTATCGGCGGTTCTCGTCAGGGCGGAGGCATGGTGCCAGTTCCCGTCAAAACACGCCAGGCCACCAAGGAGGAGACGGCAGTCAGCCAGGCTGCGGCCGAAGGGCAGGAAGCGGAACGCGCGGCCAGCAGGAGCGGCGACGGGCTCCGCAAGGTCAATGAGATCTCGACAGAGGATAGGAAGCTGCTTCCAGAGACGGAGCTTCTGCTGAGTGAGCCGCCTAGTGCTGCGCCGTCGGAAGCCGACGATTTGTCTGATGAGGACAGCCATATCCGAACGATGACGGACTGCGCGATCGTGGATGACGAGACGCTTGAGGCGCTGGAAGCGCAGCAGAAATCCGGACTTGAAGTTGCGGATGCTGTGTCTGGCATTCAGGAGCTTGCAGAGGATGGGAGTGAAACGGATGAGGACGAGACGCGCATCAGCCCGATGCCTGTGTTTGCCTCTGGCGCGCTTGCCCCGTCATCGTTCCAGCTGTCAGCCCCGTCGTCGCCGGGCACATCCTCAGCGACTGTCGTTTCGCCGGCGCCCGTGCCCGTTCGGCCTGCATCTTCGCCGGGCTTGCCGTCTGCGGCGCAGGCGGCGCCGTCATTTGAGCCGCCGTCGTTCAGCTATACGAAAGTTGCTGATCCCGATCCGCTCCCTTCGAAAGGCTATGTGGCGCCGAAGGAGGCGATTCGCCCGCCGTCGTATGATTTTGATGATGACGACAGCATCGAGATTTCAGGCGGATACGAGATGGGGGATGAAGATGACGATGACGATGTGACGCGGCAGTATATTCGTCCGCCAGTGAACCGATGGTGATTTGGCATGCGCAAGAGGTCAGGGAGTGCATTCATCGCAGCGCTGACGGCAGTCTGTATCCTTTGCGGGTGCCAGTCTGAGAAGAAAAAGATCTCCGAGATGGATGTTGAAGAGAAAGTGAGGTATGTCGCATCTCAGGAAGCATCGCTCAGCGAGTCGGAGATGGAGGATCAGCTTGCCGTTCGTCGTCAGATACTGGAGCGTACCGAGGCGAACGGCAGGCACGAGGCTAAGATTGCTGAGGCGATGTCATCTGCGCGCGAGGTCTTGGATGATGAGATGTACGCCCTTCTGGAGGACTCGCAGAAGGCTTGGGAGCGCGGTGGCCGTGGGCGTGAGATCAACAGCCTGGTCGCAGAAGGTGTGCCTGCAGCTGATGCTTTTGGGGAGGTGCTGCGCCGGCGTTCGGAATGGATCGGCCTTCGCGCTTCGCGCGCGATGCTGATGGTGTCTCCAGGGGTGTTCGGCGGGTATTACCGCAGCGAGGACGGGCGCGGGATCGAGGTGTACGAGATGGGGGACGGGCGCCTGAATTTTGTGCTGAGGGTTGATGAGGATGCGTTTGTGTTTACGGCATCGGGCGAGGTCTCCGGGGAGGAGGCTGTTCTGACTTCTGAGACGGATGATAAGGCTTCGGTTGTTTTGAAGCGTGAGCCTGGGGAGATGCTTTCAGTTTCGCCAGGGGATCATTTTGCCGAGAGCAGCATCGCGTCGCGCGCCAGCCTTGTGGAAGGTCGTTTCGCACGTGTCGCGAGAGGGGGGTATGATGTGTTCGCGCCATGAGCAGGATGAGGTGAAGCGCGTTCTGGTTGAATCCGTGTGCGGTTGGGCGCGCGAGAATCTCGGGCCGAGCGTGAAGGCGCGCGATGCGGCAGGCATGTTTGACCGTTCGCTGTATATGCGGCTGGGCAGCGAGCTGGGGCTTTTTGGCGTGACGCTTCCTGAAGCGCTTGACGGCGCGGGTCTTGACGTTTCAGTGACGATTGCGGTGATTGAGGCGTTGAGCATGACGGATCCCGGTATTGCGATGAGCTACCTGTCGCAGGAGCTGCTATTTTCGCATCAGCTGTACTGGACGTGGCAGGCCTGCGGGGATGCGATGCCTGAACGCCACGCGGCGCTGCTGAAGCATCATGTGCTGGGGGGGATGGCAATGACGGAGCCGAATGCCGGCACGGATGTGCTCGGCATGCGGACGACGGCGGTGGAGACGTCTGACGGCTACCGCATCGACGGCGTGAAGCAGTGGATCACGAACGGTCCCGAAGGGGATGCGTTTCTCGTGTATGCGCGCACCGGGGAAGCGCGCCGGGCGATCAGCCTTTTCCTTGTGACAGCGGACTGTCCAGGGCTTGAGCGGTCGCCCTGTGATGAAAAGATGGGAATGCGCACGAGCTCGACGGGCGTCCTGATGTTTCAGGATTGCCGGATACCGAGGGATGCGCTTGTGGGGAAACTTCACGAGGGGCTCCGGCCGATGCTTCGCAACCTTGCAGTCGAGCGTCTCGGGCTCGCGGCTCAGTCATGCGGTATCGCGCGCGCGTGTTTTGAGATCATGCGCGGCTATTCGGCGCAGCGCATGGCTTTTGGAAGACCGATTGCTGAATTCGGGCAGATACAGAGGATGCTTTCGGAGAGCTATTCTGTCTGCCGGGCGATGCATGCGCTGCTTGAGGAAGGTGTATCGGAGATTTTGTCAGGTTCTTCAGATGCCTCTGTGACGGCGGACGCGGTGAAGCTGTTCTGCGCATCATCCGGGGAGCGCGTGAGCCGGGATGCGGTTCAGGTGCTCGGCGCAAACGGTTACAGCTCGGCTTATCCTGTCGAGCGGCTTCATCGGGATTCCATTCTTTTGAGCATCGGCGGTGGCACGAACGAGGCGCTTCAGAAAAACTTGTCCCGTCTTTTGACGCGGCCATCATAGAGGGGATATGGCATTTTCGGAAATGGACAGCAGTCATGTGCAGGCAGTGCTTGGATGTTTGCTCCGGGATGTGGCTTCTGGACTTTCAGAATGGCTGGGGCTGCAGAAAGAGCTTGGGGCGGAGTGTGTTCCGCCGGATGATCCGGGCTATGGAGTGCCTGCAGTGGTTGTCCGGGCGCAGTCGTCTTCCCTGGAAGCTGTGCAGCCGCCTTCCGCGAGTGTCCGGTCGGTCTCTGTCTCTCCATCGCCTGCGAAGCCATGTGTCGGGGGCGCGCTTCTCGGATGTCTGGCATCGTTTAATGCGCTTCGCGGTTCTGAACAGCAGGCCGTGCCCGAGACACGCGAGGAAAAGGCTGCCGCGCTTGAGCAGCTTCGCATCCGTGCTTCGAGCTGCCGCATGTGCCGGCTTGGCGGTGTGCGCCGAGATATCGTGTGGGGAAACGGCCCGTGTGATGCTTCAATCGTGTTTGTGGCAGCAGGCGGGAATCCGAACGAGCTCGAGAAGGGGCGAATCATGCCGGGGGATGCCGGCGTTCTGCTTGACCGCATCATCGCCGCCATGTCAAAGCTTCATCCGGAAGCGGCGCCAGAGCGCATCTACATGACGAATGTGATCAAATGCGCGAGCCTTCCGGCAAAGCCTGAAATGAGGGAAATTGCAAAATGCTGCCTGAACATTCTTCGCGAAGAGATCCGGATCATATCTCCGAAAGTGGTCGTAGTATGGGGGCCGCTGGCTTATCAGGCGATGTTCGGTGGGGCTGCGCAGGTAAGCCAGGTGCGCGGCATGGTTCAGAAGTTTGAGAATATTCCTGCGGTTGTGACGCACCATCCGTTGGAGATATTGAGAAATGAGAATTTGAAGGGCAGGACGTGGGCCGATGTGAAGCTTGCTGTCGAGCAGCTGCCCCCGCGTATATCATAAAGAGGTCAGGGTTATGCCATTTATATCGATAGAGCATTTGGTTCGGACGCCGCAGTCCCATGAGCTTTATAAAAAGATCACGACAGTTGGGGCGTCTGATGAGAATGATATCGTCTGTGTGGGCGGGAATATCGAGCCGACGCACGCGATCATCTATCTTGAGAGCAACGGTTATGAGATCGAGCCTGCATCCCGCAAGAGCGAGATTCAGATCAATGGCAAACGCATCAAGAGGAAGACGCCTTTTGGGGAGCGCGATGAGCTTCTGATCGGTGATCTGCGCGCGCATTTTTCGCTTTACAGCGATGTTCAGGCGGATGTCGGGGGCGCGTCAGACGATTATACCTCAGAGGCGTTCCGCAAGCTTCAGCATCTGGCGGAGGATCTGTCTCAGGAATATAATGTGGAGACGCTCCTGACACATGTCATGGACGATGTGATCGGGCTTGTGAATGCGGACAAGGGATTTCTGCTCCTGATACGGGATGGGCGCATCCATAGCCAGGTTTCTCGCAATTTCAATCAGGAATCGATCGATGACAATCTGTTTTCGGATTCGATTGTCCGCCATGTGATCGAGAACCGCCAGCCGATCATCGTGCGCGACGCGCTCAATGACGAGCAGTTCAATTCGTCCAAGAGCGTGATAGACATGCGTTTCTGCAGCGTGATGTGTCTGCCGTTGATGGACCGTGGCGCGATCATAGGCCTGATCTATGTGGGCAATGACAACATCGTGAATCAGTTCAAGTCTCAGCACCTTGAAGCGCTCAGGATTTTCGCGTCCCAGATATCGCTTATTCTTGCGAACGCGCTTCTGGTGGATGATCTCATTTTTGAGAACAAGAGCCTTGCGTCTCAGATTGATGAGCTTCGCTTCGGCAATATCATCGGAGACTGCCTTCCGATGCGGGAGGTGTTCAATACGGTTCGGCGGGTGGCCAGCACGGATGTGACTGTGCTGATCGAAGGGGAGACTGGCACGGGCAAGGAGCTGATCGCGCAGGAGCTTCACCGGCAGTCGAACCGCGCGAAAGGTCCTTTTGTGGTGATCAACTGTGGCGCGATACCGGCCAACCTTCTCGAGAGCGAGCTGTTCGGCCATGTCCGAGGCGCATTTACCGGTGCGATACAGACGAAGCCCGGCAAATTCCAGCAGGCGAACAAAGGGACGCTTTTCCTCGATGAGATCGGGGAGATGCCTCAGGATCTTCAGGTGAAACTGCTGCGCGTGATCCAGGAGCGCTGCGTCGTGAAGGTTGGGAGCAATGCGGTAGAGCCTGTGGATATCCGCATTGTCGCGGCGACGAACAAGGATCTTGAGCAGGAAGTGCATGAGGGGCGCTTCCGGGAGGATCTGTTCTACCGTCTGAACGTGATCACGCTGAAGCTTCCGCCGCTGTGCGAGCGCGGCGATGATGTGCTTCTGATCGCGCGCGGTCTGATCGAGAAGTACGCGAAAGAGTTCAATATGGCGCCGAAGCCGCTTTCGCAGGAAGCGATCGTCGCGATCCGCAAGTACCGCTGGCCCGGGAATGTCCGGCAGCTCGAGAACCGCCTCAAGAAGGCGCTGATACTTTCGACGCGACCGCAGATATCGCCGGCTGATCTGGATCTGATTCCCGAAGTTCTCAAGCCTGTGATGAGCCTCGCGGAGGCGAAGGATGATTTCCAGCGCAGGTATATCAATGAGGTTCTTGAGCTGAATAATGGCAACCGGTCGAAGACCGCCCGTGATCTCGGTGTGGATCCGCGCACGATCTTCCGTCACCTTGAGAAGCTGAACGAGAAATGAGCAGGACAGTGCTTTTGAAATTATCGCTGGCATCGCTTCTTCTGACAGGTTGCGTATATGTCGGTCCGATCGAGGAGGAGGTGGACAGCCTTCCGTATTTCAATGAGTTTACGGGGGTGAATCCGAGCATGGGGTTTGTCGAGGTCGATCTTTCGAGCGGCGGCACGCAGGAGTTCACGCTCAAGGATTATGGCGACGAGAACGAGGAGCAGACGCTCTACCATCGAATGGTTGTGGATTACCGCGCGGCCGGCCTGACGGCGAATCCGATTTCAGCAGTGTCCCCGAAGGCGATCGAGCCGGGGCGGCGTGAAAGCATTTTCTACACGTTTCCGGCCTGTTCGCTTCCGAAGCCGTATTCAGATGTGCTCGTGGACGGGAAGACGATTGACCTTTACCTGATTCTATCAGATGAGGAATTTTCCTATCAGAACCAGAATCCGACACAGTCGTTTTCTGACTTTTCCTTTCCGTTTGAGACGGTCTCGGGCCGTGGCGGTGTATGGGTGCACTGGACGATTCGCTTTACGGGGAGTTGTCATCCGTGACGGATGTGGTGAAATGTGGTTAATGTGGGGAGGGGGACGAAAAGCTATTGAATTGAAAGCGTGAAGAAGTTATACTAATGGATAGTGTTTGTTTGGCGTATTGGGGACGGAATGTTTCCAAGGAGGATCGACATGAAAAAGGTGTTAGCAGGATCATTAATGACGGCATTATTGGTGTCATCGTCAGTATATGCGCAAGATAACGGAATTCTTGAAGAAGCGGCCAGCGGCGTGTCGGAAATCGAAGGAGTGATCAATACGGGTGTTTCGAAGCTCAACGAGGCCCGTGCGGAACAGGATGTTCCCCGTGTTGACTGTATCAATTCGCTGCTTGTGAATGCGCGCGGTTTTCTGAGCGTGGCTCAGAACGGGGAGGCGAATCTCCGCGACGCGGTGAACCGTAATGACGTGGAAGCGCAAAAGCATCATGCCAAGCTGGTGCAGCTTGCGGTGAGCAAGAGCCGCAATATCGAGGCGAAGATGTCGGAATGTTCGCGCGAGATGGTGGCTGTATCAGGCACGACAGTCCTGGAAACGAAACGTGAATGCAAAGTCGAGCCGTGTCTCGGAGGCGAGGAATATTATGACTCTGAGCTTTCCAGAAGCCTTGGCACGATTCAGGCGAAAGCGGAAGAAGTCCTCAACAGCCCGATCATTGAAGATGCGGAAGTCGTAAAGAAAGAGGACGCCTCGCCATATCGCTGAGTGGGCATCATCCGTTCGGTCATCTGAGAAATTTTGCATGAAGAAATACGGGATGTGGTATAAATTTTCAAAAATCTGTATGGCCGCAGTGATACTTACTGCGGCCGGAGGCAACATCGCGCTGGCGAAGAATTCGGAGCCGGAGGCGACTGGCATACAGGCGGGCAATTTCGTGATTCATCCAGGTCTGGACGTGTCGGCCGCTTACGATATGCGCGATAACGATAGTTCAGCCGGCGGGACGTTGAAACATGATGATGGCCTCGTGGATGTGGGTGTGCACCTGAATACCCATCTTTTAGATGAAACGTCAGCCAAGTGGGATAACAACATTGAGTTCAAGTGGCGGCAGTTCTGGGGACTCGGGGATGCGGAAGCTACGGGCGGGCCGAATGTATCGGTGAGTACCGCTGCGGATCTCTTTCTTCAGAAGACTTTCCGCTTTGCGCCATCTGCCTCCTATTACTACGTCACCGATCCCGAAGATGACAACCTCAGAAAAGACCTTGAGAATCATCATGTGCGCGCGGGGGTGGATTTCTATATTCAGCCAGGTGCAGGGGCGATTTTTTCTCAGAAGATTGGTTATCAGCTGTCCACCAAGCTTTATCCTGACCGCTGGGACATCTCTCACATGACGCATCGTGTGACATCGCTCACGCGATGGAACTTCATGCCGCATACAAGCATGGCGCTTGATGTCGACTTCCGATATGTGTCCTATATCGAGGATTCGCACCGTACTGTCGTGGCAGGAGAGGCGAAAGGCCCCTCTGTCGACAATCATGCCTCCTATCCCATCCGCGTCAAGTATGACCTCAACGGCCTGCTTCTCTCAAGGCTGTCTTACAGCCTCGGGCTCGGCTATGCTTACGAGAGCGGCTCTGGCGATCTCAAAGAGCACATGTTCATCATGAATGCTCGCTTGCGCTATGACTTTACTCAGGATATTGGCCTCTTTGTCGAGTATCGGAAAGACTTCGATAATCATACCGAGTACGATTATTACAAATTTCATCGCGTGACGCTGGGCTTCAACGCCCTCTGGTTCGATCACCTGCAGACCGATTTCTCTGTGGGGTCCGGCGCGTTTGATGTCGTGGATGTCCGGAAAGAAAATCTCGTCAGCGCGGAAGCCAGAATCTTCTATCATTTCATTCCAGGCTTCAAACTCGGATTTGAGTACCGTCTCCGCTACAACACGAGCAACAGTAGCAGTTCCGATTATCTCAAGAATATGTTCATGCTCAGCCTTGCTTACGAATATTAGGAAGCTGCATGCGTGGAATTTCCCGGGCACAGAGATTGATTACGGCCAGTCTTCTGGCCGTAACTTTTTGTTTTCATGCCATGATGGGCGGTTGCGCGACGACCGTCTCGAACGACTGGCAGAGCAGGCTTAGCTCGTGCCCGACCAGCGAGGAGCTCGGGCAGCTTATGCCCTGGGACAAGCTTGAAATACGTGTGTTCGGGCAGAGCGATCTCAGCGGCGAATATGAAGTTTCTCCAAGAGGGACGATATCTTTCCCGCGCCTGGGGGAGATTGCTGTCGCAGGCAAGCGCTGTGACGAAATCGAAGTGATCATCCGGGATGGGCTTCAGGCTGATTACTTGCGCGATCCCTCTGTGACCTGCATCAATCGCGAGGTCTCTAAGACTGCCGTGACCGTGGACGGCATGGTTCAGAACCCGGGCATCGTTGAATTCAGACCCGGACTCATGCTCACTGATGTCATTGCTCAGTCCGGTGGGCCTGCAGTCCGTGCGAAGACTGATGCCGTCGTCATCGTCCGAAAGCACGACGGCATCTCCGAGTCTGTCACTGTTCCCTATCAGGATATCCTCCTCGGCAAAGAGCCTAATGTCTGCATGCACCCCGCAGATCTTGTCTATGTTCCGCAATCGGTGTTCTGATCATGGCAACTAACCAAGATAAAACCACGGCGTCAGATGCGCCTATTTTTCCAATTCGCGAATATATCGATATCATCTGGCGGCGAAGATGGGGCGTGATCGCTGCATTCGTGATTACTGCGACGCTGGGGGCGGTCTATACGCTTCGTCAGCCGAAAATCTATGAGGCTGTCACTGCCGTCATCATCAATCCTGAACCCGCAACTGCGACACCGCTTGAGCCCTCTGCCGCCGATCAGTGGTACATGCGCGATACCTATTATGATACGCAGCTCCGTGTCATGCAGTCCAGAAGCGTCGCAAAGCGCGTCATTGATGACCTCGGGCTCGAAAATGATATTGATTTTCTCGGCCTCAATGAAATCAAAGATCCGAACGAGCTCTCTGCGAAACTCGCTTCTGCCGATCCTGTCACCAGGTTGCTCGCTATGCTCAAGGTCGAGGCTGTCGCCGGCACAAGGCTCGTCAACATCCGCGTGAGAAATAAAGACCCTGAGCTCGCTGCTACACTCGCGAATTCTATCGCGAAAGCTTATTCCGAACAGAATGCTGAACATCGCCTCGGCACGCTCAACAGCACGTTCGATTTTGTCGATAAGCAGTTCAAGGATAATGAACATAGCCTTCAGACTGCACGACAGGCGCTCAATGATTTTAAGGAAAATCACCAGATCCTTTATACTAATCCTGTTGAACAGCAGAAGATTACGAACCAGCGCCTCGACTACCTCAATAACAAGCGCGTCGAGATTGAAACTCAGCGGCAGCACGCTGGCTATGTCCTCAATGAGCTCAAAAACATTCCGGTTTCGCTCAAAAATGTGCGCGCATACAGCATCGTCGGCGAATCAGCAACGCTCGAAGCCGCTGTCGCCGATTGCACCGCGCTTGAACGCGAAGAACGCAAGCTTCTGATCACATATCTCGAAAAATCGCCTCAGATCGTTGCCATTCGCGAGCAGATCGATGCCTGCAAGGCCAATGTCATCTCGAACATGAATAACATTGTGCTGGGGCTTACCGCTCGCTATCAGGCGCTTGTCAAGCTCAATAACGAGATTAATAACGAGATCCGCGAGGTTCAGAAAGAAGCGCTTGAGCTTGATCAGCTCCGACTGCTTTATGAACAGTACGAGAGCCAGCGTCTGGAGCAGGAACGGCTCTTCGAGCAGTCTCAGAAAAAAATTAACGAGGTCAGCTTACAGAAACTTCTCGAAGTCAACAATATTCGCATCCTCGATGACGCGATCGCATCTCCGAAGCCTGTCAGCCCGAATCTGATTATCAACGGTCTGATCACTTTTTTGGCAGCTCTCATTGTCAGTCTTTTGGTCGGTTTCCTCCTCGAGCTTCTCGATATCTCGGTCCGCACGCAGAGCGACATCGAAGAACGCGCGCGCCTGCCGTTCCTCGGCGCTGTACCGAAATATCCCAAAACTGCTCAGTATTCTGGACGAAAGGCTTATCGCTTCATCATCGAAAATCCGAATTCTCCAGTCGCAGAGTGCGTCCGCACGCTGCGCACGACGCTGTCTTTCCTCCTCAAGAGCGACAGCTCGCATGTCCTTCTCGTGACTTCTGCCCAGCCGCTCGAAGGAAAGACGATGACGTCGATCAACCTTGCCACGGCGTCGGCAATGGCTGGGCAGCGCGTCGTTCTGATCGAGGCCGACCTGCGCCGACCGCGCATTTACCAGGTTTTCAATGTCACGCCCCAGAAAGGTCTCAGCGCAGTCATCAGCGGGGAGAAGAACGTCTCAGACGTCCTGCTCGATACGGAAGTCGATAACCTCAAGCTGTTGCCGTGTGGAGAGATTCCTTCGAACCCGGCTGAGCTTTTCCAGTCAGAAAAATTCGGCGCTGTGCTCAATAAGCTCAGATCGATGTTCGATCTCATCGTGATTGACTCTCCGCCAGTCACGGTCGTCACGGATGCGCTCATTATGGCGCAGCATGCGCATGGCGTGATCGTGATTGCGCGTGCCAATAAGACGCCGCTGCCGCTGCTCATTCGCGCTCGCGAGCTTCTCGAAGGCGTGCAGGCGCCAATCCTCGGCACCGTGCTCAACGATATGTCCTCGAATGCTCATGGCTACTACGGCGGTTATTATTACTATCACAAGTCCTACAAGGATAAGGAACAGTAAGCTTTTTATATGTGTAGGCCGCTATGCCCCTGGCATACGCGGCCTTTCGCGTCTATCGGCTCTGCCGATACGACGCTTGGGACGCCCGGCTATGCGCATCGCGCATACACCGGGCGTTGTGGTTCACGGAACAGCTTTGCGCTGGGCGCGTCTATCGGCTTTGACGATACGCCGCGCTCGATTTGAGGGCGCTGATGGTTCGTGGTCAGGTCAGGTAGGTTAAAAACTTGAAGCGTTTGTACTCGCTTCCCTTTGCGACAAGCGCTGCCAATATCAAGGAGAACGCGAATGTGATGGCAAACATGAGGAGCCCCCGGGGCATCGCCGGCTCAAGCAGCAGGATAAACGTCGGGTGAATCAGATAGATAAACGTCGAGGTCTTTCGTATAAAGCGAGTGTCGAAACGGATAGCTTTGATCTGAAGCAGGCACTGCATCATGAAAAATGTTGCCGGGACAGAGGACAGCCACAGGATCGTGCTCGGCGTGTGGAGCAGCTTGACTGCGAGCCAGGTTTCTGCAAACAGCATTCCGAGGGAGAGCAGCGTCAGCGCCAGCGAAAGCTTGAATGATATCATCTGCTTGAGCTGCGCGAGCGCCATTCCGGCAGCCACGAACGGGAAGCCGAAAAAGAAGCCGTTGCGGACGCTGAAATAATCGATGTTGAGGAAATCGTGTAACGCGCCAATCGGAGGGAACGCACTGGCAATTGGGTAGTAGGTGCCGAGCAAGAGCCCGAGAATATAGAAGATTGCGGCTGTAGCCAATACTGCCCATTTCTTCATGAATGTCTGAAACGATGCGGTCAGGACAATGCCTATAATCAAGGCGACCAGGAACCAGAGGTGCCTGAAGCCTCCACGGAACAGGAAAATATAGAGGTCGTCGATGGAGAGCGGGTCGTTTATGATCAGGCGAAGCACCGTGAAGAACGCAGAATAGATGACATAAAGAATGAGTAGACGCTTGACGACATGAAGCACTCTGCACAGGGTAACCGGCTTGGAAAAGAAAAAGAAGCCGGATATGAGAAAGAAGAGCGGCACTGCCAAGCGAGAGATGACGCCAAAGCCCATATCAAGCAGGCGGAACTGGCAGAAGATCTCTGTATGGATGCCAACGACTGTAGTCGCGGCGATAAATTTGGCGATATCGATTGATTTATAATACTGAGGCGCAGGTGTCGCCGCAGGCAGTTCGTCCGCCTGATGCGTAGCCGCAGGCAGTTCGTCCGCCTGGGGGGGCACTGCTGGCAGTTCGTCCGCCTGATGCGTAGCCGCAGGCGGTTCGTCTGCTAGGGGCGGGTGCAGCGGATTGGCTGGTTGAGGTGAGGTATCATTCATGTCTTGAGTGGGGAGCAGATGTTTCTGTGCGGTGAGGGGTTAATGCATGAAGCGTCGCAGCCACTTCATGGCGCTTTCGGTGAATGGCGGATATCTGAGCGGAATGTCTAGCTGTGACTGAAGGAGTTCTGAACGCATGTGGCTGAAGGACTCAAAGCCGAACTGGCCATGCGAGCCGCCATGACCGCTTTGGCCGACACCGCCGAATGGCATGTGCGCGTTCGTGAGGTGCATCAATGCATCGTTGTGCGCAAAACCGCCGCAGATCAGACGTTTGGCGCGTTTGACATCTTCCTTGCGGTCGCTGAACAGATAGGCTGCGAGCGGTGTCGGATGTTCTGCAACAAGCTTGAGCGCCTGGCCGATCGCATCGGTTTCCGTCAGCGTCAGAATCGGAAGAATTGGGCCGAATATCTCTTCTTGCATGGAGGGATGTGACATGTCGGCTTCGATGAGAGTCGGCGCGATATGCAGCGTTTCGGGGGTGCATTTTCCGCCAAAAAGAATCTTTTCCCCATGGTTGAGCATGTTGCAAAGTCGCTCGTAATGCCCTTTGTGGATGATATGCACGAAGTTGTTTGGCGCATTTTCTGGACCGAACTGCTCTGTGATCGCAGTCTTGAGCGCTTCGATGAGCTGTGGCTTGAGCTTTTCTTCAACGAGGATGTAGTCGGGGGCGACACATGTCTGTCCGGCATTGAGGAATTTGGCGAAGACGATACGGCTTGCGGCGGTCTTGATGTGGTTGCAGTTCGTGACGATGCATGGGGATTTTCCGCCGAGTTCGAGGACTGTTGGTGTGAGATGCTCGGCTGCGGCGCGCGTGATGTAGTGCGCGGTTTTGGTGCTGCCCGTAAAGAAGATGAAGTCGAACGGCTCCTTGAGGAGTTCGGATGTTTTTTCGGGCCCCGCTTCGATGACAGCGACGGCTTTGGGATCGAGATACTTGGGAATCATCTCGGTAAACCATTTCGCACATGCCGGGGAGAGCTCCGAGGGCTTGAGGACGGTGACATTGCCAGCGGCGACTGAGGCGATGAGCGGGGAGAGCGCGAGCTGCGCCGGGTAGTTCCAGGGACTGATGATGAGCGCGAGACCGCGCGGCTGGGGCTGTATGCGGCTCCTGCCCGGCATGAGAAACAGCGGCGTCTTCACTCTGCGCGCGCGCGCCCATTTGGCGACGTGCCTGAGGACGAAACGCGCTTCGTGCTGCACGAAGCCGATCTCTGTCAGCCAGGCTTCTTCTGCTGATTTACCCAGATCTTCGTGTAATGCTTTGCTCAGGGAGACAGTCTCTTTTTCGAGCATCTCGATGATTGCGCGCAGCTGGGTTTTGCGCCATTCGATATCAAAAGTCTGGCCTGTGTCAAAGTAGTCCCTCAGGCTGGAGAGTATTTCTTTCATGATGATTGCCTTATTTTTGAACAGTTGTGTACGCGTCATTCCCCAGGGGGAATTGGTCGGATGACCGGGGCTAAAAATAATATTATTCAATCACTCGTACAATAAAATGTGATGGGATTATACCAGCAGTGCGCATGCCGGGCATGCGTTTGGATCGTGTCCTTTGGCTTTGCAATAGTTTCGTCCGAAATAGATCATTTGCAGGTGGCGTTTGGTCCACTCTGAGTCGTCAAAGAGCGCGCACAAATCCTTTTCGACGCCGGTTGGTGTCGTGGCATCAGACCAGCCCCAGCGATTAGCCAGGCGGTGCACATGCGTGTCGACTGCAAATGCCGGCACCCCGAACACATGCGAGAGGATGACGTTTGCCGTTTTCCTTCCGACGCCCGGGAGCTTTTCGAGTGCGTCGCGCGCGCTCGGCACCTGGCCGCCGTAATTCTGAATGATCGCTTCCGAAAGCCCGTAAATGGCGCGCGCCTTGTTCTGATAGAGGCCGCATGGGCGGATGATTTCCGAGATGCCTGTTTCGCCGAGCGCGAGTATGTCTTGGGGGCGCGTGCCATGTGCCCATAGCCGTGGGGTGACTTCGTTGACGCGCTTGTCGGTGCATTGCGCAGAGAGCACGACGGCGACCAGCAGCGTGTAGGCATCCGAAAACTGAAGCGGAATCGGCGGATCTGGATAGAGCGAATCGAGCACCGCGCAGATTTCGCAAAAATGTGGTGGTTTTTTCATCATGGCGTTTGTGAATATGGGGGAAACCCTTTCTTTTTTGCCAAAAGAAAGGGTTTCCCCCATACCCCCTTCCCAAAGAAAGGCAATGTTTTGGGGAGGATGTTTAGGAATTGTGGCGTTTTGGGCTCGGAGTGCAAATGCGTTTTTGGGGTGACAGGCTGTTTCAGTTTGGCTCCGTTCCAGCAACGTAGCTATGAAATAATGGTGTCGGCTCTCCACACAAATCGCCTATCAATCGCCCTGACGGGGCGATTGGAATTAGCCTGGTGTAAGCCCGGAGGGCGTAACCCCGGGGCGCAGCCCCCTGTCCGACAGTCCATTTCAAATTTGTAAAGCGTTATTGGACGGTCCGACAGTCCATTTCAAATTTGTAAAGCGTTATCGGACGGTCCGAATAGTCAAACAATGCTAATTGTCAATTGCCAATTGAATTATTGCCATTATATAAGGATAGAGGATGGCCAGGAGGGCTGTGACGTAAAGCGCGATACAAGGAAGCAGAGCGATATGAAATGGAAGCGATGGCTTGGGATGCTGGGGTTGACGTTGTGTATTGGGTGTTCGTCAGCTCCGACACCGGTAGAGACAGAGAGTGAAGTCCAGCAGCGGATTTTGGTGAGGACGGATGCGCTTGAAGTGCCGCAGTCGGCACCTGCGCTAGAAACGAGCGCGGCCCCGGCGCTTGCGGATGCGAAATTGGATGGCGTCCTGACTGGCGTATCGGGATGCGAGAAGCTGATCGAAGAAGGCGCGGTCTTTGAGAACGGGGATGCGCAGAAAGCATACGAGCTTTATGCGGCAGGAAAATTTGAAGATGCCGCGAAAGCGTTTGATGCCGTGTCTGGGAATGCATCGCTCTCGAAGGCAGACCGCCAGAAGGTGTTCTTTTTGCTGTCGCTCTCTCTGATGCGTCAGGCGAAGACGCCTGAGGGGTATGCCGCAGCTGTGAACTGGATGTCACGGGCGCATGGGATTGATGCGCCGCTTCAGCACGCGGCTGCGATATATGGGACAAAAATCGGCTATCAGGCGCATGCCTGGGATGAAGTGGTGGCGTTTACGGAGCAGCTTCTGGCTGATGAAACGTTCCGGACATATCGCGGCATCGCGCTGGCGAATCTTGGAAGATATGAGGCGGCGGAGCTCGAGTTTGAGGGGGTGGAGAAGTATCCGCGCGAGATTCGCCTGGATGCGCTCGAAGCGCGCGCGCGTGCGCAGGCGGAGACGGCTCAGCTCAAATCCTCGCTGGAGACATATCGCCGCATCTATGAGCTGGATCCGAACTCCGCTCAGGGGCAGCTCGCTCAGGAGGCAATCCTTGCACAGAAAGAACGGTGGCCGTCTGGATTTACGTTCCCGCGCGCGTCCCAAAAAACGGATGTGTCGAAGTCTGCGCGCGAAGTCGCGCTGGCGCATTTCAATGCTCACCGCTCTGAGCAGGCGATCTCTGCGTATACGAAGCTGCTCAAGGAGGACAGCAAGCGCAAAGATACGCTCAAGATGTGCGAGGACTTGTATAACATCGCGCGCAGCCATGTGAAGCTTCGCGCGCACACCAAATCTCTGCCGTTCTTCAAGGAAGGTTTGGATGTCTGCGCGAAGAACGAATTCGATATCAAATTCTTGTATTCGGGCGCGAAGGCCGCGTGGAATGCCGGAAATAACAGCCTTGCGATTGACTGGTATCAGGCGATCATCGACAAATATCCGGATCATTCTTACGCGGACGATGCCTATCATTATCAGGCTCAGATCCTGACAGGGCAGGGCAAGGCGGATGAAGCGCGCGCGAAGCTGAACGCGCAGGTGAAGCGTTATCCAGATGGGGATATGGCAAAAGACGCCTACTGGATGCTGCTGTCTGACCTTTATGAGCGCGGCCTGTACCGCGAGGCGGTATCGTTTGTCGACGAGAACCTGGCGCATGCCGGGGAGTCCGATCTGTATTCCCAGGGGCGGCTCCGCTATTTCCAGGGGAGAGCATACGAAAAGCTTGCGGATAAGCAGAGGGCGATTCAGGATTATCTGAATGTGCTGACGGAGTATCCGCTGTCTTATTATGCGATGCTGGCGCTGGGGCGGCTTGAGGTGCTGGATGGGGCGCAGGCAGCTGTGTGGATTGACACTTACCGCGAGGGCGCGTTCGAGCCCGCGCGCGGACTGGGATATTGTTTCCACAACATTCAGCATGAGTCTGGTTTTATGGCGGCGCAGACGCTCTCGAAGATGGGGCTGTATTCGGACGCGCTCGTCGAGGTCGCGCCGCTGCTGTCGTCCTCCGAGCCGCAGGTGACGTATGAGGCGAAGCTTGCGAAGGCGATCCTGCTTCAGAAAAAGGGCGACTATTCGGAGAGCGCACGTCTGGCCGCGAGCCTTCTCGCTCCGGTGGATGACCTGATATATCGCCGGTATGCGGCATGGCTTCTGGCGTATCCGATGCCTTGGAAAGATATCGTGGAAAAGAACGCGCCGTTTGGAAGCGATCTCTATTATACGACGTATGCGATCATGCGCGAGGAGAGCTATTACAACCCGAAGGCGGAATCGTGGGCGAATGCGCGCGGCCTGATGCAGCTGATGCTGCCGACGGCGCAGTCCACGGCTGCGGAAATCGGCATGTCGAAGCCGTCTGCATCCGAGCTTTTCCAGCCCAAAGTGGCGATACCGATCGGCTCGGCGTACATCGCGAAGCTCAACCGGATTCTGGCGCCGCATCCGATGCTCGTCCTCCCCGGGTATAACGCGGGCCAGGGAAACGTCGGGAAATGGCTGGACCGCTTTGCGGACGTCGACGTGGACCTTTATGTGGAGAAGATTCCGTTCAAGGAAGCTCGCCATTACGCGAAGCGCGTGGGGACGACGCTCTGGCGCTACCGATGGCTGTATGACGTGTCGCTGCCGAAGAATTTTGATCCCGGGGAACGCCTCGGGAAGCTGAAAGAGAAATGAGCCGGCCGTATCGCAGATAGGCCGGGGGCCGCGCGTATCGCAGATAGCGCGGCCGGATAAACAGAAAATGAATGAGGGAGGGGTGATGGATAAGGAATTGTCGCGTATGGCGGAACGGCTCGTGAAAACGCCTTATGAGCAGATGCTTGTGAAGTGCCTCGTAGCGCGTGACGCTGCAGACCTTGAGGCGATTGATGCGGCGTACAAGCAGTGTCAGGAGCGCCGCCTGTATGTGTTTGCGGAGGAGCACGAGTGCGCGTCGATCGTTGCGGCGCGTCTTCAGGCGCTAGGCAAGTCGAGCCCGCAGTGGGATTATGCGCTCGATGATTGGAAGTACAGGCTGAACCAGAGATTTGAGGCGCTTGACGCGCTGGCAACGGCGCTCAAATCAAAGGGGATTCCGCTGATCGCGCTCAAGAATGCAGGCATCGCGCGCGGGATTTATCCCTATCCGGAAGAGTGTCCGATGGGGGATTTCGACGTGCTCGTGAAGCGTTCGGATTTCGTGCAGGCGCATGAGGTCGTGATGCAGGAGGGCTTCAGGCTGGGGTTCCGCGCGGAGGACACGATCGAGGAGGAAGGCGTGCAGGCCGGCCTGATCAGCGGCGGCACGGAATATGTGAAAGACCTGGCGGATGATTCGCTCTGGCTGGAGCTGCAGTGGCGTCCGGTGGCGGGGCGCTGGATCGCGCCCGAAGTCGAGCCTGTCGCGGATGAGCTGTTCGAACGCTCCCTGGCGATCGAAGGCTCTGACATCCGCCTGCTCGACCCGGTGATGAATTTGGTTCAGGTGTCGCTGCATACGGCGAAGCATTCGTATGTGCGCGCGCCCGGTCTGAGGCTGCATACGGATGTTGACCGCATTGTCCGCGCATATCCGGAGCTCGACTGGGATGCGTATGTCGAGCGCGTCCGCGCGATGCGCGTGACAGCGTCCGTGTATTTTTCGCTGGCGATCCCTGCGGCGCTGTTCGGGACGCCGGTGCCCGCGAAAGTGCTGGAGGCGCTCTGCCCGCCGGACTTTCAGCGCGATTTCCTGTTCCGTTCGATCGAGCGCGCGGGGCTTTTCCATCCGCTGGCGCACAAGTTCGGGCGGCTTCAGTACCTCGCGTTTGCGGCGATGCTGTTCGATTCGCCGAAGGCGTGCATGCATTCGGCGTTTCCGTCACCCGCTTATATGAAGAACCTTTACGGGCTCAAGTCGGACGCGCAGCTGCCGCTGTGCTATGCGAAACGCTTTGCAGGCCTGATTTTCAAGCGCGTCAAGACGTGACCTATGAAGGAGAAGATACTTGTCGTCGAGGACGACATGGCGATCGCGCGGGGCCTCGTGCACAATCTCGAATACGAGGGGTACGAGGTCCGGCTGGCGTCGCACGGCAATGCCGTGATGGCGATGTTTGCGGAGTTCGGCCCGGATCTCATCGTGCTCGACATGATGCTTCCCGGAAGGAGCGGGCTTGATATCCTAGAGGAGATTCGCGCGTCAGGCAGCGAGGTGCATGTGATCATCCTGTCGGCCTTATCTGCGGAGAAAGACAAGGTCAGCGGGCTTTATGCGGGCGCGGATGACTATGTGTCGAAGCCGTTCAGCCTGCGCGAGTTTCTGGCGCGCGTCGAGTCTGCGATGCGCCGGATAAGGAAGGCGAAGGCACAGGCGCTCGAGACGGTCGTGAGCGGCGATTTGACGATCAGCCCGGAGGAAAAACAGGCTGTGCGCGACGGGCAGGCGCTCAGGCTGACGCCCAAAGCGTTCGAGCTCCTGCTGTTCTTTGCGCAGCATCCCGGGCGCATCTATTCGAGGGATGACCTGCTGCACCATGTCTGGCATGACGAATATGACGGCACGGCGCGGACGGTCGACAACTTTGTGCTCCAGATCCGTGGCCAGATCGAGGCGGAGCCTTCGCATCCGAAGCGCCTTGAGACCGTGCACGGCATGGGGTACAGGTTCAATGGCTAGAGGTCTTTCTCTTCGACGGACGTGTCGAAGAGGAATTCGCCGCTTTCGACGGTCGTCTCGAGCTCTTCCATTTCATCGTCGAGCTTCTGAGCATCGATTGCGAGCGCGTCAAAATCGATGACTGACGGCGGGATCGGCGCGGCCTGCTGCTCGGCATCTTTTGAAGAGAGCGCCTGGAAGAAGTTGTTGTCGATAAATATGATGGGGAGCTCGTGAGGGATGACGCCGATTTTCGCGTCGAGCATGATCGGCGCAATCTGCCTGGCGGAATAGGCATAGATCGGGAGATCTTTCGTCGTGCATTCGTTGAGCGCGTCGCGGGAGACGTCGCCGTTGGTGATGAGCACGCCGTGGTCGTATCCGAGTTCCTGTATGAGCGCGCGGAACTGCGTGATATCGTCCGTATCGACGAGCTGCGCATGCTGGACGCGGATGACGACGGGGATGTACGTCAGGCCGCGTGCTTCCTCGGCGCGCAGGATATAGATGGAATCTGAGTCCTGGCACTGCGAGATCATCGTGTAATTGAGGTGCTTGAGGATGATGGACGCGAGCTGGAGCCAGGCCTGCGCGGAGAGCTCGCGGAGCTTGATGGTCAGCGCCTGAACGGAATATAGCCTGAACTGCCTGGAGAGGTCGTAGAGCTTCGATTCGAGCTTGAGGATATGGCGTGCGAGGAAATTTTCCGCGAGCGTCCACATGTCGGGGGGGATATGCGTGAAGACGGCGCGCTTTCCACGGGAGACGCGGAGCGCGTTGTCGGCGCGCATCGCGAGGACGACGCTCTGTTCGTAGATGGTGGCGCCGAAGCGGTTTGAAAGCGCGGCCGCGATGGAGGCGCTTCGCATCGGCGTCGGCGCGTGCCGCAGGATCTTCACGATGGCGGCGCACACATTGTAATGCTCGTTGTGCTGCGCGTTGAGCTCCTTCTTGAGCTGCGAGAACTTGGATTTCTCGGCCAGTTCCTCGTTCCAGTCGATGTCAGCCTTGTCGTCGATATCGATCGATTCATCGAACTTGAGCTGCACGGCTTTCCGGAACTGGATGTCGTCGTTTTCGAGGAGCGGAAGCGATTCATCCGGAGAGAGAAGCCCGACGTTGACAGGCGGGAACTCGACCGTGGCGATGGGCTCGGGCAGGGAAAGCTCATTGGCGCGCGCAAGCGTGTCGGCGCTCCAGCCTCTGAGCGCGAACTCGCCTGACGGGAGGCGGATGATTGCACCGGTCTCGCTGCGCTCGGTCGCACGAAGGAGACACATGCCCATGACGATGTCTGGGGTATGCCCGACATGGCCGAGGAGCTGGCGACTGACGGCAAACTGCGTGATCGTCTTGTAATCCAGCGGCCTCTGGGCGGTGCGCAAGACCTCGATGGCTGCTTCAAAAAATGTCATGACTAAAACTCTCCGCAGGGCGATCCTGCTCGGAGAGCAACAGGGCGGGCGCGCGTCAGAAGCGCATGGATAGGGGCATCAAGATAGCGGTACTGGAAAACGGAAAACTATGGCAGCAAAACTGTGAACTGAATACTCGCATCAGCGAGCGGACCCGAAAAATACTCTGTAAACTCTCGCGAGCTGCCGCGTGAAGCGGCGTGCTGAAAGCACCGGGACAAGCCCTGAACTCGGGCGCCTCACAGTTGCCCGCGAAACGCCAAAAATGATATGCCGGTTAGCCGGCGAAAACTGCCAGACCTTTTAGCGCAAAGCCATGCCGTCATGCAAGTATAATGATGCGAATATGACGGCCACGTGTTGGTGCGCGCCTATCGCGTTGCGATACGTTGCGCTTGTGGCGCGCCTATGCCTGACGGCATACGCCGCGTTTTTTGTGGGCGCGCCTATGCTGCGCATACGGCGCGTGTGTGGCGCGCCTATCGCGTTGCGATACGCCGCGCGGCATCGAGGGCATCGATGATGCCCACGGTCACTCAGATAGCGCCCCGTCGGAGCGCTGTGGCGCGCCTATCGCGTTGCGATACGTCGCGCATTTCCTCTGGTGAAAACGCGCTCCCCATTGCACACATAATGTGCTAAGTTCAATAAGGGATTTGCCCGAAGGAGGTTTGTATGCCGCGATACATCAACCCATATACGGATTTTGGTTTTAAGCGCTTGTTCGGGACGGAGCCGAACAAGGCGATTCTCATCGCTTTTCTGAACGCATTGTTTGAGCAGGCGACTGAGCCAGGCCTCGAAAAGCATGTGATTACTGACCTGAATTACCTTCCTGGGGAGCATCTTGGCATTCTCGAAACGGACAGACGCGCGGTGTTTGACGTATATTGCGAGACCGAGTCTGGGAAGAAAATCATCGTCGAGATGCAGAATTCCTATCAGCAGTTCTATAAAGACCGATCTATATACTATGCGTCTATTCCCATTCACGAACAGGGATTGAAAGGCGACTGGAACTATAAATTGAATGCGGTCTATGTCGTGTCAATTATGAATTTTTCTTTTGGGGCGGATAGTCTCCAGACAGAGGATGGCACGGATAAGACTTCCGCTTCAGAGCTGAATCAGTATTATCATACGCGCGTGATGCTGATGGACACACGCCAGAAGACTGTATTTTCCGATAAATTGACGCTTCTGTTTCTGGAGACTAAAAAGTTTAACAAAACCGAAAGCGAACTCACCACTCAGCTCGACAAATGGATGTATTTGCTCAAAAATATATCCGATATGATGGAACAGCCCAAAACAATTTTTGAACCGATATTTGTACAATTTATGGAACAGGCTGAAATTGCCCGCTTTACGCCCCAGGAACGACGAGGCTATGATGTGAGCATGATGGCATATCGGGATGTGAAGAATAGCGTGGATACAGCGCGTAATGATGGTCTCAAGGATGGCATGGAGAAAGGAGTAAAGATGGGCAAAGCCGAGGACCTCGTGAATTTGATGGAGAGTTTAAAGTGGAGTATCGAACAGGCCCTGCAAGCACTCAAAATCCCGGAAGCCAAATGGGACGACTACCGCGCGCTCGTTGCGCAGCTCGAATCGCATCCGGCCATTTAAGAGGTACTCGTATTATTGTCGCGCCTCGAAAGCCCGCCAGGAGTTTCAGGGTTTAGCTCCTGGTTGGCGCAAAGCGCCTACAGGGGGAATCAATAGTTTAACCACAAAGCGGGACGCACTTCTGGGCACTGCCTGATTGCGCTGCCATCTTTAGGATAGTAGTACCCATCAACAGAATTGCGTAGATCGCCAGTTCTAGTGTAGTCAATAGCGCCAAGATGATTCACATACCTAGCCGTAGTAGGATATTTCTTGATTGACGTGCGAAGCCACCACCAAGAATACCTTTTGCAGCGAAGTTTGGTACATAGTTTACTCGCTGGACCGCCAAGCTCTCCATGGCTAGGCCATTCCTGGCGTATTTCAGGTATATATTCTATGAGTTCGTCAACACTAAGTAGAAATACATAATCTTTAGTGGGAGTCCCGCCCATGCCAAGATCTGGATTGCCATTATTTACAACTGTAGTTTTATGTATCAATGCTTTCTCTTTACGGGTAAATGCTTGGGAGATAAAATTGTCTGAGGTGTAGTCTCTGTCTAGGGCATTTTCACTCGGACCATAGCCGTTAAGCCAAGAGCGTATGGTACTTCGTTCCCAGGTTACGGGTTCGAGTCTCTCATGGAACGCTCTTTCCCCGAGAGTATCCATGGACAACAACATGAAGCGACGATGGACGGTGTCGTTGGCCAAAATATACCATTCGATTGGGGAACCGTTGTAGTTTCCGAAGAGTAACTTGCCACCACGTTCGCAACTGGGGTGACATACAAACTCTTCGTTGGTTTTGTTACATCCAATGCTTAAGGAAGCTCTGAATAATTCGAAAACCTCCTGGGGATGCGGGCGTCTCGCCCGCACAAAACTTATGCGTCTGAAATACTATTGTCCAAAAAACGGCAATTGTTCAGACCTTCCTTAAGACTCCCAATAGGACTGCGAGGGATAGGACGACAGTAATATGCTTTCTCATCAGAATACTCCTTTAAACAGCAATAAACAGCCTTGCGAATTGACGGGAATGCCTGAGTGTTTCATCAGATGCATTCTTCTTTTGGGGTGTGTTATCCTTTCTTTATGTGATTCAAATATTGCTTATAACAAAATGCTCCATACATTTCCATCAGGCGATATGCATTGGGCAAGCCTTGATGTGGAAATGTATTGGCGATGATGGCTTTTAAAGATTTGTTTTTAAACTTAATGGTAATCAGAGTGCATGAACCGGGGGTGTACGCGCAGCGGATGCGTCTGGCGGTCTGGATTGGCGTGCCGTATGCCGTAGGCATAGGCGCGCCCACCGTGCGGCGTATCGGCGCAGGCGATAGCCGCACCACATCAAGAAAACACTCGCCATTTGGTAATGAGCGAGTTATGGTGGGGAGAACGATTGACAGTAGGGCATGTCATGCTGTCGGTCTGGTGATTACCGTGACAGAATCACGATCATCGGGAGGTGCTATGAAGGCACGGAACATTCGGGTTACGACGTCAGATTTTGGAAACATTCGCAGGTCAAATGGGATTTACGTGGACAAAACGTCTCTCATTTACGAGATGGTTCATGATGATTTTGCGATTTTCCTGTCGCGTCCGCGCCGGTTCGGGAAGTCGCTGCTCGTTTCAGTGCTTCAGGCCTATTTTGAGGGAAAGCGGGAGCTGTTCGACGGGCTGGCGATGGCAGAATTGGAGCAGGAGTGGGTGCAGTTCCCGGTGTTTAAGTTCGATCTTAGCCCCATTCATTATGAGCGACCGGATCAGCTGGCGGATGTATTGGACACAGGGCTTGCGCCTTATGAGAGCATTTATGGGCGTGCGAAGAGTGATAATCCTGGTCTTCGTCTTCACAACTTAATCCGACGTGCATGCGATAAGACTGGGCAGCAGGCGGTCGTTTTGGTTGACGAGTACGATGCGCCGTTGCTCGATGTCATGCGCGAGGAAGCGTTCGATCCGCTCCGTGACATGTTGCAGGGGTTCTATAAAGTTTTGAAGGAATCCACGGCTTATCTGCGCTTTGTATTTTTGACGGGAATTACGAAATTCAGTCAGCTGAGCATATTCAGTGCGCTGAGCAATTTGACGGATATTTCATTGGATCCGAAATATGCCGCGATTTGCGGCATTACGCGGGATGAACTGGTGACGACGCTTATGCCTGAAGTTGAGGCTATGGCGGAAAAACGAGGACAAAGTGTAGAAAAAATATTGTCTGATCTTAAAAAACGCTATGACGGTTATCATTTTACCGAGGATTGTCCGGATATTTATAATCCGTTCAGCCTTTTGAACTGCCTGAAACATCAGAAATTTAGAAACTATTGGTATTCAACGGGCACGCCGACGCTTTTGACGAAAGAAATCGGGCATTACACCATAAAACCGGAGGATTTGGATCATTTCAATGCAAGCGAGATGGAATTGAATGCGCCGATGGAAAGGGCGGAAACGCCGATTCCGGTGCTGTACCAGAGCGGTTATGTGACGATAAAATCATTCAAAAATGGTCGGTATAGGCTGGGATTCCCGAATGAGGAAGTTCGCGTGAGCTTTTTGAAGGGGCTGATGCCATATTATTCCAAATTGCCTGAGCGTGAGAATATATCTTTTATTATGTCGCTCATGGATGCTCTTGACGGGCGAGATGTCGATCAGGCCATGACGCTGATGCGCAGCTTTATAAGTTCTATTCCATATAATGCCGAGCGCCAGGATGAGGCGCATTATAAAACAATATTTTATTTGATATTTAGAATTGCTTCGGAATTCTGTGTCCGCACGGAAGAATGCACGGCTGCCGGGCGAACCGATGCTTTGATAGAAACGGATGATACAGTTTTTGTATTTGAATTCAAACTGAATGGGACTGCGGAAGAAGCATTGAAGCAGATTGATGATAAGGGCTATGCCATTCCCTACGAAGCTGATGATAAAAAGGTTATTAAGATTGGCGTGAGTTTTGACAAGGA
>JAFUEE010000051.1 GCA_017464085.1 Pseudomonadota bacterium
CCCAGAACAACTCCAGATGCGGTCTGGATGACGGTCAGTCCTGCCAGAAGACCCTGTGAACGGGGACCTGGTCGCGTTTTCCCTTGACCATGATTGGTGGGAGCATGATGGATTCCACGTGATTTTCGACGCGTTTCCAAGCATCTTCATTGATGAGGATTTCGCCAGGCTGAGCTGCGGAGCAGAGGCGAGCGCCGAGGTTGACCGTGTCGCCGATGACGGTATAGCTCATTGCCTGCGTGGAGCCCATATAGCCGGCGATCACCACGCCTGTCGCGATGCCTATGCCGATATAGATCGGGGGAAGAAACTGCGCTTTCCGCTTCTGGTTCATGCGGTGGATGGCGTTCATCATCTCAATGGCGCACTGTACGGCGCTGAGCGCGTGATTTTCCTGTCCGACGCGGACGCCCCAGACGGCCATGACCTCGTCGCCGACGAACTTGTCGAGGACGCCGTCGTGGTTGAATATGCATTCGACCATCATTTCGAAGAAGTCGTTGAGCATGTTGACGATGAATTCCGGCTCGTTCTGTTCGGTGAGCTGCGTGAAGCCACGGATGTCGGCAAAGAGGACGGTCGATTCGGTTCGCCGCCCGCTTTTCTGGAGCTGTATTTTGCCGCTCATGACATCGTTGATGAGGTGTGGGGAGATGATGCGCCGCAGGTTGTCGCGGATGATCGCATTTTTGCGCATTTCTTCGATCATGCGTCCCTGCTGGAGGGTGAATGCGGCCTGTCGCGCGAAGCCTGTCAGGATCTGAAGGTCTTTTTCGAGGAAGGCGCCGGTCATGAGCTGGGTGTCGAGGTTGATCACGCCGAGGACTTCATTTTCATAGATCAGCGGGACGCACATCGTGGAGCGGACATTGTCGACGACGAGGGAGTTGGAGGATGAGAAGCGCTGATCCTGGAGGGCATCGCCGGAGAGGACAGCGCTTTTCTCGAGGATGACCTCGTCAAGGAGCGTTTCTGAAATTTTGAAATGCTGGATGGGATGTCTGTCCCTGTCGACAGCAACGCGCGTGCGCATTTCGCCGCTTTCGTCCCGCAGGAGGATGGCGACGCGGTCGGCTTTGAAGAGCTGGAAAGCCTTGTCGATGATGACATTGAGGAGTTCGTCGAAGTCGACGGTGGCAGCGGCGGTGGCGGAAAGTTCTGCTGCGACGCGGAGCTTTTCGTAATCCTGCCGGAGCGCTTTTTCGGACAGGATCTGTGATTCAGGGAGGAAATGCGTGTCCGAGACAGGTTGCCGTATTGACTGTACGGCCTGGAAAGCCTGGAGCTGTGACATGACATGAGAGGCGCTGAACTCTTTCGTGGCGGAGACGTCTTCCTGTGGCGTGTGCGGAGTCTGCGGGGGATCGATGAACTTGAGGATATGATTGCCGAGACCGATATCATCGCCGTCTCGCAGGACGCGGGAGCCTGTGACCGGTTCGTCATTGACGAAGGTGCCGTTTTTGCTGCCGATATCGGTGAGCACGTAATGCCCGTCAGTCGCCAGTGAGATCACTGCGTGTTCTTTGCTGATCATTCTGTCGAGCAGCTGCAGATCCTGATCGGGGTGTCGTCCGATCGTCGTGTGTGGTCCGAGCGGATATTCCTGCCATTTGCCGCTCGTGGAAAAATATATGACTTTTGGCATTCGAACCTCTTACCTCCAAGATTCAGCTTTTCTGAAAAATAAGGGATTAGCATGGCAAATGCAATCTCTGTTTTGCAGTGGAATAGTTGACACTTGCAGAAATCGTGGCATAAGTGTTTGCGCCGGAGTGTGCCCGATTGATCAAGCGCAGAGTGCCAGCGAGGGGCTGCTTCACGCTTCGGCCCTTGAACCCCCTTCGTTTTGAGCTCTGTGGGAAAGGTTTGTTTTATTATGGATAAGGATTTAATTCTATTGATCCTAGGGGTGGTTGCGATCATCTCAGTGATCATGGTTATTTTTACGAGGATCGACAAGAACAAGCTGCTCGACAGTATTGCGCCGCTGAAGGCGGAGAACCGCAAGCTCAAAGATGAGCTGGAGGCGCAGAAGAAAAAGGCGCTCAAGTCGGAGGCCCCGAAAAAAGACAAGCATTCTGACAAAGATAGAGAAGATAAGAAAGATAAAGGGAAGGATGTGCCAGATTCGGCAGCGGTTGCCGAACTGAAGGAGACGATCAAGGGGCTTAAGGAAGAGCTTTCAAAGGTCAAGGACAAGAATTACAACCTTTCAAAGGACAATGAGTCGCTTCGCAAGGATATCCGCTCCAATGCGGCATCCAATGAGCAGGATCAGCGCGAGATCGTGTCGCTGCGCGAGGCGAAAGTCGATCTGACCGCTTCGCTTGAGAGCGCGAATGCCCGTATCGCGGATCTCGAAAAGAAGGTCGCGGAAATGAATGAAAATGCAGCGGCGCCCGCGCCAGCGGCAGAGGCGGTGTCCTCTGAAAAGGATCTCGCGAGGATTGCCGAGCTAGAGCGCGAGAAAGCCTCCCTGGCCGCTTCGCTCAAGGATGTCCGTGCGGAACTCGGCGTTTTCAAGCGAGATTACCGTGCGGAGCTTGAGGGCGCCAAAAAAGAGGCTCAGGAGACGGCGCGTGCGATTCGCAAGGATCTGGCATCACTGCAGCGCCAGCTCGACCAGGCGCGCAAGCGCGCGGACAGCAATCACAAGGTCTATTTGATCGCGCGCGCGCAGATGCTGCTTGCGGAGAAAAGGCTTCAGGCGCTTGATTCATCCTACCGCCCTGTGCTCGCGCTTCCTGCGAGCAACGAAGCCATCGACGAGCTGCTCAAGAAACTTGCGGCGCTCGACGCGCGCGAGAAGCGCGCGGCTGCGGATGCCAGCGAGCTCAATGACAAGATCAAGTCGCTTGAGGACGAGAATGCGGCGCTTAAGGCCAGGCAGGCGCATTCGCAGATCGATCCGGATGATGTCGATGCGCTCAAAGAGCTTGTCGGCAATTCAGTGATCATCGGGAAAGATGTTCCGAACCTGACGGGGATTGATACGCGCAGCATCACGGAGATGGATCTTTCAGCGATCGACGAGGGCTGGGACTGATACATCCCCTGACGCTTAGATCATGGAGACGCCTTCGGGCGTCTTTTTTTTGTGCCCGACCGTGGGATCGTGCGCCTGGCATGAGGGCTCGATCGGCAGAACAAAAAAGCCGCCCGGAAGGGCGGCAGACGCGTGTCGGGCAAAACTTTCAGAACTCGTCATCCATCATGTCTTCGTCCATATCTTCGTCATCCTCGTCATCCTCGTCTTCGTCATCCTCGTCCTCATCGACGACTTTGTCATAGATATCGTTCGTTTCCTCGATGAATGAATCGATATCTTCCTCGATGGCGTCTTCGACGAGCCAGGCGTCGAGGTATTCGTTGATGAGATCGATGACTTCGTCATCGAGGCCGCTGCGCTCCAGGCTGTTCCTCATGGCGCCGAGGAGCCTGCGCAGCTTGTTGGAATGCTTGAGCGGATCGTCTTCGTCCAGAATGGCGTAGATGTTTGTGAGTGCAGTGCGAATGTGCATAAAGTCTCCTTTTGTGCCATGAAAGCGCCGTCAGTAGTCGAGCGAAGCAAAACGCGATGTCGTGGAATTCGGGGTGAACCTGGCATCCCTGTGCTGTTTGACGAGCCATGATCTGAGCCATCTGGCATCAACAAACCATTCGAGCCTGAGCTCGCCGTCTGCCTGTTCATGGGCCAGTTCGTAAACGAGGCCGGGAAAATCGTCAAGATGTTGTGCCAGAAAATCAGTATCCGTCTCTTCCGTGTGGAACATGGTCCGGATGAGGTCTTCGGAGAGGCTCATGAACGCGTTCATCCTGGTCATGACTTCGACCGCGAGACAGAACATGACTTCGAGCGATTCCGGGGAATCGTCGTCGCAGCGGCAGGTCATCTGCCGTTTCGGCACCTGTCCGAGGCTGACTCTGTAGTCTTCGATCTCCGAGTTCGAGAACCTGATCGGGGAGACGAAGATGTCGAACGGCCGCGCGTGAAGAAACGGCCTTGTCGCTGTATCGGGCACATGGGTGATCCATAGGCGTTTGCCGTTCGGGAGCGGATCCTGATTTTTTGAGAGCGTGCTGAGCCGTCTGTCAAGCGCCTCCAGGGCGGCCTGAGTGGGCAGTTCACAAAAAAATATGAATAAATTCATTTCTGAGACGGCTCGCTATTGCCCCGTCGGAGCAATACGCTTCGCATTTGCGGCTATACCGGCGGAGCCGGCATACGCCGCAAACCATCGTTGACTGACTTATTTTTTGGTCGAGGGACGGATGCCCATGTAGAGGCCGGGGCAGTTCCAGACTTTCCAGTGGTCGCCATCTTTGACCAGCGTGATCTGGCGTGGTGAATCGGCGCCAGAGCTCTTGAGCCAGAGGTTCCAGGTGTTTTCCATGCCTTCGCGAGAACCGGTGACCGTGATTTCGCAGTTGTTCAGATCGGCGGTGTAGCCGTTTTCGGGGGAAGTGCCTGCGCAGAAGGAGCGCATGATTTCCGGCTGGTTCTTGATGCGGTCGACCATTGTGGCGTGTGCGGCATTGCGCTCGAAATCGGCGGGGAGCTTGTTCATCAGCGCGATCAGGATGTCGCGGCCGAGCGCGCGCGTGGAGCTGTCGCTGTAAAGAAAAGCGGCTTCGAGCCAAAGCTTGGCAGCGCCTTCGGGCGTGGTCGCTTCTGCTTCATACTTTGCCTTGTATTCATCCATGCTTTCGGGAAGCTTTGCCATTGCGTTTCCGGCAAATGCGAAAGATGCGCATGCGGCAAGTGCAAGACTGGTAAACAGACGGGATAATTTCTTCATCACAACCTCCTAAATCAGTGAGAGACGGCATCAATGCAGTCACATTCAGAGAGATTATTCACAGCTCATGCCAAAAAATCAAGGTCGAATTATTTTTTGTGAATGTTCTGCGCCAAGACTGTTTCCATGTTCTGCGCCAAGGCTGTATCTATATTGATATAGTGGGTGCGGACTGCTGTCTCAAAGGGGGGAGGACGCGGTTGGATTGCAAGGGCGGCGTGTGTGCCTTCTGGTGTGGCAAAAAATATATTTTTTGTGCGTCTGTTGCTGAAAATTGTGTCACGAGACGGCAGGCGCTGCGCTTGCGCCGATGTGAGCGCATGTCTCTGGGCCTGAAGCATCTGGTTTTATTATGCTGAAATTCGCGCTACACTTGTACGTGCAGCCTCAGGGGGTGCCTGGGCGTGCAGATGCTTGAAATAGCGGGGGCCGGTTTTCACGGCCGGTGTTCCGCAGGACTGTGCAGGAAGGTGAAGATGAAAGCTGTGATTCAGCGCGTGAGCCGAGCGAGTGTTTCCGTCGATGGGCAGTTGGTGTCCGAAATCGGAAGAGGCTTTTTAATCCTTTTCGGGGTCGCCGAGGGAGATACCCAGAAAGACATGGATATGATGCTTCGCAAGATCGCGAAGCTCAGGGTGTTTGCTGATGATGCGGACAAGATGAATCTCTCTGTCGGGGATATCGGCGGCGAAATATTGTTGGTCAGTCAGTTTACGCTGTGTGCGGATTGCCGGCATGGCAATCGGCCTTCATTCGTGGGGGCAATGGCGCCGGATCGCGCTAAGGCGATGTATGAGGATTTCGGGCGCATGATCGAGGCGCAGGGCATACCTGTCAAATATGGTATTTTCGGGGCGATGATGGATGTCGCGCTTGTCAACGATGGCCCTGTGACGATTGTGCTCGAGTCCCGGGATGGTGTGATCCAGGCTTGAAAAAACGCGCGTTTGTCATCTGCATTTGTTTGATGGTTCGCGCGAGCCGCGCGGGATGCGTCAACGCTCATAAATGATAATGACCGTTCAAGGATTAAACAGATAATGGCGTCAAAACTGGATGAGGCTGTCAAACAGATCCATGGTCATGAATATGTCGAGGCTGGCCTTGAGACGAGCACGCAGCACGCACAGTGAAGTCGTATGCAGTGTGTTTTTGCTGCAAATGGTGTATGATGAGATGTATGGAATGATGAGGCCGTATGCGCGTAGCGCATAGGCCGAAGCGCAGGGCGTATCGCCGCAGGCGATAGCCCGCGTACATATATAAATTTTAATTATTAAAGAAATAGCCGTGAATGACGCGGTTGCGGCGATGAAATTCTATATTTGTGAGGTTAAGGGCGGATACGATTGAAGCAATGGAGAACCAGTCTTCTGGCGGTAGTTCTGATGCTGGAATGGTGTGAGGGATTCCAAGAGAATCGGTCATTTCGGCGTCGCGCATGGCGGGGGCTTCGTCGCCTGGTGTCCAGCCGAGGCGAACGGTGACTGCATGTGCGCTGCGTTTTTTTAATAGTTTGAGCGCGAGTTCGCGTGCGCGGAAGGCGCCTGCGACATCGACTTTGTGCGGATCTTTGCCGCAGATTGCGCCGCCACCGATAGGGATTTCGGGGCCGTAGAAGTCAATGGAGAGCTTTTTGCCGGAAAGGCCGTTGTCTCCTTCGGGGCCTCCGATGATGAAGTCGCCCATGCCGTTTAAGATGAATTTTTCCATCGGCAAGTCTGACATGCCCTGCAAGCCGCGTGCTTCAAGTGCATGTAGGATTTCTTGAATGACTGGCATAATCAATTCGTACCGTTCGGTGGCATATACGTTTGGTGCATGTTGAATGCTGAGCGTCAGACGGTGCCAGATATAGCGGCTGCCGGAATGTTCGATATGGACGAGGACCTTAAAATCTGGGCCGAATTTGTCGGGAATAGTTTGGCGCCAGTTATTTATATTTTTGCCAATATAATTTGCAATATAATGCGCAGGCGGCAAGTAGTCTGTTTCTGGATGATTGCATGCATAGCCGGTCACGATATTTTGATCGTCGGATAGATTGCGGATGGCGCGTTCTTCATCGGAAAGCGGTTCAAGGCAAATATTTTGTATGATTTTGAGATTCTGAGGTTCGGGAATCCAGAGATTGCCATAGCCTGTTTCGCGATAGACGTTTCGAGCGGCGTCTTCTATGTCTTGGTTAGTGATGATGCATTTATGTTTTCCAGCGGCGATTCTGCCATCAATGAAGACATGATTTGTATGAACGGCACATTCAAGGCCTACGAGGGCGTCGCAATCACGGGCGACCGCGATATCGACGATGCTTTCGACAATTCTGTCAGCGAGTCGATCGGGATGGCCAGGGGATACGTATTCAGCGATATGAGATTTCATGGGGAGTCCTGTTTGAGAGCTGGGATGGAACGTCTTTACTTGTATGATATGAGAGACGTTTCACGGAATGTCTTTACAGAGATTGTTGTCAGTAGAGATTGATATATTTTTCTGTGATGGACGTGAGATCATTTTGTGGATCATTCGCCTCATTTGATTGGATGAGTCCGACATAAAGCTTCATTTTTGATGCGCGGAATCTGTCTCTGAGCTGCGTGTCTGGACATCCTGTGAAACCGTCTGTGATGACAATAACGAAGCGAGGGCGTTTTTTGAGGGGAAGATCCAGCACATGTTTGAGCACGCAGTTGATATCGGTGCCTCCGGACGAGACGAATTTGTGCGCTGCGAGAGCGGCGGCGGATGCGGGGTGAACGACAGTGGAAAAAACATGCACTGAGCAAAGCCCGCGTTTGCAATACGGCAGAAGCGCCTGCGCTACAGTGGGAACTTCATTTGCAACGGAGCCGGATACGTCGAAATAGACGAATGCCTGCTTGTTATCGCGTGATGTCAGGTGTGGCATTGATATGTATGAACGATAGAGCAGGGCATCTTTGAGCGTGAGTTCTCTCGCTTCGTGCGAGCGGTCGCGCCAATCGGGTAGAAATGATGCTGTTTCTGCGATCTGTTTGCATATTGAGCGGCGTCGCAGTTCTTTTGGACCGTGCAAATCTGCGCGTTGCATGAGCTGGCGCACGCCGCGCCGCAATGCATGTTGTGGGGCTGCATCTGCATCATAATCGCGTTCGCGCACGTTCGAGCCCATGTCACGACCTTGCAAAGGGCGGTCGGGGCTTGGCCATTTTGAGATGATTTCGTGAAGCAGGTCTTTCATTTCTTGTGAGAGATCTTCGCTGTTTTCACTGTGTGAACCGAGCAGGAGTGGCTTGTTGGACGTGCCTTGTTTTTGTATATCTTCGCTGTCTTGAGGGGATGCGCCATGATTTGCTTCGCTGTTATTTTTATGATTGTCGCTGCTTTCGTTGTCATTGCAGGATGAGCCTATTAAAATTGGTTTTCCGTTTTGGTTTATTGATAATTTTAGGACGCAATCGTTTTTTAGCAGTGCTTCATATACATCATAATATGTGCCAGCGTTTGAGCCATCATATAATAACTTCAGGGCAAATTCGGCTTCTTTGGGTGTTCCATTTCCCTTGGGGCGCAAGAGCGCGTAAGGCATTAGGTCGGCTGGATAATAGTTTGTAAAGAATGATGTATATTCCGGGGAGGGGAAGAGCGAGCAGAGAATTGCATTTATAACAGCATCAAATATGATATTGAGTATTGGCGTGGCATGTGGAAACAGCGTCGTATGCCCGAGAATCACATGATAGAGTTCATGCATGATGAGCATGACGAGATGTTCATCTGATTTGCAGTAGGTTTCTATAAATGTTTGATTGAGCAGGAGTTCTGGGGAATTGCTGCATGTGACGCATGCGGTTTCTGTATTGTCTGAGAAGCGCACGCGAAAGAGTGATAAGAATGTCGTCAATTCGAATGAACTTGGCGGAATGACATTGAGGATTCGTGCGATAATTTTCTCTTCGTCTGTCATGTTGTAGGTTCCTTAAATATTTAATTGAGAAAACGATTTTGCGGGAAATGCGATGATGTTGTCAAACCCAGCGCTATGAGAGGAGAGCCTTATCTCTCGCTGGGGAACATATATATTTCCAGATATTCGCCCGAGGATTGCGAGTGTAAGAATAGGATCGCAGCAGACATGGCATCCGGGATATTTATCTTTCAAGTTATTTTTTGTCATTTGTATGTTTTCACAAATATTTGCGATCATATATATCATCGGGCGAGTGATTGCGTCGAGTTCGGCTTTGTGCTGGTAAATATAATTAGTCAGCCAGAGTTGAATAAATTCGTCTCGCTTATCATCTGTTGTATCTGGATGATTATATGGAATGTGAAGATTTGTGAATGAGAAATTAAAGAAGATTTGTCTGCCGACGGGGGTGATGACTTTATGAATAGTACTTCTGGGGGGACCCATGAGATTGTGGTATGCGCTCATGAAAGACCAAACTCCTTCCAAAGATTTTCAAACTCTTTGGATGTTTTATTGACGGCATTTGGATCTGAGAAGCCGTCGGGCAGATAGGAATTGAGAAGATTGGAATGGTATTGTGCGAACTCGGATGTGCTGCCGAAACGATTGTTGATTTCTGCCACACAAGCTCCGACAGCTCTTGCGATTTTCGACTTGTTTGAGGTGACCATTTCAGTGATATTGCAAGTAGTGAGGGCAGGCTCGATTTCTTTCGCGAGCAGTTCAATTGTTGATGCTGGAATATCTGCATGTTCCCGAAGCGCGAGGAATGTCGCGAGTGCAAGACCGCGGCGCAGAATCGGTTTCTGGCGTGCGATGCCTTCGCCGATAATGACGGCGGCACGGTCAGGCGTGACAGAGATTTGTTGAGACACCATGTGTTGAAGGCGTTTGACCGGGTCGCTGATTTTCATCAGTGAGACGAGCGGGTCGTCTTCATCTAGCGACGAGAGATCCCATGCGGATTTGCAGATGGCTGTGAGTTCGGCGGCATTCAGCTTGCGGCGTGCGCGGTCTGGGAGTGTGTTGAGAAGCGAGAGGTGAACGGAATCATAAAGGCTTGGGGAGGAATCGCCTGTCAGTTGTGAAATGACCTCGCGCGATGCATGAATGGCAATGGCACATCTGAGGAGCATGGTTGCCCTTCGTGTCGAGACATCGTAATGTGATGATCTGAGTTTCGGGATGAGCGTTATGACGAATTTTGAGAGCTGTGGTGTGAGTTCTGGGACGAGCGCGGCGTATCGTTCGCGAGCTTCGGCAATCAGCTCACGAATGGCTATTGGGAATTCATGGCGACCGGCGAACTGATCCTCAAGGACGTTTTTCTGCTCGATTGCGGAGAGATCGTCCCAGTCTGGGACGGATATGATGAATGGAAAGCGGTCTGCGAGCGCGACATCGAGCGGTTCTGAGCCGAGATAGAGGGCATCGCCTTCGTCGAGTTCTTCATCTGTGGGGGGCGGATTCATCGCCGCCCAGCGATAGACGAGTTGCGGGAGATCGCGTCCCTGGACGCGTTTTTCATGTATGATTGGGAACAGCTTGTTCTGAAGTTCCGGACGTGTTCTGCTGATTTCGTCGATGAACACGACTTCGGCGTTCCAGATGCTTTCGGGGGAGGAGAGGTATTCGAGTCTGGTGCGTGTTGTGTCAGGAAGTGGCACGCCTACGAGGTCGTCGTAATTGATAAGGCTTGCGTTGTATGCGCGAAAGGCCATGTTGAGGCTTTCCGCGAGTCTTTCCAGGACGAAGCTTTTGGCGCAGCCATGCGCGCCGACGAGCAGCAGGGGCTCTTCGGAAAGCAATGCAGCGAGCAAGACAGGCTCATATTTTTTCCAGCCGTAAAGTCCAAGTGGTTCTGTAATCAGGGATTTCATCGTTTGCGCTTCCTTTTAAGCATGTCAGGAGGGACATTCACGCAAACGAGCGACCGCCGGGTATTGGCAATTTGCGGTCTTCTGGAACATGTTTTCCCATTTTTGGGCACATCGCCTTTCGGCTACCACCGTGGTGTTCCACTCGGTTGGTGCGATCTGCCTTACGGCAGACCGACTCCTGATGTTCTGGTTAAGGAGCGTACAAAAATGTGTGTCTGATTACAAGGGGGAATGTAATTTTTTGTGATTTCAGGTTTCGGCCCCATAGGAGCTTTCTGAAGTATTGAGTGATTTTGCGTGTAGCCAGTAGGCAGTAAATCGCGTGATAAAGTTTCTGGCTTTGATTTCAAGTGCATGGCTTGGCTCTATTGTCGAATGGCGCAAACGGAGCCTTCGATGGGTGGATATGATACTCCCGGCTGAAGGGTTATGATTTCTGGTCTGCTCTTCCGATGTTTTTGCAAACTCTGGGCTGTGATTGTTGTCTTGTAGTTTTGGGGAGTGGGGGCGCGGCGTATCGGAGATAGCCGCGCTGGGAGGCCGTATGCGCGTGAGCGCATAGGCCGGTGGATGTGGCATGCATAAAAAAGCGCGGCGTATCGGAGATAGCCGCGCTGGGAGGCCGTATGCGCGTGAGCGCATAGGCCGAAAAATTGAAACGATTAGTATCCTTTTGTCCACTTCTTGAGGCCGAATGCGGCGAAGAAGAGAAGCACTGCGGCACCGAGTGATGAGCCGATCAGGAAGAGGAAGAGCGGGGTATTGGAAGCGGCAAGCATGGCTTCGAGGTTTCCGGCGAAGTAGTTGGCGATTGCGCTTGAGAGCAGCCAGACGCCCATCATGAGGGAAACCATTCTGGCCGGGCTGAGTTTCGTGACGAATGACAGTCCGACGGGGCTCAAGCAGAGCTCGCCACAGGTATGGAGGAAATAGACGCCGACGAGGAAAAGCATGTTCGCCTTGCTGACAATTTCTCCAGCGTCGTTTCGTACGACGGTTTGCTGTCCGAAATAGAGCAGCGTGAAGCCGAGTCCGAGCAGGATGAGGGCAATCACCATTTTATAGAGAATGCTGAAGCGATATTTTGATGTATCAATTTTATACCACATGCTCGAGAAGAGCGGCGCGAGAAGGACGATGAAAATCGGGTTGATGGACTGGAAATAGGAAGCGGGGACTTCGAAACCGAAGAGCATGCGGTCTGTTTCTTCTTCGGCGAAGAGGGTCATGGTGCCGCCGGCCTGCTCGAAGCCGAGCCAGAAGAAGATGACGAAGAGGCAGACGATGAGGATTGCTGCGACGGCTTTCGTATCAGCGATAGCGAGTCGTTTTGTCTCGGCTGCGATATCAGCGGGTGTCATTTCCGCAAGTTTTTTCATCTCTTCAAATTTCTGCTTCAGGGCATCCTGCTTCTTTTCATTCGCAATGGCATCGACAACATCGGCATTTGCTTCGGTGGCTTTTGCTTCATCGAGTTTTGCATCGTCTGCTTTTGCATCGCCGGAGTTTGTTTCGTCTGCTTTTGCTTCATCGAGTTTTGCATCGTCTGCTTTTGCTTCATCGAGTTTTGCATCGTCTGCTTTTGCTTCAGAGCTCACGGTTTCGGGGGCCTTGTGTTCGGCGATATAGGCTTTAGCCTCTTCGATTTTCTTGAGGAGTTCCTTGTCGCCGCCTTTGTAAGCGAGTCCGAAGAGTCCAGTGAGTGCGCCGACAACGATCAAGATGCCGAGAATGCTCTTGGCGGTATCAGGAATAGAATCGGAGACAGTGCCGATATAGGGGAGAAGGAGCACGCAGAGGAGCGCGATCACGGCGGTAACGGCAGTGATCCATACGATGTCGATGATGTCGCGTTTGTGCAGGGAGGTTTTGTCTTCGTCTTTGCGCTGAGGCGGGAAACCTGCTTTGCCGAATTGCTTCTGCCCCATCATGAAAATGACGATGCCGAGAAGCATGCCGATTGCGGCGGCTGCGAAGCCAACATTATAGCCGAATTTCTGCCCGAGCGTGCCGCAGACGAGTGGGGAAAAGAAAGCGCCGACATTGATGCCCATGTAGAAGATCGTGAATGCGCCGTCCCGTCTGGGGTCATCGGGTTCGTAGAGTTCGCCGACGATGGTGGATGCATTGGGTTTGAAGAAGCCGTTCCCGAGGATGAGGAGAGCGAGGCCGAGATAGAGGAACATCATGTTTGATGCGGAGGAGAGCATGAGTGCGCATTCCCCGAGCATCATGACGAGGCCTCCGATGAAGATGGATTTCCGGGCACCGAGGTAACGGTCGGCGAGCATGCCGCCGATGAGCGGAGTCAGGTAGACGAGCGAGGTGTAGATGGCATAGATCGAGAGCGCATGCGAGCGTTCGAGCCCGAGACCAGGGATGGCCGCGGTGGTCTGTGCCGTGAGATAGAGGACGAGGATGGCGCGCATGCCGTAGTAGCTGAAGCGCTCCATGGCCTCTGTACCGAATAAGTATTTGAGCCCGGCAGGGTGTTTTTTCTTGTTCCGGGGCTTTGATATCGTGTCAGCTGACAAGGTTGTCCTCCTTTATGATTGGATGGTTGATGGATGGTGTACATATAACTACATATACTCCCCAGTCTTACGTTTTAACCAAAGTGAGTGATAAAGGCAATGATTTACAAAAAGGCGGCAAGAATTATTGTATCTCAATGATTTTTTGCGAGTGATGGGGCGTGGGGATGAGTTTTTGTAGTATTTTATGGTGCGGTCAGTACGAGAGCATGTGCTTTGTGGGTATGATCGGCAGAAGGCATGCGGCGAGCTGAGGGGGGATGTGACGTTTCCGCCACCCCGAGCGAGGCATAGGCGGAGAGGTTCTGAGTACACCTTCGCTCGTTTGTTGGCCGAGTCCCCGAGCGAGGCATAGGCGGAGAGGATGCTGTGAGGGGCGAGCGAGCATATTATGTATTCAATCCATCAAATAAATATATAAATTACTATGTATTTAATTATTTGTTATAAAATGTATTAAAAGGTATCAGATATGAATATAGTCAGAAAAAGAATGGTAAGCATGGGGAATTGACAACAGGCGGATAAGACCATTAAATAAAGGCACGACCGACAGCCGGTGGGCGGCTGTTCTTTTTGTGGATGGATGTGAATCATGCCGGAAAATGTCATTAAAATTGGAATTTTTTACGATGGGAATTATCTCTATCACGTAAGCAACTATTACGTCTTTCATCACCATCATCACATGCGTCTGAGCATATCTGGGCTGCATGAGTTTGTGCGTGAAGAAGTGGCGCGTCGCGAGCATACGACAGCGGAATTCTGCCGAATTGTGGATGCGCACTACTTCAGGGGGCGCTACACGACGCAGATCGTAGAGCAGAAAGGGTGGATACGCGGGGAGCGTATTTTTGAGGATGTATTGATGTATAACGGGGTCACGACGCATTTCTGGCCGATGACCGAGGGCAATGAGAAGAGCGTGGATGTAGCGCTAGCGCTTGAGGCCTACGAGATGACGCATCTTCGCCATTATGATGTGTGCGTGCTTGTGGCAGGCGATAGTGACTATGCGCCGCTTGTCCAGAAGATTCAGGCGACTGGGACGCGCGCGATGGTTCTCGGCTGGGAATTTGATTTCATCAATGACCGAGGCTTGCGTCATGAGACGCATGTGTCGAAGCGCCTGATGGCGGATGCGACGTATCCAGTGATGATGTCAGATGTGATAGAGTCGGGCAAATACGATCCAGGCTCGGCGATCAGCCTTTTTGTGGCGCGCACGTCTGATGCTGAGGATGAAGATGCTTCAGATTACTGGGAAGATGATGTGGAGGAAGATGAGGAGAACGAGTGCAGCGAGGGCAAGAAGGCTGTGCTTTCGGAAAGTGTTTCGCCCGAAGACCTTCGTTATGGCCATATCGTGCTTCTGAATCCATCCGGGTGGGGCTTTATTGCGCCTGAAGGGGAGGGGGTCGATATCTTCTTCTGCTATGCCGACCTGATCGACACGACGTTTGACCGCCTGCGCCACAATGCGACCGTGAGCTATACGGAAGGTCGCAACGAGAAGGGGCCCATCGCGCGCACGATTCACCTGGTGAGTCTTGAATCCTGATTGGCATGAAATTTGAGTGGGCATGGAATATTCGGGCATTTAGCCCGGATATTTCCGGAATGGAGGTGTGATATGAAGATGAGATATTTGTGTTCGTTCGGCGTCGTGTTTGGATTGTTTCTGGGCTTGGCATCGAGCGCCTCGGCGCAGCCTCCGTTGATCAGCAAGATGCGCCAGTTCACAGAGAAGCAGCTTCCTGCCGAGCAAGTGAAGAAGGTCAAGAAAGAGGTCAGGGAGGGCAAGCCGCTCCTGGTGAAGCCGGATCGCGTGCATCCAGAGGGGCTTCCGCCGAAACTTGAGCCGATTGACAAGGTTCGCCCGCCTGAGATCGATCGCGGCAAAATTGAGCGCGGCCCTGATGGCAAGCCTATCATCGGCAAAAAAGTGCCGCTCGACAAGCATGATGTCGGTAAGCCGCACGATAACCGCCGCCCTGGCGATGACAGGCTCAAGGCTGACGACGGGCACGACAACGGCCGTGAGGTCAATCTGAAGAGAAAGGATAAGCCGCTGAAGGGCAAAAAGCCTGCGCCTAATAAGAATAGGTTATGATTTATTGGTCTTTGGCGTGTTAATGTGATGACTGGCACTTCCTGTGTTGGAAGTGCCTTTTTTATAAATCGCTGTTGGTGTGCGGCTGATATGGATGCATGGCATGCGTGGATGCTGTTTGCATTGGGCGGGGGAAGACTCCCCCTGCGCGTCTATCCGGCCGCAGGGCAAGGGGCAGGCCCGCTTGCCCTGCGGCCGGATACGCCGCTACCCCCTCATCTGATTCGGATAGGCATGCATTTTTGAAGGTGCATGCGGACGCTGTCCGGCTGTGTCAATCTGAGGCTTGCTGGAAGCTGCTGAGGCGAATGCTGGTTTTATCAGGGGCTGGCTTGCTGGGAGAGCGCATGCGGCCGCCGGCTTGCAGCATGGGGATTTGGATGTATGCGTTTTGGAAAATGACTGAGGTGATATGAAGAGGAAAATCGTGCTTGTATTGTCCTGCCTTGCAATGGCCGGATCAGTGGCGTGTCATCGCGAGGAAAAAATCGAGGAGACACCGGTCGCGGAGATCGAGGTGAGCGAGCCGCCGGAATATGTCGTTCCGGAAAAGCAGGTGGTGCGCTATGCCGAGGACGGCATCTACAAGATTGACGACAAAAGGTATTATGGCGCCGTTGTGCCGGTCGGGGCGAATGAGCTGTCAAAATCTGATTCTGACGTTCATTTTTGTGTGCCGGGCATGTCGATGGCGGATATTGAGTTTTTTGTGGACAAGTATTTTCCGTATCAGAACAGAAAGAAGTACGCGGCTTCGGATGTGCTTGAGGTCTATTCTACGATCAAGGAGGCTTATGCCGGAGGGGATGTGGTGCCGACATTGGATGTCAATGTCATTCGTCCGACAGCGGAGAGCGCGGTTGCCATAAGGGTGTTCTGGAATGAGAAGATGCAGTGTTATGAGTGGGTCTATCAGGATCCTGATCTCCGCAAGGAAAATCGTGTTGAATTTATGGAGAGTTCAGACGAGCAGCCGCCGGAGCCTCAGCCTTTTGTGATGCCTTCGGATGAAGAGATCGCGCGCATGCGCGAAGTGATCGAGCCGATGGCTTTTGAAAAGCAGCTCGCGGAGATGAAGCGCCTCGCGGCGGAGAGCGAGGTCAAGTTTGGAAAGCCAGCCGAGAAGCCAGATGAAATGGAGCCGGGAATCCCATTGGGAGAGCCCCAGGCACGGCCGCAAGATGAAGTGTTGCCTGGAGGCGGTCTTGCGCTCCAGAATATGATGGGCGTGGGCAGGGAGAAGAAATAGTGTATCGGTGGGGGCAATCAGGCGGAGCCGACTTGCCGAGGTGTTTTGAGGGCTATGAGTCAAAATAGTCGAGGGGGTAGCGGCGTATGCGCGCAGAACGGCAGCTGGGCAAGTGCCGGCTGCCGTTCGAGCACATAGCCGCGCAGGGGGAGTCTTCCCCCGACAGTACAGAAAAGGACCGTGAGCGTTCCATGACGAGATCGGAGATCGTGATGAAGAAGCGAGTTTTGAAAGGGATCGGGATAATTGCCGGGCTGGCTGTCATGAGCTTTCTAGGCGGATGTGACAGGCATGCGGAGGCCAGGAATGTTCCGGATGTCTCCCCGGATGCAAAAGATATGGCGCCGGAGGCAGGGACGCAGGCAGGCGATGCGGTGCAGATGCCGTCATCCGAAGGCGATGTGATGGTGATTTATGGCCCGGTCGAGGGCGATCCCGCCTATGATGGCGAAGCGCCGTTGGGGAACGTGTCGCCTGAAGATATGCGGTACGAGGACGGCGTGATGGCGATTTACGGTCCGGCGGAGATGCCAGATGCTGAAAAGTCCGAGGCGGACTCCGTGGACGAAGCGAAAGAAGAGATCAGGGAGCTTCAGAAGCTTCCAGAGCATGAGATGATTCAAGCGCTTTATGGGGTTCAAGAGCCGGAATTTAGGCGTTGAGTGCTGAAAAAATTAAAAAAGTGTTGACATGAGCGTTTCAAGCGCGTAAAAGCCGCGCTTGCCAGTCAGTTGGAAGGTTGATTGGCAAAGATGCGAGAGTAACTCAGTGGTAGAGTGCAACCTTGCCAAGGTTGACGTCGCGGGTTCGAGCCCCGTCTCTCGCTTCTTGCTCTTTGTCAATTTATGATATGGTCTGCGAGAGTAACTCAGTGGTAGAGTGCAACCTTGCCAAGGTTGACGTCGCGGGTTCGAGCCCCGTCTCTCGCTTTTCTGATCAGACCGTCTGCGAGAGTAACTCAGTGGTAGAGTGCAACCTTGCCAAGGTTGACGTCGCGGGTTCGAGCCCCGTCTCTCGCTTTAAGAAGGTCCAAGAAGTTGGGCCTTTTTTCGTATAGCATCAATATTTTGCGCGGGTAGCTCAGTTGGATAGAGCGTTGGCCTCCGAAGCCAAAGGCCGCGGGTTCGACTCCCGCCTCGCGCACTTTTTAATTTGAGTTTTGCTATGGATTTAGCGCTCGCGATGTCGCTCCTGAAACAGGCCGACCGGTGCGGCGCGGAAGATGCGGTTATTTGGGTTCGAAAGAGCCGCGTCCGCACGGAAAAAGTTGATTCAAAACAAATCGCGCATGAGCTTAATGATGAAATGTCATGCCGTATGATAGTCCGGGCTGGCACAGGAACGGCAGCAGCTGACCTCGTACAGGGAAAGGCCGGGCTGCCTGGAGATGCTGCGCTTCTTGAAAGCGTGAGACGGCTGTGTCAGGGCGCTCGGCTATGTGGCGTATGGGGCACGAGTGGCGATCGGCTTGCAGACGTGAGACAGGCATTCGACAGGCATGCGCTTTATGCGCTTTCTTTTTCCGGTGATTGTTCTGCGTCTGGAGAGGAGTGTTCGTCAATGTGTTTCGATGCGCATTGGCTTGAACTGGATGACCCCATGTATGCAGGACTGCTGCATGAGCTTGCAAGACGGACGCAGCCTTTTGCACGCGAGGTCGATTGGCATGGAAGCTTGAGGCTCGCTTTGCATGAAGAAACGCTTTATAGCTTGGCAGACACTCGGACGGTTTTTAGGTTTGAGGCTTGGCTGGATCAGGCTCTGATGGTGAGGAGCGAGCAGGGCAGGCAGGAAATCTCGCTTCCGCGATATTGCTTTTCTGAGCCGGTGTTTGAAATATCAGCACATCCCGCGATGCCAGATGCAGGTGATTTGGCGCGTGGTATCTGGGGCAGTGCCGTTTCTGAAGAGGTGTTTGGCTTTGACAGCAAGGGGCTTGTCCTTTCTGGATGGGCTATGGCTGTATTGGGGCATGAAGCGCATCATTTGAATGTGGATATCACGCGTTCGGGACGTTTGATCTACGATATTTCCAGGTGTATGAATACGCCGGATGGGGGCGGGAGGTGCAGGAATCTGGCGATGGGCATTGCGCTTGAGCGAACATTGACGCGCGATGTGATGTTGTCGCGTGTGCCTGATCGCGCGCTTTATGTCGATGCGCCAGAGTGCTGGATTCGCCGGAATGAAAAAATACTTGATGTTCGCTTCCTTGTTGCCGGGGAGATTATCGGCGGGCAGGTTGCTGCTTGGTATGCGCCTGTCGTCCTTAGGTTTGATCTGACAAAGCTGTGGTATTATTGTCTGCTGGCGGCTAAGCCGTATGTTCAGATATCGTTGAGATGTGGCGAGGCAGAGACTGTAGCGCAGGCACCATGCGGCTATTTTGATGTGGAGCCGTGCCAAGGCGAGCTGTGAGGATGGCTGTGGCGCTATTTTGGATACCCGTGCCATTTTTTGGAGGGGGAGGCGTGTCTGTCGGATATGACGCATGCCATATCTACGGCATTCACATTACGCCTGAAATGCCTTCTGAGCCGAGAAAGGATTTTGACGGTATGCCTGAACATCTTGCGTGTCTCCAGGCTTGGTTTGAGGGATATCTGTCAGGATGTGCGGTTCAGCCTGATCTTGGGGCGATGAAACTTTTTTGTCAGATGACGGCGTTTTCTCAAGATGTGTATGATGCTGTCAGCGCGATTCCTTTTGGAGAGGTGCGGACATATCAGGATATTGCGCGCGCGATTGGGAGGGCAGGGGCATGTCGCGCAGTCGGGACTGCAGTTGGACGCAATCCGTTTCATATCCTGGTGCCGTGTCATCGGGTGATTTCCAAAACTGGCGATCCGTTTTTGTTTGCGGCAGGAGCGGACAAAAAAAGTGCCTTGCTTGCGCATGAAAAGAGGCTCTCGATTTTATGCTAGGAAATGGAGTATATGAGCGCATCCCGGGCGGCGGGCGTCCGGGCTCGTTGAGGGAAAATAGATGCATGTTGTAACCATAGGAACGGGGTATGTCGGCATTAATACGGCTGCAGCCCTGGCATATATCGGTCATTCTGTCTGGGGCGTCGATGTCGATGCCCACAAGATAGAAATGTTGAAATCTCGAAAAGCCCCGATATCTGAAGCGGGGTTAGACGCGCTTCTCAGATTGCCGCTTGATCTGAGCTTTACGACAGACCTTGCTGAATGCATCCAGAGTGCAGATGTGATTTTTATTGCCGTGGGAACGCCTTCGCTGCCCAATGGGGAGGCCAATCTTGCCTATGTGATGAGCGCAGCTGAGGATATTGGCCGGACGCTCAAGCCGGATCACGATGTGACGGTCGTGGTCAAATCGACAGTGCCTGTGGGCGTCAATGAAATGCTCGAGCGAAAGATTCGCATGTGCGTAACGGCAGATGGGGGGAATGATGCATATCTGCACTTTGCATCAAATCCTGAGTTTTTGCGTGAGGGGACGGCGCTTCTCGATACGTTTTATCCAGACAGGTTTGTCATTGGGACGAAGGATGATATCGCTTATGCCATGCTCTATGCTCTGTTTGAGCCGATTATCAGGCAGACGTTTGAGATGCCCGATTTCATCGATGCGCCGTCAAAGCGTCCTGAAACGCAGTGCCTGCGCACAGACCAGATCTCAGCGGAGATGATCAAGTACGCTTCGAACGTATTTCTTGCACTCAAGATCAGCTATGCAAATGAGATTGCTGGTTTGGCTGAAAAATTGGGTGGCAATATGGCAGATATCAGCCGCGGGATGGGGATGGACAAGCGCATCGCGCCGTATTTTCTCCAGTCTGGCTTGGGATGGGGCGGAAGCTGTTTCCCCAAGGATTCACTCGCTTTGTTGAGCATGGCGAAAGATTACGATTACGAGATGCCGATTGTTCAGGCTGCGGTTGATGTCAATGAGCGCCAGAAAACGCGCTTAGTTCACAAGGTATTGGAAAAGCTTTATACGCTTGCTGGCAAGCGTATCGCGTTATTCGGGTTGACATTCAAGCCCAAGACAGATGATGTGCGCAATAGTCCGGCGGTCGATATCGCATGTGAGCTGATGCGCCGTGGGGCAGTCGTCGTTGCGCATGACCCGGAAGGACTGGCGCTTGCGCGTGTTATTTATAGAGATTTGGGCATTGTTTTTTGCGATGATCCTGAACTGGCGGCCCAAGATGCGGATGCGCTGATTATTGCGACGGAATGGCCATTTTATCGCTCCGTGGACTGGGCGAAGATTCGCACATTCATGCGCACGCCATTCCTTTTTGACGCACGGAATTTGTTGCGCGATCAAAAAGAACTCGTCAGCGGGTTTGAGTATTGCGGGCTTTGAATTCGATGCTGTAAAAGTCTGCGGGCATTCTGTAGAGCTGTGCTGTGACAGGGCTGTTCATCGTGGCGTCTTTCCGTTGGGAAAGGCGCTTTTTTGTGCTTGATAAGCTTATGGGACATGCGTGTCGAGTGGGAACGGGAAAGGAATTGATATTGCAACTCGAATGATTTATGATAGAAAGAATATATCAGTGTGTGAAATAGAGGAGAGGCTGTATGAAACGTTCGCTTGGTCTGGTATTGCTCTGTGGGTCGATCTTATCGGGATGTGCAGAAAGTGTTTCAGGTGACCGTGAAATCATTGCAGGGGAGAACGGGCCGTCAGGGCAAGTTATTGAGACGTGTCATCCTGGAGAGACAGGCTGTTTGGGCAATATCTTGTTGTCCTGCAGTTCTGACGGTGTGATGGTGAAGACACCATGTGATGGCATGGTGTGTGCGAAAGAAAATACGACGTACACATGCATGTCGCAGGAAACATACGAAAGCCTCAATAAACCGCAGGTTGGGCATGACTGCGAGTCGGAATGGTCTAAATGCGAAAATGATGTTCGGTATGTCTGCAATGGCGATTTTCACTGGGTGCAGAGCGAAAATTGCGCTGTCAGTGACAAGGTGTGCAAACAGGTAGGGAATGTTACCGCCTGCGAGGCTGAGACTGGACAGATGCCTGAGCCAAGGACTGATTGCGCAGATGCGGAAAAACAGGCATGTGAAGAAGACGGCAAGGTCTGTGTGGTTTTGGGCGCAGAGACGCGATGCGTGTCTAAAAAGCCAGAGGCTCAATGCACAGAAGGGGCGACGGATTGTGATCATGATTCGCTTAAGACTTGTACTTCCGACGTATGGCAAGTCACCTCATGTCCAAATGGGCAGAAATGCAGTGTGAGCGGGATTCCCGCTGTTGCTGGCTGTATCGTCGTATCAGATATGCCGCATGAGGCTTTATCAGGCAATGCAGTCGTGAATATATCCATAAAAAACGATAGCTCCAAGGCGATCACGATTTCACCGAGTTTTAGGTTTGTGCTGAGCACGGAGGGAACAGGTGCGGCATATCCCTGTCATCGTACAGAACGTGCAAGCTTTGCCGGGGGCGATGCGCTGACGATTGGCAGTGGTGAAACGCGATCATTCAGCAATGTCGAGATACCTGGCGATAGCAAGCAGTATGTGGGGCGGCATTTTGCACGCTCATCGGAATTAGGGGCGTATGCAAATAATGTATTGCTTTACGACACGAATCATGTTTCCGAGACGTTCGTGCCTCAGATGATTGATCCAGCAACGCTGTTTACGGATGGCGGCTCTTACGAGATCATATACGCGACCAATGAAGTTCCAATGCAGCCATCGACGGGCAATGTGTTCGTGAACATATCCATAAAGAACCAGAGTTCTCATGCGATCACGATCTCTCCGCGTTTCAGATTCGTTCTGAGCACAGAAGGGACTGGTGCCGAATGGCCTTACAACAGGACTGAAGCTGCAGTTTTTGCTGAAGCCGCTTCCCTGACAATTGGCAGTGGCGAAACTCTGTCGTATCACCATGTGGAGATTCCCGATAACAGCAAGCAGTATGTGGGACAGCATTTCGCTAGAGCTGACGAATTGCACGGCTATGCAAGTAATGCCTTGCTTTACGATACGGAATTCAACTCCGATACGATCGTGCCCGAGATGATTGATCCGTCTACGCTATTCAAGGATGGCGGCACTTACAATATCGTGTACGCCAAGTGACAGCACATGTTTGTTTGAGCAGAAGCAAGAAGTTTGCGCTGTGGGGGAGTTTTTGCTTGAAACTCGAGGATGCGCTTTCCGAGCAAGAGCGCATCGCTTTTTTTGTACCCTGGGAGTAAAATTTATAAAGACATTGGGTGCATATTTTGCAATAAGCCACATACTGTCTGCATTGGATGCGGACAGTCCGGACAGCTCTGAGAATCGCCGTTCTGGAAAACTGTATGTTCGAGGCGTGTCGATCTGCGATGTGTCACGGTACAGCTCGATTGGTTGAGGCTCTGAAGGCTGTGTACTTCTCACTTTTTCTTTTTGCAGAAAAATAGATTATAAGCCCTGTTCGGGCTTTTTTTAGGCGACGGAGGCTGATATGAAAAAAGTGATTTGGGTGTTTGCTGCAATGCTGAGTGTATTGCCCATAACGATGGCGGCGGAGACTGCTTTTGCCCAGACTGCGCAAGCGGAACAGGATGCGATCAGCAAGGCGAATGATCCATCTCAGATGCTGCCTCAGGAAATTGAGGCTCAGTTCAAGGCGGTGCGTTCTGATCCCGATCCCGATGCGCTTGTTCGCGATGCGCATTACTGGGTTTCCAACGAGAATGCGCACTATGTGTGGTATCCGCATATCAAAGATAAGGGCGGCGTGCTCGCGGGCGTGGGGACGGATCAGGTCTATATGCTCGCTGCTTGGAGCAATGCTTCGATCGTGATTCCGATGGATTTTGACCGCATGATCACGAACCTTCACTTTGCTTATGGCGCAGCCTTCATGGCCTCTGAAAATATAGAGGAATTCCGCACATATTGGAAAAAAGATAACGCTGCCAAAATGAAGGCTGCACTTGAAAAATATTTTCCGGACAAGGTGGATGCCGCAATGAAGGCCTGGAAGATCGGTTGTGGGGAAGTCACAGGCCGTTTTAACAGAATCAAACGCAAATACACCGTACTCGGGCAGTTCCTGAAAGACAAGGCTGCTGAAGACGCCAAGCAATATGGCGCAAATGCCAAGCAGTTTACTGAACCTCTTGGCACCTTCATCACCGATGAGGCTCAGTTCAAGCGCATCAAGACGCTTTGGGAAAATCATCGAGTATTCCCGATCTGCGGCGATCTCACAGGCGATATGGCAATGCTCGATATCGCAAAGGCACTCAATCATACCGGCATGAAGATGACGATTCTTTATCCTTCGAATGCTGAGCATTACTTTACTTATGATGCCAAATACCGCCGTAATATCGTCAATATGCCCTTTGCAGATAATTCTCTTGTGTTGAGAACTCGCCAGATGCGTTCACTCGGGGTCGCGGAGGTTGATGATTATCACTACAATATGCAGACGGGCGCCAATTTCCAGCTCTGGATGAAGACGACAAATATTCCAGATCAGCACAAGATGCTCAAAAAGCGTTCTAAGACGAGCACGACTGGGCTTTCTGTGCTCGATTATGAACCTTCCCCCTCAGAAAAGCTGCCTGTTCTCGCACCGATGCCCTGATCCATGTCATTTATCGAACGTTTACGAGATCGCCTGTTTGGGTTTCAGGCAAAACAGTACAGACAGGCTCCGGCACATACGCCGGAGCTTGTCAAACACGAATCAGAACATAAACTTCCTCCGATGGGCGTTTTTCCCGAACGGGTTTTGTTTGTCTGCTGCGGAAATATGTGCCGTTCCGCGTATGCGGCGGCTCGTTTTGAGCAGCTTGCAAAGCAGAAGCACCGCTCAGTCCGCGTGGCCTCGGCTGGCACGCTCAAGCTGATCGGGCGAGAGGCTGCTCCCGAGATGAAAGAGACGGCTCGTGAGAATGGGCTTGACCTCGAGAGCCATCGCTCGAGTGCACTCACATTATTAATGATACAGGCCGCTGATGCGATTTTTGTCATGACTCGGGATCTCAAGCGCGATGTTGCGCGGATATCTCCGGAGGCTGAACCACGAATTGTCTTGCTCGGTCACTATCTTCCCGAGCCTAAAGACGATATCGAGGATCCAATGGGGCGGGAGCCTGAGGTTTACAGGGTGGTTGCTGGGGAGATTGACAAGGCGCTCTCTGGCTGGTTTGCGAAATTTGAAAAATAATTGAGTGGCCGGGCTTTCGACCTTTGGCCGATACGCCCGGCTTGAGCGCGCCTATGCATGCTGCATACGGCGCGCTTTCTTTTTGTTATGCCGGGGTGGGCTTGGGAACAGCTTGATGGCGTCCGGCATCTTTGAACATTTATGGAGCAGATCTATGAAACGGCATTTACTCCTGACACTGTCACTTGTCTTATCTCTTACTGGTTGCGCGGGGACTGCAAAAGCTCCTGTTGAACCTGTTATTCAGGAACATCAGGCCGAAAAGGCTGTTTTTATGTTTACGCACAAGACTATGCTTGAACCAGACAATCCATTTGCACAGAAAAGCGAGCTTCCCTATGGCGTTGTGGATTTCACGAAAATCTGTCCCGAGCATTATATGCCGGCATTTGAAGCAGGCATGGCTCAGCAGCTTGAAGAAATAGAGCAGATTATCAATCAAGAGGCCGAGCCGACGTTCGAAAACACCCTTATACCGCTTGAACTCAGCGGGGAGCTTTTGGACAGGACGGCAATGTATTTTTCAAATGATGCCGGCGCGAACACCAATGACGCGATCAGGGATGTTCAGAAAGCGATCGCGCCCAAGCTTGCGGCGCATAATGATGCTGTTTTCTTGAGCGACAAGCTGTTTCAGCGTGTTGATGCGCTCTATCAGAAACGCAATGATTTGGGGCTTGATGCAGAATCGATGCGTTTGCTCGAAGAATATCATAAGGACTTTGTGAGAGCGGGGGCAAAGCTTACTGCTGAAGAAAAAGCTCAGATTATGCGGATCAATGCCGAGCTTGCCACGCTGACAACGACTTTCGGGCAGAATATCTTGTCGGAAACGAACGATTCTGCAGTGATATTTGAGGATGCGTCTGCGCTTGATGGCCTCAGCGAGAGCGAGATTAAGAATGCATCGGAGGCAGCCCGTGATCGCGGTTTTGAGGGCAAATACCTGATTGCGCTCAAAAATACGACGATACAGCCTGTGCTCAAGTCGCTGAACAACCGCGAGTCCAGGAAGCGGATACATGAAGCGTCGGTGTCTCGCGGTTTGCGCGGCAATGCATCCGACAATTCAAAAAATGCCTTCAGAATCGCCGAACTGCGCACGCAGCGCGCCAATATGCTCGGCTATGCGACGTATGCCGATTATTCGCTCGATGTCACGGTCGCCAGAAACAAAGATGCTGTCAATGAGATGCAGCGCAGCTTTGTCGAGCCTGCAAAACAGAGTCTTGCACGCGAAAGCGCAGAGCTTCAGGCGCTGATTGATGCCGAAAAGGGCGGTTTTGAACTCGCTGCGTATGACTGGTTCTACTATGCGGAAAAATTGCGCAAACAGAAATATGATTTTGATGACAATGCGCTCAGGCCTTATTTTGAACTCGGCAATGTCGTTCAGAACGGCGTATTTTATGCGGCCAATCAGCTCTACGGGGTGACATTTAAGGAACGCAAGGATGTTCCGGTCTATAATCCGGATGTGAAAGTCTTTGAAGTGTTCGATGCGGACGGTTCCCCGCTTGCGCTGTTTATCGCCGATTATTATGCGCGGCCTTCCAAGCGCGGTGGCGCTTGGAAAGCAAATCTCGATTCGCAGTCGAAACTCAAGGGGAGCCGCCCGGTCGTGCTCAATCAGATCAACATTGCCAAGCCGGCGGCTGGAGAGCCTACGCTCCTGACGTTTGACGAAGTGACGACGGTTTTCCATGAGTTCGGGCATGCGCTTCACGAAATGTTCTCGAATGTCACTTATCCTCGCTTTGCAGGCACGCGCGTGCCCAGGGACTTTGTGGAATTCCCGTCGCAGTTCAACGAAATCTGGGCGCTCTGGCCGGAGGTTCTCGATCACTATGCCGTCCATTATCAGACAGGGGAGAAACTTCCTCAGGCGCTCATCGACAAAGTCAACGCAGCATCGAAGTTTAATCAGGGCTATATGACGACCGAGCATCTTGCAGCGGCAGTTCTCGATCAAAAATATCATCAGATGACGCTTGAGCAGCTTCAGGCGCTGCCGCATGATGATCTTGCAGGTGTAGAAAAGATGCTTCTGAGCGAAGCTGGGCTAGATATTCCGACAACGCCGCCGCGCTATCGCACGGCTTACTACAATCATGTTTTTGCCGGCGGATATGCTGCAGGCTATTATGCTTATATGTGGTCTGAGGTCATTGATGCGGATGCAGAGGACTGGTTCAAGACACATGGATTGTCCCGCGAAAATGGCGATCGCCTGCGCAAGACTATTCTGTCGAAGGGGTATACGGATGACTGCATGAAGCTTTATAAAGATTTTGCAGGTCGTGCGCCCTCAGTTGAACCGCTGTTGATACGGAGAGGATTGAAGTAGAGGAGGGCATGTCAGACGGGCAGAAGCCTGGCATGCGTCACATTCAAAGGAGGGTGGTGATGAACGAAAGCAAAACTCAAATCATTAAGGCGCTTGTTCTGGGCATTCTGCTTGGTGTATCACTCGTGTGTTCGGCTGCTGTCATTTCCGGAGGATTCGGCAAAATTGCAGCGGGCTTCAGCACGATTGCCAAACCGGATCGTGTGGTTTCCGTCCGGGGGCTTTCCGAACGCGAAGTCGATGCCGATCTCGCGACAATGCGTGTCAATTTTTCTGTCACGGCAGAAACGCTTGAGGAGGCGCATAAGCTCTTTGATGAGCGCAATGCGGAGATTGTAACTTATCTGAAATCGAATGGCCTGACTGAGGCGGATCTTATTCTGGATAAACCGGATATTGATTTCCGCAAGTCATACACCACGAAAGAAACAAAGTATAATGATGAGGGCAAAAGAATAGGCTACGACATTGTCCAGCATCCCTCCAAAGCGGATATCTCGCAGCATATTCTTGTCCGAACGAACAATCTCAAGGCAATCAGCAATGCTTATATGCATACGACTGAATTTGACGGCACGGATAAGGAATTCTATATTTCAGAGCCAAATTATGACTTTATAGGCTTGAATGATATCAAGCCGGAAATGATTGCAGAAGCGACGAAAAATGCCCGTGAGGCCGCTGAAAAGTTTGCGCTTGATTCCAACAGTGCAGTTGGAAAAATTAAACAGGCTTCTCAGGGGTGGTTTTCCGTCAATGATGCCGAAGAAGGCATGGAACAGCGCAAAGTCGTTCGCGTGGTCACTTCTATTGATTTCTATATTGTCGACTGATGGTTGTCTTGCATGTCATCGGTTAAAGCGTCTGGATACAATGATCAGGGAAGCGTGATTGCGCTTCCTTTTTTCGTCGTGGATGTTGAAAAGAAAAAGGACATGCAACATCCTTGTGACGGAAAACGTATTGAGAAACTCGACAGCGAAGCATGGCATGAGCAGTGCGAAAAAAAATGCAGGTCGGGGTTGACACGTCCGAAGGCGTGCACATCTTCTTGGCTCGTTGGATGACAGAGACGCATGAATGGTTCATGTGGATTTGATTGCTGCCATTTGATTTGATTAACTGATTATTTCGCTATGAAATAATAAGGAGGATGTTATGTTTACGCTTTGGAG